>JAILLS010000102.1 GCA_024693025.1 Succinivibrio sp. | reverse complement strand
TCGGATCTTCTGGCAATGGAGCGCGGATCGCGGCTGTAACCGGTTAAAGTCTCCGGATCGAGAATATCGCAGCGGATAAAAATAGTCGGATCAGCATAGAAAGGATCAAGCTTGACGGTCTCAAGATCCGGCATCAGAAGCATGTCGGATTTATCAATGCCTTTCCAGCCTGCAATAGAGGAGCCGTCAAACAGTTTGCCCTGATCAAAAAACTTTTCATCAATACAGGCGGCCGGCAGGGTAATGTGCTGCTCCTTGCCTCGGGTATCGGTAAATCTCAGATCGGCAAATTTAACGTTGTGCTCTGCGATTAAAGCTGCAACATCCTGGATATTCATCATGACTAGACTCCTAAAATTTAATGACGAGCAGGGTTCTGCTGAGGCAGGCTGAGGTCAGGGTATTTCTGCCTGCTGCCTACCAATGTGCAATTTTATATTGTTTTGGAACTTTTGACGATGAGAAAGTGGTGCCTAGGCAAAAAAAATAGCCTGCCAAAGCTGGCAGACTTGTTTTTGTATACAATTTTCTGCAGGCTTTGACTTTCACTGCGGACAGGAAGCCTGTGGCCAAAACCTGAGACCGCCGGTTTTAGCATGAGAGGCTTGGCCGTCAGACCTCGATTTCCAGTACATCCTGGGTCAGGGTAAATTCCTCGAGATCGATAAACTCCTCGCGGATTTTCTGCATGCCCATCTTTTCATAAAAAGGGTAATTCTTATTGTGGGAATTGACGGTCAGCTCGATCTTGCAGGGAGTAGGGTGACTATCCTTGATCTGTTTGACTGCTTCCTTAAACAGCGCCTCTCCCACCCCATGCAGCCGTTTTTCAGGGAGAACCTGGATCTTGGTCAGCAAGAAGAGATCCGGCCCCTGCTTTAAGTAGGAAGCCAGTCCGCAGTCTACACCATCGAGCGAGGCGATGAGAAAGCACTGTCCCTGAGACTCTCCATTCTGACGCACTTCCTGTGAGTACATATGCTCATAGATGCTGTCAATCTGTTCAGTGTTGAGCTGTCCTGAAAAGTCAGCCGGCAGGAGAGTAGAGGTAAGTTCTTTGAGCGCGACTACCTCGTTAGCGCTAGCAATTCTGATTTCGATCATGTACTAATTTCCAAAACAAGTCATCTTGGTCACAATATACAAAAAAAATATATAAATAGGTTGAAATTTCAGCATGCTAAATACTGAAATTTTGAGTTGTTTCAAAAAATATCAGACTCGAGTATGGATTATTGCCCAAATTTAGTAACATTAATCTTTGCAGTGATGCATCCTGATGTTTTGCTATAGAAAGTGAGGATGTACGTAATTTTTCTTGATGGAGATAAATCGTGAAAAAAACTTTATTAGCAGTGTTTGTGGGCAGCTGCCTGATGGCTAGCTCATATAGTTCCTGGGCAGAAGATCTTTACTGGAATGATGATGCCTACAGTAACATTGAGCAGACTGTTAAAGAGAATGCTCCAACTTTCCCTGATGTCTATTACGTCGTGATTGATAAGAAATATGCTCCTCTGATCAGAGTTATTGATGAAGAATACTATGTAGGCAAGGGCAAGGATGGTCATGCCAAGATGACCCAGAAGGTCAGAGATTTCACCAAGGCCATTCAGGCTGCCATTGATGACTGCAGCAAGAACGGCGGCGGTATTGTCGTAGTTCCTGCTCTGCCTGGTTCAACTCAGGATAATCCAACCGTCTACTATACGGGTTCCATTGAGCTTAAGAGCAATGTCAATCTGCACTTAGAGGCAGGCACCGAGCTGCGCTTTGTCAGAAATATTTCTAACGAGTTCTATCCTATGGTGCTGACCTCTTTTGAGGGCCTCGACACCTATAACTATGCTTCCCCGATCCGGGCCTTCCATGCCAAGAATATCGCTCTGACCGGCAAGGGAACCTTGAATCCTCAGGCTGATAAATATAACTGGCAGCCATGGAAGAAGGGCACCTTCGGCTTTGAGAATCAGGCCAAGGTAGTCGACGTGCTGGTTAAGGAGTGGAGTGACAAGGCTCTGCCTGTAGAGCGCCGTCTGCTCACCGACGGTGTATCTCCTCTGCCGGCCAAGATCCCGACCATGGCTATCGATGCTGATGATATCGAAAAGGTTACCTATATCGATACGCCAAAGGATGTCAAGCCGCTGCGCTCGCTCTTAAGACCATGCACCGTAGAGACCTATGCCTGCGAAAACGTGCTGCTTGAAGGCGTCAGAATCATCAACTCTCCAATGTGGGAAGTCCATCCTTTAAGAAGCAAGAACGTGTGGGTTAGAGATCTGGTCATTGATTCACATGGTCACAATAACGACGGTGTGAACCCTGAATCCACCCACTATGTGCTGATCGAGAAGAGCTCCTTCAGTACCGGCGATGACTGTATTGCCATCAAGTCCGGCAAGAACCGTGACGGTTATAACCGCGGCAAGGTCGGCGGCGAGTCCTGCGGCGACATCATCATCCGTGACAACGTCTTTGCTGACGGTCATGGCGGCGTGACCATGGGTTCTGAGTGCACCGGCGGCATCAGCAACGTGTTTGCCCACAACAACCACTTTGATTCCATGAGCCTGAATCAGGTGCTGCGCTTTAAGACCAATTCTTATCGTGGCGGTCTGATTGAGAACATCTACTTCAAGGACAATACCGTGGCAACCTGCTCGAATGCCCTGATGTACGGTGAGACTCAGTACACCTTAGGTTCAGCTCAGGATAAGGAAGGCGATTTAGGTCCTTATACTCCGCAGCTCAAGGGCGTCTATATGTCCAACATTACGGCAGGCAAGGCTGACACTCCGGTCAACGCCAAGAATGCCATTCTGTGGAAGGCTTATGAGCGTGCTCCTATGACCAACATCAATGTCAAGGATGTGACCGTCTATGGTGTAGAGAATGCGGTAACCCTCTCAAACGTGAAGGATTTCACCCTGGATAATGTGAAGATCTCCTCTAAGGATACTCCTGCAGAGCTTAAGACCTTCAACACCACTCCGATTGCAATCAGCGATGTGAAGCTGAGTGCTCAGGGCACAACCTACAGCTTAGAGGAAGGCAGGAAGGTCACTCTGCCGGATAGCTTCAACAAGCAGCAGCCGGTTGAAATCTCTGGCGTGATCACCACTGAGGATGCTGGTTTCGGTCTCTCTAAGGGTACCGTCAATGCCTTCTTGGACAGAGGTATTCTCGAAGCTGGCAAGAAAGCTCCTGTAGTGACTCCATATCCGGCACAGATCAAGGCCTTAGGCAATGGCAAGTATGCCTTTACCGTCAAGGTTACCCTGACTGACAAGCCTGATTATCAGTACGCATATCGTCCGGATACTGAAAAAGAGAACATGAACCGCGGCAATCATATCCTCTCTCTGGTTGCTACCGGTCTGCCTTATAATCAGAACACCTGGAACTATAACGTCAGATGCTTAGCTGATAAATAATCATTCTTATTTAGAATAGAGCAAACCCCGCTGCCTTGAGCTCAAAGCAGCGGGGTTTTTTGCTGCTCTAATGAGAGCAGAAAAAAATCCCCCGGATTGGTTTCCGGGGGAATATTTCTAGAGGGCCTGACTAGCCGCTGGTGAGCGCATGCAGCTCCTGCAGCGAGTGCACGTTGTGGTACTCATCCTCAGGCAGTGCCTCGATGCAGGCAAAAGCAGCATTCAGGGTAGTCGTATAGCCTACGGCATAGCGCAGCGCAGCCCGGCGCAGCTCTCTTGAGTCAAGCACTGACTGACGTCCCTCGGTGGTATTGATCACCCAGTTGTATTTGCCTGACTTTAAGAAGTCAAGGATATTCGGGCGGCCTTCAAAGACCTTGTTGACCAGCTTCACTTCAATGCCGGCATCCTTCAGACAGCGATAGGTGCCTGAAGTGGCCTCGAGGGTAAAGCCGGCATCTGCCAGCAGCTTGCCAAGGCGCGGCGTCCGATCCTTGTCTGAATTCTTCACGGACAGCAGCACAGTACCCTGACGGACAATCGGCGTATGGGCACCGAGCTGAGATTTAGCATAGGCCTCCGGGAAGAGCTTAGCCGTACCCATTACCTCGCCGGTGGAGCGCATCTCAGGTCCTAAGAGCGGATCGGAGCCAGGGAACTTGTTAAACGGCAGCACCACTTCCTTGACCGAATAGTAAGGCGGGATCACCTGTTTGGTAATACCCTGTGCGGTCAGGCTCTGACCGGTCATGATGCGGGCGGCAATCTTAGCCAAAGGCAGACTGGTGGCCTTGGAGACAAACGGTACCGTACGGGCTGCACGCGGATTGACCTCAATGAGGTAGATCTTGTTTTCACGTACCGCCAGCTGCACATTCATCAGACCTCTGACGTTGAGCGACTTGCCCAGATCTACGGAGATCTTGATGAGTTCAGCCTTGATCTCTTCACTCAGATGCCAAGGCGGCAGGACACAGGAGGCATCGCCTGAGTGCACGCCGCACTCCTCAATATGCTCCATAATGCCGCCGATGACGACCAAATCTCCATCGCAGACCGCGTCTACATCGATTTCGGTGGCATGATCGAGGAACTTGTCAAGGAGCACCGGTGACTTGTTGGAGACCTTGACGGCCTCAGCGAAGTAATGACGCAGATCTTCCTCATCATAGACCACTTCCATGGCTCTGCCGCCGAGCACGTAGGATGGACGTACCACGAGCGGATAGCCGATTTCAGAGGCAATGCTGACAGCCTGGGCTAAGGAGGTAGCCGTACCGTTTTTCGGCTGCAGCAGCTTAAGCTTGTTGACCACATCCTGGAAGAGCTTGCGATCTTCTGCGCGGTCGATGTCCTGAGGAGAGGTACCGATAATCGGTACGCCTTCCTGCTGCAGCTTGCTGGCAAGCTTAAGCGGCGTCTGACCGCCAAACTGCACAATCACGCCTTCAGGTTTTTCGACTCTGGCTATTTCCAGCACGTCTTCTAAGGTGACAGGTTCAAAATAGAGGCGATCGGAGACGTCATAGTCAGTAGAGACCGTTTCCGGGTTGCAGTTGACCATGATGGTCTCAAAGCCGTCCTCACGCAGAGCCATCGAGGCATGCACGCAGCAGTAGTCAAATTCAATACCCTGGCCGATACGGTTCGGACCGCCGCCTAGCACCACGATCTTGCGGCGTGAGGTCGGTCTTGCCTCACATTCCTCTTCATAGGTGGAGTACATATAGGCTGTGGAGGTGGCAAATTCGCCGGCGCAGGTATCCACGCGCTTGAAGGTCGGATAGACCTCGAGCATCCAGCGTCTCTGTCTGACCTTATCCTCAGTGCTGTGCAGGAGGGTGGCCAGACGCTGATCGGAAAAGCCGCGGGCTTTGAGCTCACGCATTTCATCAGCATTGAGGGCTTTTAAGGTTTTGCCGTCGAGGGACTGCTCAATGAGAATGAGCTCTTCAATCTGATGGAGGAACCACGGATCAATCTTGGTGAGGTTGAAGACTTCCTCAACCGTCATACCCAGTCTGAAGGCATCGGCGACGTACCAGATGCGGTGCGCACCGGCATTTTCAAGCTCATAGAGAAGCTTGGTGCGGGCATCCTTGCTGTCCTTGTCAAGGCGCGGATCAAAGCCTGACTTGCCGGTTTCCAGTCCGCGCAGAGCTTTCTGAATGGATTCCTGGAAGGTTCTGCCGATAGCCATCACCTCGCCTACCGATTTCATCTGCGTGGTGAGACGGTCATCGGAGTGAGGGAATTTCTCAAAATTAAAGCGCGGCACCTTGGTGACCACATAGTCAAGAGAAGGCTCGAAGGAGGCCGGAGTCTTGTCGCCGGTGATATCATTGCCAAGCTCATCGAGGGTATAGCCTACCGCAAGCTTTGCCGCTATTTTCGCAATCGGGAAGCCGGTGGCCTTGGAGGCTAAGGCTGACGATCTGGACACGCGCGGATTCATCTCGATGATCACCATGCGGCCGGTCTCAGGGTTGATGCCAAACTGCACATTGGAGCCGCCGGTCTCCACCCCGATTTCACGCAGTACTGCCATGGCGGCATTACGCATGATCTGATATTCCTTGTCGCTCAAGGTCTGAGCCGGAGCTACCGTGATGGAGTCACCCGTATGAATACCCATCGGATCCAGGTTTTCAATGGAGCACACGATAATGCAGTTGTCCGCCTTGTCGCGCACCACCTCCATTTCAAATTCCTTCCAGCCGATCAGGGATTCATCGATGAGCAGCTCATGGGTCGGGGACAGATCGAGACCCTTGATACAGATGCTGTCAAAGTCTTCCGGATTGTAGGCAATACCGCCGCCGGTACCACCCATGGTAAAGGAAGGACGAATGATGCAGGGGAAGCCGACCTTCTTCTGCACGGCATGAGCCTCTTCAAGGGAGTGGGCAATGCCTGAACGCGGGCATTCAAGACCGATGGAACGCATGGCCTTGTCAAAGCGCTCCCGGTTTTCCGCCTTATCAATGGCATCAGCGGTAGCACCGATCATCTGCACGCCGTATTTTTCGAGCACGCCGTTTTTGGCCAGTTCCAGTGCGCAGTTTAAGGCGGTCTGACCGCCCATGGTCGGCAGGATGGCATCAGGCCGCTCTTTTTCAATGATGCGGGCGACCACTTTCCAGTGAATCGGTTCAATATAGGTGGCATCAGCAAGCTCAGGATCGGTCATGATGGTCGCAGGATTGCTGTTGACCAGGACCACGCGATAGCCTTCTTCTCTTAAGGCACGGCAGGCCTGAGTGCCGGAATAGTCAAACTCACAGGCCTGACCAATGACGATAGGACCAGCCCCGAGAATTAAAATTGTATGTAAATCAGTACGCTTGGGCATGTGGACTCCTATGCTTTACTCTGCTGCCGATATGCCTGCATCAAGGATATGAAATGATCAAAGAGCGGTTGTGGATCATGCGGTCCTGGACTTGCTTCAGGGTGACCCTGGAAGCTGAAGGCCGGTACATCGTCGCGCTCTACACCCTGCAGGGTGCCATCAAACAGAGAGCGATGGGTAGCCTTGAGGTGGGGAGGCAGGGTCTTCTCATCTACGGCAAAGCCATGATTCTGGGCCGTAATCAGCACCCTGCCGTCTCTGAGATCGCGCACCGGATGGTTGCCGCCATGATGACCGAATTTCATCTTCATGGTCCTGGCGCCGCAGGAGAGGCTTAACAGCTGATGTCCAAGGCAGATGCCAAAGAGCGGGATCTTGTGCTCGAGGAAGGTTTTTATCGCCTCCTGAGCATAGGTGCAGGGTTCCGGATCGCCAGGTCCGTTGGAGAGGAAAATCCCGTCCGGATGCAGGGCAAGAACCTCTGATGCTGGAGTCTGAGCCGGGACAACGGTGATCTTGCAGCCCCGATCTGCCAAAAGACGCAGAATATTGCGCTTGATGCCAAAATCATAGGCTACCACTGAAAATTCGGTACGCGCCTGAGGCACATAGCCTGAACCAAGCTCCCAGGAGCCTTCAGTCCAGGTATATCTCTTATCGGTAGTGACCACCTTGGCCAGATCCAGCCCCTTAAGTCCTGAAAAGGCGCGAGCCTTGGCGATGGCTTCTTCTGCACTCAGCTTGGGATCGGTGGAGAGGCAGCCGTTCTGGGCACCTTTCTCGCGGATGAGCGAGGTGAGCTTGCGTGTATCAATGCCGTAGATGCCAGGCTTGTCAAAGCGCGCTAGAAAATCGCTTAAGCTTGAGGTGCTGCGGAAATTCGAAGCACACAGGGACAGATCACGCACAATAAGACCCATGGCCCAGATTTTGATGGACTCAAAATCTTCTTCATTAGTGCCGTAATTGCCGATATGTGGATAAGTTAAGGTGATGAGCTGATGAGAATAAGACGGATCGGTTAAGATTTCTTGATAGCCCGTCATGGAAGTATTGAACACAACCTCACCGCAAGTGGTGACGTTAGGTGCTCCGAAAGATTTGCCTTTGAAGACGGTTCCGTCTGCAAGGGCAAGAATTGCGGATGAGACCACAAAGACCCCCCAGTAATATGTAAAAGTGTGCTTAATGAAGTTAACTTCTTGAAATCAAGAAATTTAATTTCTACTTAGGTCACAGACTTAATCCTGCCTATTGTAGCGAAAAACCCGAGATTTTCAAGTTAGCAAATCTAAGGTTTAAGCAGGGGCTCTCCCGGGGTATGGAACGGCTGCAGCTGCCGTATGTGCAGGCACAGAGCATATCTGACTAATTTTATTACTTTTAAGGCCTGCTTTGAGCTCTGGCAGCGCCCTAAGGTTCAGGCAGAGCCTTTAAGCTTTCTCTGCTGGGCTTAAGTCAGGGCTCTATGCAGGAGCGGAGTGAGAGTTTGCTCAGATAAATCTAGTTATAACAATTAGTTTTTGATTTTTAAAAGGAAATATGTAAAAACTGCCGCGTTTTAGCGCTTAATTTATGGTAAAATTCCGTAACTTCAAAAAAAGGATTATATATGGCAACCTTACCTAAACTTATTTTTGTAACTGGCGGCGTAGTTTCTTCCTTAGGCAAAGGCATTGCAGCGGCATCACTTGCTGCAGTTTTAGAGGCACGCGGTCTTAAAGTCACCATTATGAAGCTCGATCCCTATATCAATGTGGATCCAGGTACCATGAGCCCGATTCAGCACGGCGAGGTCTTTGTGACTGAAGACGGGGCGGAGACCGATCTTGATTTGGGTCACTATGAGCGTTTTATTCACGCCAAGCTGACCAAGAACAATAATTTCACCACGGGCAGAATCTATTCTGATGTGATCAGAAAGGAGCGTCATGGTGATTATCTGGGTGCCACTATTCAGGTGATTCCGCATATTACCAATGAGATTAAAGCCAAGATCATGGCTGGTGCTGCGGGCAATGACATTGCCTTTGTGGAAATAGGCGGTACGGTCGGTGACATTGAGTCACTGCCGTTTCTGGAGGCGATAAGACAGCTTGCCGTCGAGAATGGGCGCGAGAACACCATCTTTATGCATCTCTCCCTGGTGCCGTATCTTAAGACCTCAGGTGAGATCAAGACCAAGCCGACCCAGCATTCGGTTAAGGAGCTGCTGTCTATCGGAATTCAGCCTGACGTGCTGGTCTGCCGTTCTGAAGTGTCGATTCCGACCCAGGAGCGGCATAAGATTGCCATGTTCTGTAATGTGAAAGAGCGTGCGGTGATATCGCTCAAGGATGTGGATTCTATCTATAAGATTCCGGCCCTGCTCAAGAGTCAGTATCTTGATCAGCTGATTGTGGATAAGTTTGGTCTTGAGTGCAAGGAAGCGGATCTCTCTGACTGGGAGCAGGTGCTCTATCAGCAGGCCAATACCGTAGGTGAAGTCACCATCGGCATGGTGGGCAAATATGTGGAGCTGCATGATGCCTATAAGTCAGTCAATGAGGCGCTCAAGCATGGCGGCCTCAAGAATCTTCTAAGCGTCAATATCAAATATATCGATTCTGAAGATGTTGAGGTTAAAGGCGAGGAAATTTTACAGGGGCTGGATGCTATCTTAGTGCCTGGCGGTTTCGGCAAGCGCGGCATTGAGGGCAAGATCATGGCCTGCCGATATGCCCGTGAGCATCAGATCCCATACCTTGGCATCTGTCTTGGCATGCAGGTGGCTATCATCGAATATGCCCGTCATGTTGCTCATCTTGAGGGAGCCAATTCCACAGAATTTGATCCTAAGACCCCATATCCGGTCATCGCGCTGATCACCGAGTGGCTGGATGAAGACGGACAGGTGGAGACCCGCAGTGAAGATTCTGACTTGGGCGGTACCATGCGTTTAGGCGGACAGCTGTGCCATCTGAAGGATGATACCCTGGTGCGCAGGCTCTATAACAAGCCCGAGATTATTGAGCGTCACCGTCACCGCTATGAGGTGAACAATAAGCTGATTGACAAGATCACCGCGGCCGGACTTAAGATTTCAGGTATGTCTACAGACAATAAGCTGGTCGAGATTGTGGAAATTCCAGATCATCCTTGGTTTATCGGAGTACAGTTCCACCCTGAATTTACCTCGAATCCGCGCTTAGGTCATCCGCTGTTCTCGGGCTTCATCAAGGCAGCTAAGGTCTATCAGGACAGCCATGTCAATTAAGCGCAGGCTGCCTTTCAGAGTAGGGCAGGGGTTTGATGTACACCGCTTTGGAGCAGACAGACCCTGCCGCTTGGGAGGCGTTGATATTGCAGATGCTCCGGGACTCATCGCACATTCAGATGGCGATGTGCTGATTCATGCACTCTGTGATGCGCTTTTAGGCGCTTTAGCCCTGGGTGATATCGGCAAGCTTTTTCCGGATACCTCGCCTGAATTTTTAAATGCTGACAGCAGAGTGCTGCTGCGTCGGGTAGTAGCTCTGGTACATGAGCAGGGCTATGTCGTGGGCAATGTGGATGTAACCTGTATCTGTCAGATCCCCAAGCTCTCACCTTACCGTGATGAGATCCGGGCTAATTTGGCCTCTGATTTAGAGATAGAGCTGTCAGAGGTGAGTGTAAAGGCTACCACTACTGAGAAATTAGGCTTTACAGGACGCAAGGAAGGCATAGCCTGTGAGGCTTGTGCTCTGCTTACCTTAAATGCTTAGTCTTTGAGGTTGCATGTCAAAGATCGTAAAGAATAGCTTTTTCCAGACCCTGCTTTTGGTGGTGCTGCAGCTGCTCTTAGGCGGAGTGCTCATCGCCTGCTCAAGCGATGAGGAGAAGCTTAACACCCAGCGGGTCACGGATGCTCTGAGCATTAAGGTGTTCGGAGACCTTGCGCCTGAGCTGCGTGAAAATCTGGAAAGTACCTTTGCGGCCATGCCGAGTATCTCGCGCAAGCGTGCTTCGGTCTTTGTCCGTGAAATCCGTGAGCAGGCCACCAAGGCACTGCATGCGCTGGGCTATTATCATCCGCAGCTTGAGATCCACGTGCCGCGCGAAGGCGGTGATTTTAAGGATATTATCGTCATTGTGGATCCGGGCAAGCCTTTATTTATCCGTGAATGTCAGATTGACATCACCGGTGAAGGCGCTTTCTATCACTCCTTTTTAAAGCTGATTGCTCAGAGCAAGCTGAAGTCCTATGCAATCCTAGATCACGGTGCCTATGAAGATCTCAAGGCACAGCTGCAGAGCAATGCTCTGGCCCTGGGCTTTTTTGACGCCAAACTGATTACCCATCGTCTTCTGGTCTATGAAGAGGAAAATGTCTGTGATGTGGAACTGCTGTTTGATACGGGCAAACGCTATCAGTATGGCGAGCTGAAAATCAGCGAGCGCAGTCAGGAGCTCTTTAAGCCGGCAAGCTCTCTATATAATCTTCAGGAGGGCAAGCCTTTCAGCACCGATGAGATCAACTCCTTCTCCTCATCCATGGTGGCAACCGGATATTACAAGACCGTGGATGTCAGACCTAAGGTGGAGGAGCGGCATGACTATAAGGTCCCGGTAGGCGTGGAGCTTGAACGGCAGCCGCATAATCTGGTCAGAACCGGCATCGGCTTTTCGACTGATGAACGTGCGCGTCTGCTTCTGGCCTGGGACAAGCCGCTGCTCAACGAATGGGGGCATTCACTGACTTCCTATGCCAGACTATCCATGGTCAAGCAGAATGCTCAGCTGATCTATAAGATCCCGCGCGATAATCCGAATACCGATTATTACTATATCAAGCTGGCGCAGACTCACACCAAGCTCAATGATACGACCTCAGATCAGTCGCATGTCAGCTTCCATTATGTGGCCAACAAGACCGGCAAATGGCAGCGCGATTATTATCTGGCTTATGAATATGAGGACTATAAGCAGGGCTATGAGACGGGCTATGCCAACAATCTCATGCCGGGTTTAACCTTAACGCGCCGTGAGACCTCAGGCGGCTTTGACCCTCATTATGGCTATTCGGTGTCGCTGGATGTCAAGGGCGCCAGCAAACTTGTGACCGATCTTAATTTTCTGCGCATGAATCTGGTGTGGAAGATGCTGTTCAGTCCTACTGCCAATACCCGGCTGTTCTTCAGATTCCAGCAGGGTCTGACCTTTGGCTCTGATTCCCGCAAGGTACCGCCTTCCATGCGTTTCTTTGCCGGCGGCGATCAGACCGTACGCGGCTATAAATATTTAAGTGAGGCGCCGCGCAATGACGGCGGGCTGATTGGTGCCCGCTATATGACGACCGGCACTGCTGAATATCAGTTCCCGTGCGGGATTCAGGACAGCCGGCTGGCGGTGTTTTTCGATGGCGGTATAGTCTGCAATGAATATGACGGTACAGAGGATCCGATTGGCAGCCCCGGCATTGGTTATCGTTATATTTCCAAATATGGCGCGGTTAGAGTGGATTTAGCCTATGGTCTGTACCATGATTCAGGCTTCCGTCTGCATTTCTCCTTCGGTCCGGAGTTTTAACGCATGAAAAAAGAAGAGACTGCTGCACCTGAAGTTGAGGTCAAGACCGTTAAGGAACACCGGTTCAGACACTGTCTGTGTGTGCTGTCAAAGCTTGGCCTTGTCATGGGGGTGCTGCTGTTAGGCACGCTCTACTGGCTGCTGGGTACCACCTCAGGTTCAGCTTTTGCCTTAAAGCAGGCCTCCTCTCTCCTTGAAGGAGTGGTGGGACTTGAGGTGCCGCTGGTCGACGGCAGTATTCTCTATGGCATGAAAACCACCAGACCTATCAAGGTGGAAGTCCCGGAGATTGTGTCGGTAACCGCTGACAGTCTGGATATCAAATACAATGTCTTTGATGTGCTGACCAAAGGCGCTCTGGTCATTGATCATCTCACTATTCCCAATCTTAAGGTCGCCCTGCTCATTGATATCTTTGAGGAGAGTGCAGAGGAGGAAGAGCCGGAGGCTGAGGATGAGACTCCCTTCAGGCTGAATATCCCGGTTCATATCGTCCTGAATAATTTTAAGAGCAAGGATTTTGCCTTCCTCTTTCAGGTGGTCGATGTCCTCGTGGAGGATCTTGATCTGGATCTTGAGGTGCAGGGTGATTATGCCGGGATCAATCGCGGCTGTTTAGATCATCTGACCGTGCATCTTAAAGATGAGATTTTCTATGACAATCCTGAAGACTCTGCAGCGGTTAAGAGCGCAGAAAGTGCTAAGAGCACTGAGCCTCAGACCGCGCAAACCACGTCTGACAATGCCGAGAGCGGGGAGACAAAGGATGCAGAGCGTGAGGTTTTAAGCTTTGATGGCGGAGACGGTGTCTTAGAGCCTATCGGAGACATTCCGCTGCCACTGGTTGCTTCCATCAAAAACCTTAAGGTCAGGCATGGGCGCTACTATATGTCCATGGTGGATACGGGCATCTTTAATTCCACGGTTAATGCCATGTGGACCGATACCCATCTGCTGGTGCCTGAGATCAGCGTGGAGCATATCCTCGGCAAAGGTTCTCTTAAGGGCAAAATAGATTTTCGCGACTTTATGTATTTTGACTTTGACCTCATGGGTGAAGGTCAGCGCAATGCCTATACCAAGGTTAATTTCGGGGGGCTGCTGTATGGACTCTCCGGACAGGGCAAGCTGAGCGGCAATCTTACCGATCTGAGCCTCAAGCTTGATCTGTTAAAACCTCAGGTGCTGAGCACTACGGTGCGCCTCAACTGTCTCTCCTCCCAGCTCCCGGCAGAGCTTGAGCTTAAGACCGCACATTTTGCCTATCCGCTTTTGTCTGAGGAAATCGAAGCGCTGTCCAAACAGGCCAGTGTGGAGGAAGTGGCTCCCGAGCAGGTGGTGAGCGCCTCCGAGCAGAACTGGAAGGAGGAGCTTAAGGACTCTGAGCAGGCAGGTCTTGACCCGGGGCTCACTGACTATCAGCCTGAGTGGATGAAGCTCGATACTAAAAAACCTGAATGGATCACCGAGCAGGCCGCGCTTGATGATTTCAGTCTGACGGCTCAAGGCAGCCTTGCGCATGGACTTGAGACCAGGCTTGAGGGAACCGTAAACGGATATGGCGCTGAGCAGATCAGGCTTAAGCTTGCAGGACTGGTGACGCTTGAAGGTACCACCCTGCCAACCCTTGAGGCAAGCGGCAGCTATAATAAACTCCCGTTTAAGGTGGGCATTGAGGATTTTGTGGCTAACTATGGCTCTGAAGTCAGCGTTCAGGGCAAGCTGCGCGGACAGTCCTCTAGCCTTAAGAGTCTGCATCCGCTGCTTGAGGGCGCAGCTTCACTGGGCACCGATTTTGCCATGCAGATGGTGCCTGAGGCTGAAGGCACGCTGAAGCTTGGGCTTGTCAACACCGAGGCAAAATTCATGCTCAACCATGCCGAGGCCAGGGTCAAAGCCGAGGAGCTTGAGGGCAATCTTGCACCTTATCTTGAAATCAAGAATCTGAATTTCGTCCATCGCTCCAATCATGTGGATCTGCAGGGACAGCTCTCGCCGCAGTCAGACCTCAAGGCGGTCTTTGCGCTCAAGGATCTCTCGGAATTTTCGCCTGACTGCTTTGGCCAGTTCATGGGGCAGTTTACGCTCAAGGGGGATGCGGAGGCGCCAAATCTGACCATGACTGCCCAGTCAGAATTTTTAAAGGTTCAGGATATTTATATTGAAGATCTGTTGGTCAACTCCTCGGTTTCAGTACCTGAGGAAAAGGGTAATCTGGTCATCATGAGCGAGACTCTGATGTTCGATCCGGAGATTGATGCTTTAAAGCAGTTTGGCATTGAGATTAGCGGTACACTGCAGAAGCATCGTCTGGCCATCAACTTTTTAGGACAGAATTCAGCCTATTTAGGAGCAGAGGGATCGTATGACAAGACCCAGAATATCTGGAGCGGCATGGTCCGCGATTTCTTCTTCACCACGCAGTACACCAAGCCGATTATGCTTACCGATCCTATCGACATTGAACTTAACCTGGATTCTCAGCAGGGATCGCTGTCTGCCTTTGAGCTGAGCGGAGAGCAGATAGGTTCGCTCAAGGTCGACAAGACCACCTTTGCAGGTGAGGATCTGCAGACTAAGCTCAAGCTTGAAAAACTCAATCTCAAGGCCTGGCAGGATTATCTGCCTAAGGGCTCATCACTGCGGGGCACCGTGGGCTTTGACTGTGCGGTGGATATCAAGCAGGGTAAGCCGCACCTGAGCACTGAGCTTGCAGGTGAGGATGTGATGCTGAGGCTGCCGAGCATTAACCTGGGCTATAAGGATATCAAATTCAAGGCAGATCTGACTGATCAGCTGGCCAAAGCTGATCTTGAGCTCAATTTCATCCGCAATTTCGGCAGACTTGACGTTAACGCGCTGCTCAAGGATCCTATGGGGGCACAGCAGCTGTCAGGCAAGGTCAGACTGGATAATCTGCGTCTGGAGCAGTTTGCTGCCTTAGGCGGCGGTTTTAATGAGCTGAGCGGTGCGGTTAATCTTGACGGGAACCTCGGCGGAGTGCTGGCAAGTCCTCTGATCAACGGTACCCTTTCCATCAAGGGTACCGCTGAACCATCCTATGATATCGGCCGTATCGAAGACTTTGATCTGAATCTGAAGGCCTTAGGTCAGCGAGGCGTGCTGAACGGAATAATCAAGCTCAATGAAGGCAGTCTGAACCTCGATGGGGATCTGGACTGGTCGCAGGGGGCCAACGGCAATCTGCACATTCAGTCCACGGAGCTGCCGGTCTTCCTGCTAGGCTATGGCGTGGCCTATACCAATGTGGACAGCAGGGTCAAGCTGGGTGAGGTGCTCGATATTACAGGTCAGGTGGAAATCCCCAGGGCGGATATCCGGGTCAAGGATGTGGAGACCGGCGGCATTGTCACCTCCAAGGATGAGGTGCTAGTGGATGAAATGGGCGCTGCGCCTCTGATTCAGAATGCCAGACAGAAGCCGCAGGCTCCGCTGAACTCGAACATTGAGCTTAAGGTCAAGTTAGGTGATGACGTCAAGCTGCGGGCCATGGGGCTGCGTGCCCGGGTAACCGGCGGGCTTGAACTGCGCAAGGCCGTCTCAGAGAAGGATGTCAAGGCAGAAGGTGTGATTGAGCTTGAGGACGGTGAGGCGGATTTATATGGCCATCACTTTATCGTCAACCATGCACGTACCATCTTCAAGGGCGATCCGACCCAGCCGCAGCTTGACTGCGAGGTGATTGCCGATCCGTCCACCTTAGATGAGGATATCGTGGCAGGCGTACAGGTCAAGGGTCCTGCCATCAAGCCGGAGATTGAGTTGTTCTCAAGACCGGTGATGTCCCGCAATGAGATCCTCTCTTATATGCTGTATGGACATGGACTTGAGAAGAGCAGCGGTAATGCAGACAATTCCAGCGCTGAACTGCTGATGGCTTTAGGTTTAGGTGCCACCACGGGAGTTGTCAATCAGATGGCCGGAGCTTTTGGCATGCATAATGTAACAGTAGGTTCAAGCGGCACGGGTGATGAATCTAAGGTCGGCATTCAGGGCTATATCACCAAGGACATCAGAGTAGCTTATGGCTATGGCCTGTATAATTCGGTCGGAGAGTTCTCCCTGCGCTATGAGCTGATGCGCAAATTCTATGTGGAAGTGGTATCCTCTCTCAACCAGGCCGTGAATTTGATTTATAGTTTTTCCTTTTAATGATGAATGATATGCAACAAAACCGCGTAGCCCCCGCAGATGAGGTGGTAGAGCTGGAGCTTGAGGACTTAGGTTTTCAGGAATTGTTAATTAAACAGGCTCCTTTAGATACGCGTGCCTGTAAAGCGCGGAGCTTTGCCTCACTGCAGCTGCGCGCCAAAAACGCCTTAAAGGCTCTCTATCACAGTAAAGAGCGTCATCTGCTGCTGTTGTGCGGACCTAACAGTCTTGATCTGCTGAAAAACGCCTCAGAGCTCTGCAGTGAGCTTGGCAAGGAGATGCCGATCATTGCCTATGCACCCAGCCGCTTTGAGATGTTCGGCAGCGACAAGGAAAACGGGGTGCTGACAGGGCAGGGCACTGTGATCATGCCCTGTGTGCATTTAATCGATCATCCTAAGCGTCTGGGCATGGTCGAGGCCTGTCTGTGTGAGAACAGGGAACTGCGGCTCATCCTCTGCGGAGATGCCACGGACTGTGCGCAGCTGCTGCTGATGTGGCCTTATCTTGAAAATGCCCTGCATGCTGATTTAATCTCGGAGTTTCCTGCTCTGGGCGGAGAGGCTCTCCTAGGCTCGCTGCTTGCCTACTACCATGACACTCTGGGCAGCAAGCATTTTGAGTGGCAGGCGCTGCGTCTGCTCTTAGGCTATCTGTGTCGTTTAAGCGGCGATAAGCGCTATCTCTATCTGCCTGAAGTCAGGCTGAAGGCTCTGATTATGGAGGCCTCTCTTCTGAGTAAGGGTGAATGCGTGGCTCAGCATGATCTGCTCAAGGCCTTAGGCGCAGAAGATTTTCGGGTTAACTATCTTGCCGAAGCCGAGCTTAGAGATCACCGCGATCGCCAGCTGCTGATCGCAACTGAAGGTGAGGTGGTCGGTCAGATCAATGGTCTGTCAGTAGTAGAGAGTGCCGGCACCAGCTTTGTATATGGAGAGCCGGTGCGTATCACGGCAACACTGCGCGCAGGCGGCGAGGGCGACGTTATTGATATTGAACGTAAAGCTGAGCTTGCCGGACAGATCCATGCCAAGGCCATGATGATCATCAATGGCTTTTTAACCAAGGAATTTGGTTCAGAGCAGCCCCTGCCGGTTTCTGCAAGTCTGGTGTTTGAACAGTCCTACAGCGAAATTGATGGCGATAGTGCTTCTCTAACTGGGCTGTGTGCCGTGATCTCGGTGCTCTCAGGCCTGCCTGTACGTCAGGATCTGGCGGTGACCGGTGCAGTTGATCAGTTTGGCGATGTGCAGCCTGTGGGCGGCGTGAATGAAAAGATTGAAGGTTTCTTTAAGATCTGTCGTCTGCATGGACTGACGGGAAGTCAGGGCGTGATTATTCCCCATTCCTGCATCAGTCAGCTGGTGCTGCGTCCGGCGGTGCTCAAGGCTATTGAGCAGGGCAAGTTCCATATCTACACTGTAAATCATGTCAAGGGTGCGGTTAAACTGCTGCTCTCAGCCCCCTGGGGCAGTGAAGAGGATGAGCAGAGCGTCTGCAGCCTGATCCTCTCAAGACTTGATGCCATAGGCAGTCATGCTGAGCGCAGACCCTGGTGGCAGTTCTGGGCATAACCCGGGTTTAAGCTGAGTTCCTAAAGCTCAGCTTAGGACTGTGAGACCGGCCTGAAATGCAGGAACTACGGGCAATTAAATCCTGGTGGCTAATTAAGCTTGAATATACTAGTCTGAAAGGCTTTGGCGCAGAAGCTAAGTGCGGATCCGGCCTGATCGAGCTGTGCCGGATGACTGACGTTTGGACATAAAAAAAGCAGCTTAACGCTGCCTGACTTTCTCTTGGCTCCTCCTACTGGACTTGAACCAGCGACATACGGATTAACAGTCCGCCGTTCTACCGACTGAACTAAGGAGGAACTCAAGAAAGTGTTTCCAGAAGTCCTGAAAACGAGGCTTATTATACGGAGCAAAAAACAGGCTGTCAACGGTTTTTTTAAATAATTTAAAAAAGCGTATAGAGGTGCGCTTAACGCCTATGCTGCCGGCATCTTAGCGGTAACTGACTTAAACAGAGTTCTGCTGCGGTGAGCACAGTGGCAGCCTGTTAAGAGGCCTTCTGTGCTGGCGGTGCCCTCCTGCCTGCATTTGAAAACTGAGACCAAGGACAGATGCTTAGGCTTTGGCTTGCATAAACAGTTTACAGGATTACTCAAGTCTTGTTCAGCTCTAGCAAAGAGTAAAAATAAGCTTAAGCTGCAGCTGATTATTCACTGCCTGAGCCCAGGCACCAAATGACCGGTGCACTCTAGGTGAGCTGAATAAAAGTGCCGGATAGGCTTAACTAATCTTAGAGCGCGGAGCATGTGAGACGCAAAGCAGGACTTATACCCTGGCCAACTGCTAGGCCCTGCAGCGCAAAAGAAAGACTGAAAGCGCAGCTCAAATGCAACTTTAGATGCATTAGCTTAAGTTTAGACAGAGTGAATGAAGAGCGTGATTATATCCGCAACCAATCTATTTCTCATCCTGATCTCTAAGCTTTTAAGGTTTACTCTGTTAAGCTTTTTTTTAACTTAATCTTGGAGTGTTATCTTAAATTCATTAGATATTAGACCTGAGTGTTACAAACAAAGTTTTTTAACCACATATTAGAGGATAAAAGTGATTATCTAGAGTCTGTAAAAAAGCACTCTAAACTTGAAAAAAATCCCCACTTTTTCTGATAACTATATATTTAGTCGTACTTATTTTAACAGGATAGGTTAGAATAATTAACGAAAGTCGCAGGTTTTAAGCAGTAATAGACTGCCTTAAGCTTAAGGAAAAGCTCTACCTGGGCATCATTTTATAATTTAATTTTTTTTATTAAACTTTAACGCGGCAAAAATTGTTTTTTAAATTATCATGTAACTAATCTTTACCTGATTTTATCCTGATTTTATCAGTCTAATTATGTCTGACTGATTATATGCTGGATTAGATTAAGAATTACTTTAAGCATCTTGCTTAACTAAAGATTACTAACTATAATATAGCTGTGTGTGGTTCTTGTTAGTTTAGATTATTTTGAGCTTAATATGTTAACCTTAACTTAAGGTTATCTTCAAGCGCAGCCTAGGTAACTAAAACCTATGCTTGAGAGTCTTTTAGGAGTTATTTATGGATTTAAAATTATTACTTAATCTGCGTTCCTTAAGATCGGTTTTGAAAAATGCTACCTATGCAGATTTAAATAAAATCATCGAAAATCTAGAGCAGATTAAATATGAATTTCAGGCACGTGAAGAGGAAGAGCAGGCTAAGCAGGCTCAGCGTGAGGCCAAATTCCAGAGCGTGCTGGCTAATATGAATGAATTAGGCCTGACCCTTGAGGAGTTCAATGCTTACACCTCACAGGGCGAGAGCAAGGGCGGCAAGAAGCCAAGACGTACGATGAAGCCTAAGTATCGTTATACCGCTTTAGACGGCTCAGTCAATGAGTGGACCGGTCAGGGCAAGATCCCTAAGCTCTTCAAGCAGCTGTTAGATGCAGAAGGCCGCGATAAGGAATACTACCGTATTCAGGAATAGACTGTTCTATTCTTCATAGAGGTGCTGTGCCCTGATATAGGCATAGACCTCTGCTGCAAGCTCCACAGGTTTTTGTCCCTGCTGGAGCTTTAATCTTATGGAGCTTGAGGAAACCTCGTTTAAGGGGCAGTTAAGCAGGTAAAGTCCGCCCTGCGGTCTGAAATTCTCAGAGGCAGGATTGTTAGGCAGCTCTGTGTGACAGCGTCTGACAAAATCCTGCAGCACAGGCTTTAAGCCCTTAAGCTCATAGCCCACACGGTTGGTCACGACCAGATTGGCAAGCGTGATAAGTTCAAGCCCCCGATACCATTCATCAAGATAGAGCAGACTGTCAGCCCCCATGATAAAAAAGAGCCTGCAGTCAGGACCAAAGTTTGCCCGCAGGGTTTCACAGGTCTTAAAGCTGTAATGCTTCTCGTGCGGATCCTGTTCAATATCGCAGATTTCAAGCCGGGGCTCATCTCTGATGACCAGCTCCAGCATGGCGCGCCTATGGGCATAGCTTACCTTGCAGGTATCCTTATGGGGCGGAAAAGAGTTGGGGATGAGCAGCAGACGGTCAAGCTCAAGTCGGTCAAGACAGCTGTGAGCGATGGTGAGATGATCGGTATGCACCGGGTTAAAAGCCCCGCCAAACAGTCCTATCTTCATAGTCCCTCAAACTGCATGATCTGCCGATTGCCTACACACATGCAGATATTCTGCAGATGAATACAGGCATTTTTACTGTCAAACTGCAGATAGCTGCGTGAGGCGCTTTCAAGCTCCCGGCAGATATAGCTGAGAAATTCAGGCGGCAGAAATTTTGCTGCCTTCAGCAGAGCCTTGCGCAGATTAAGCGACATCACGCGCTCGCGTCTGAAAAAATCACTTACCTCAGAGGAGTAGGGATTAAGCTTGTCAATCTGCTCATCGCGGGCCCTGACAAGAACCTTTAGCGCCTGATCAAGTCTGCTGATGAGCAGGCCCAGTGCTTCAAGCTCAGAACTTGACTGATTGAGCATGGATTTGATGATATTCAGCGCTCTTAGGGAGTCGGCATTAAACACCGCTTCTGGCAGTTCATAGCCTGAATAGCGGCTGTCGCTCTGCAGTACATGGCTTAACTCTTCAAGATCTATCTGTGCGCCTTTATGCGTAATGCTGAACAGCTTGAGGCACTGATCGATGGACATGAGATTGCCTTCTGAGGCACTGCACAGATAGCCAAGCGCTCTGCCGGTCAGCTGTACCTGATAGTGCGCCGCACGGCGCTGTGTCCACTCCTGCAGGGCCGCTCCCTCAGGGGGATAGATAAACTCCACTTCACTGCCTTCGCCGCGCAGATAGGCAAGCGCCGCCTTGACCTGAGTCTCGACTGAACCCTTAGGCAGCTTGGGCACCCAGTTTTTGGCCTGAGTGACATAGCTTTTAGCAAAGCGGGGCAGATCGACAATAATAAACACACCCTGCCGTCTGGGACCGCCCAGCAGATGGAGAACCTGGGCGGCTGTTTTGTCCAGATCCTTAAGATAGATTTTGAGGATGAGCTTGTCATCAAACAGGGCGGCTTCTTCTGGATTGCTTGAGTCAAAGCTGAAGCCTGAGAAGAGTCCGAGATCGAGCAGATCGGTCTGCAGCTCTTTTAAGTTGGCTTCTCCCGTGCTTTGAAAATCGAGATGCGTGTACAGCTTGAGCTGAGCATGCGGATAGAGCCTGCGGGCTTCACGCATAAGCTCCTCTGAGCGATCCTGCTTGAGCAGTGTCGAGTCAGAGGAGAGGATGAAGAGATTTACCACAGCCTAGATGCCATCAACCGTCAGAGAAGCAGGGGCCTCATGGACGCGCTGCGGTTTGACCTTAGGCAGCTGATAGCGGGAACGGTCGAGGACCACCTGACCGTTGTTGAGCTCATCAAGATCCCGATTGAGTCCAGGCGTTGCCTTAGCCGCACTGCGTTCAGCCGCTTCCTGATACTGCAGAGCCTCAATCAGGGTTAAGCCCTGCGGCAGCTGCTCTGGCAGATTAAGATCCTTGGTGCTGCCGTCTTTGGAGATCAGAAGCTCAGCCGGAGTGGCATCCGGTGAGCTAGGATCAGAGAGCCTGCCGAGATAGGCAAGTCTGGTTACCAGCTGCTGTGCCAGCTCATCGATAGTCTCATTGGTAACAATTTCTCTTTCATTGTCAGAGGCCAGAGCCCGTCCTGCTTTTTTCAGCATGGAGCGGGTGAGTGCATTGCGCATGAGGATCGGACGATGATGCGGAATGCTCAGCGTGGTGGCGTAGGAGACGATAATCGCATACTGAAGTCCGTCAGCCAGAGAGCTGACCGCTACCAGCGGCACCTCAACCTTAGGCTCCGGAATACTTAAGGTCGGGATCTCTTCTGATGCCTGCGGGGTGAAACCGCTGTTCTGGGCATTGACCTCAACTCCCTGTGCTTCAAGCAGCAGCACAACCTGCTTGTAGAAACGTGACTGATATGCCCCGGTCACATTCAGCTTAGGAATAGTGGTAGAGAGCTGATGCTCAGCAGGCAGATGAAAACCACAGCCAGGCAGCAAGGTCAGAACCATACCCACCAGGGCACAGAGCAGATAAGTGTAGATGCGCACAAGATCTCCTTAATTAGACTGCGACAAGATTCACCAGACGATTCTTCACATAGATGGTCTTCTTGAGGGTCTTGCCGTCAAGATATTTCTTAACATCAGGCAGATCCAGAGCCATGGCCAGCACCTTATCCTCCTCAAGTTCAGGGGAGATATTCAGTCTGGCTCTGACCTTGCCGTTGACCTGGATCACCACCAGCACATCTTCAGCCTTCAGCGCCTCAGGATCAGGCTGTGGCCAGCTGCAGTCATCGATGCAGCCCTGATTGCCCAGCTTCTCCCAGAGCTTAAAGCAGATATGCGGAGTGATAGGGTAGAGCAGGAGCACTACATTATTATAGATCTCATGCAGCAGAGCGATGCTCTGCGGATCGGTGCCCTTGAATCTGCTCACGGCATTGAGCAGCTCCATGACCGCGGCAATGGCGGTATTGAAGGTCTGTCTTCTGCCGATATCGTCAGTCACCTTTTCAATGGTGGTGTGCAGTTCATGCCGCAGCTTGCGCTGTTCAGCATTCAGGGCCTGCTTATCTAAGGCAGGCGGAGTACCCAGGGCGATGACATCTTCAACCTGTGACCAGAGCTTGCGCAGGAAGCGCTGTGAGCCTTCGACTCCGGACTGACGCCATTCGAGGGTCAGTTCTGCAGGAGAGGCGAACATCATAAAGAGTCTGACGGTGTCGGCACCATAGAGCTTCACCATCTCTTCAGGATCGATGCCGTTGGACTTGGACTTGGACATCTTAATCATGCCCTCATGATGCAGCTCATGTCCTTCTCTGTCCACGGCTTTGAGAATATTGCCCTTGTCATCACGGCTGGCGTCAACCTCTAAAGGATTGACCCAGATCTTCGTGCCTTCGGAGTTGACATAGTAATAGGCATCAGCCAGCACCATGCCCTGACAGAGCAGACGCTTGAAAGGCTCATCGGATTTTACCATGCCGGCATCACGCAGAAGCTTGAAGAAGAAGCGGGCATACAGCAGATGGAGCACGGCATGCTCAATACCGCCGATGTACTGATCGACCGGCAGCCAGTAGTCAGCAGCGTCCTTGTTGAACATTTCCTTGTCATCACGGGCTGAGCAGTAGCGGGCAAAGTACCAGGAAGATTCCATAAAGGTATCAAAGGTATCGGTTTCCCGGGTGGCGCTCTGTCCCTCATAGGTGGTCTTATACCAGCTCTCATCAGTCTTAAGCGGAGAGATGACGCCGTCAATCTTGACATTTTCAGGCAGGGTGACCGGCAGATTTTCTGCCTTCTCAGGCACCAGCTCTCCGGTGCTGTCCAAAGTCAGCATCGGGATTGGCGCACCCCAGTAGCGCTGACGGGAAATACCCCAGTCGCGCAGTCTGAAATTCACCTTCTTCTCACCTACTCCCATGCTCACCAGTTTCTGAGCAATTGCCTCACAGGCCTCACTGAAATTAAGACCGTCGAATTCGCCTGAATTATAGGCAATACCATGCTCGGTAAAGGCCTGCTGAGATAAATCAGGCTCGCTGCCGTCTTCTGGTCTGATCACCGGAATGATGTCAAGACCGTATTTCTTGGCAAACTCATAATCGCGCTGATCGTGGGCAGGAACCGACATCACGGCGCCGGTACCGTAGTCCATGATCACGAAGTTGGCCACATAGATAGGCACCTTGCGGCCGTTTAAAGGATGGATGGCATACAGACCGGTCGGCATGCCTTTCTTTTCCATGGTGGCCAGATCTGCTTCGGCAAACTTATGGGTGCGGCATTCCTTGCAGAAGGCCTCCAGCTCAGGATTATGCTCACAGGCAAGCTTGGCCAGCGGATGATTGGCGGAAATTGCCACATAGGTAATACCCATGAAGGTATCAGGTCTGGTGGTATAGACGGTGAAGGTCTCGCTCTGACCTTCCACCTTGAAGGTAATATTCAGACCTTCAGAGCGGCCAATCCAGTTGCGCTGCATGGTCTTGACGCGCTCAGGCCAGCCCTCAAGCTGGTCAATATCGTCCAGAAGTTCCTGAGCATAGTCGGTGATCTTAAGATACCACTGCGGGATTTCACGCTGCTCCACCTTGGTGCCGCATCTCCAGCAGCAGCCGTCTTCTACCTGCTCATTGGCCAGCACGGTGTGATCGACCGGACACCAGTTGACCGTGGACAGCTTTTTGTAGGCCAGCCCCTTTTTATAAAGTTCCGTGAAGAATTGCTGTTCCCATTTGAAGTATTCAGGACGGCAGGTGGCCACCTCGCGCTCCCAGTCATAGGCAAGACCCAGGGACTTTAACTGTCCTTTCATATAGCGGATGTTTTCATAGGTCCACTCGCCAGGCTGACGGTTATTCTTGATGGCGGCATTTTCGGCAGGCATGCCGAAGGCATCCCAGCCGATCGGATTTAAGACGTTCTTGCCGCACAGTCTCTGATAGCGGGCAATCACATCGCCGATGGTATAGTTACGCACATGCCCCATGTGCAGACGCCCTGAAGGGTAAGGGAACATGACGAGACAGTAATATTTCTCTTTGCTAGGATCTTCTTTGGCCGCAAAGGTCTGATGGTCAGCCCAGTACTGCTGCACGAGCGGCTCGATTTCTTGTGGATTATAAGGGACTTTGGTTTCAGCCATTCTTGATATGCTCCAGCCTGAGAACTGCACCTTAGGAATAAGGCTTAAAGTTAGCTACTCTGTTATGTGAGTAAGGACCTTAGTGTATAGCGCAGTTCTGCTTATTTGCGCTAAATAAAAAATAATGCCTAATTTTGCCACAAATGCAGATAAATTGCGATGCGTGTCGAAAAAGAGCCGCAAAAGAACAGCAGAAATTTGCTCCTGCCTGCCGTTTTTTTACAGGCAATCGGAGGTCAGGGTTTAAAGCGGTTCTGACTCTTAATGCATATTGCTACACAATATAAGACTAACCTAATGATCTGTAAGTATCTTCTACTAAATACTGTCAAATGCCTGCATGGGTTTTACTTAGAGCCGTGCAGCAGAGAGCCTGTGCTTATGCGAAACTGCCTGCAAAGCAAAGTAGCGCTTGAGCCTAGCTCTAGGTAAAATTTTTCTAAGCTCTGCTGTATTTGGTAGCGACAGCCTAAATTTATGCGAAAATAACCTGTCCTATACACAGATATTCAAATCAATCACGCTAACCATGAAAAAAGAATACGTAATGGGAAACAGTGCCATAGGTCTTGGGGCGCTGTGTTCAGGAGTAAAAATGGTGGCAGGTTATCCTGGCACCCCCTCCACTGAGATCATCGAGACTATTTTTCATGTTCCTCATGATGGGGTGCATCTTGAATGGTCGGTCAATGAAAAGGCGGCCATGGAGGTCTGTGCCAGTGCCTCCTATGCCGGCTTCAGATCTCTTGTGACCATGAAGCAGGTGGGGCTTAATGTCGCCTCAGATCCGCTGATGAGCCTTGCCTATGTCGGGGTCAAGGGCGGCATGGTCATTGTGGTGGCAGACGACCCTGGTCCTATCTCCTCTCAGACTGAACAGGATACCCGCCGCTTTGCCTCCTTTGCCAGGATCCCCGTGTTTGATCCGGCATCTCCAGAGCAGGCCTTTTTAATGGTGCAGGATGCCTTCAGTCTGTCTGAGCAGTATCACACTCCGGTGATTCTGCGTCCGACCACCCGGGTCTGTCATGGCTATGCCGCCATCGAATTTGATGAGCACTATGCCCCTAAGAGTGCAGAAGGCTTTATTAAGGACAGCTCCAAATGGGTGATCTTCCCGAAGCTGTCTTTAAGAAATCATGAGCTTATCGAAAAGAGAAATGTACAGCTTGCAACCGAGCTGTCACACTATCGCTTCAATACGGTGCTGGAGGGGAACAGGCAGGCGCGCAGGGCGGTGTTTGCCTCCGGTATAAGCTATTCCTATGCCAGGGAATATCAGCAGGAGCATCAGGAAATGACGCTGGTGCAGCTTGGCACGGCCTTCCCGTTTCCTGAAGAGTTTGCGCTGCAGATCCTAAGCGGCAGGGATGAGGTGCTCTGTCTTGAAGAATTAAGTCCGCTTGTTGAGGAAGCTCTGCTGAGGACTGCCGGCAGACATCAGCTGAAAGTCACAATCAGAGGCAAGCTTTCAGGAGATGTCCCTCATGCTGGAGAGCTGAATGTCAGGCTGTGTGCACAGATTCTTGACAGGTTTTATGGACGTGTTGCTCCTCAGGCTATTGCCTGCAGATCTGATCTGCCAGCTCTGCCGCAGAGACCTCCGGTCCTCTGCGCAGGCTGTCCTCATCGCGGAGCCTTCTATGCAGTAAAGGTCGCCATGAAAAAACAGAAGGCCTATTACTGCGGGGATATCGGGTGCTATACCCTGGGTAATGCCCAGCCGCTTGACATGGTGGACACCTGTCTGTGCATGGGAGCAGGTATTACCATGGCGCAGGGCTTCTCTCACACCGATCCTGAGGCGGTCTCCTTTGCCTTTATCGGAGATTCAACCTTCTTTGCCTCAGGCATCACCGGGATTGTCAATGCCATCTACAATGAAGCGAATATCATCGTGTGTATTCTTGACAATGCGACCACGGCGATGACCGGGCATCAGCCGCATCCCGGCACGGGCTTCAATCTGATGGGCAGCTATGTAGACAAGCTGAAGATTGAAAAGATTCTGGAAGGTCTTGGGGTGGCAAAACTTGAGATAGTTGATCCGAATGATCTCAAGGCCTCGGTGGCGGCAGTCAAAGCCTGCGCCAAGCTTAGAGGGGTTAAGGCCATCATCTTCCGTTCACCCTGCATCAGCATCGTGAAGTCAAAGGAAAAATGTGTCATCAATGCTAAATGCAAAAACTGCGGGATCTGCATTAAGAAGTTAGGCTGCCCGGCCATCAGCATGGACCACGGTCAGACGGTGATTGATGAAAGTCTGTGCGTCGGCTGCACCCTCTGCTCGCAGATTTGTCCGCACAGAGCGATAGAGAAAGTACAACATGGATAGAAATATACTGATATGCGGGGTGGGCGGTCAGGGTACGGTGCTGTCCTCCAAGCTGATTGCTTCAGCCTTCATGGCTGACGGTGAGGTGGTGCACTCGGCTGAAACCATCGGCATGGCACAGCGGGGCGGCAGTGTGACCAGTCACATCCGGGTCGGCAGGGCGGTGTTCTCTCCTCTGATCCCGGAGGGACGAGGAGATCTGATGCTCTCCTTTGAGCCTGCTGAAGCGGTGAGAAATCTGAATTATCTTAAAGCTGACGGAATAGTGATCGTAAATTCTCATCCCGTCAAGCCGATTACCGAGAGTCTTAAGGAGACAGGCTATGACGGCAGCGAAATGACGGCCTATCTGCAGCAGCATTACCTCCAGACCTATGTGGTGGATTCACATGAGATCTGCAGACCTTTTGGCTCAGTGAAGTTTTTCAACATCATTATGCTGGGGATTGCCTGCGGCCTTGGGGCTCTTGGGGTCGCGCAGAGTCTGGTGGTTGCAGAGATAGAAAAGAAGGTTAAGGAAAAGTTTGTAGAGGTCAATAAACAGGCCTTTGCAGCTGGAGTTAAATTAGGTGAGAACTATGCTACTAACTGAAAAACAACTTGAACTTGTTGACAGACAGATTAAACGTCTGATTAAGACCGATAGCTTTTACGGTAAAAAATATCGAGAACTTGGAATTACAGAATGTAAGAGCCAGGCAGATTTTGATCAGATCCCTTTTGCCAGCAAGGATGATCTGAGGTTTGCCTATCCTCTGGGCATTCAGGCAGTTGATGACAAGGATGTGGTGAGAATCCATTCCTCCTCAGGCACCACGGGCAGACCGGTAATCATTCCCTATACTCAGAAAGATGTGGAAGACTGGGCCATTATGTTTCAGCGCTGCTATGAGATGGCCGGCATTACCCAGCATGACAGAATTCATATTACTCCAGGCTACGGTCTGTGGACTGCCGGCATCGGTTTTCAGGCAGGCTGTGAGAGACTGGGCGCCATGGCTATCCCGATGGGGCCTGGCAATACGGAAAAGCAGCTGCAGATGATGATCGATTTGAAATCAACCGTGCTGACTGCCACCTCTTCCTATGCCCTGCTGCTCTCAGAGGAGATCACCAGACGCGGACTGAAAGATCGGATCTGCCTGAAAAAGGGCGTGATCGGCTCAGAGCGCTGGAGCGAGAAGATGCGCAACACCATTAAGAATGCGCTGGGCATCTCTCTATATGATATCTATGGCCTGACTGAGATTTACGGCCCGGGCATCGGGATCAGCTGTGATGAGGAAGATGGCATCCATTATTTTGACGACTATGTCTTTATCGAGATTATTGATCCGGTAACCGGACAGCGCCTGCCTGACGGAGAAAGCGGCGAGATTGTGATCACTACCCTGGTCAAGGAAGGTGCTCCGCTGCTGCGTTTCAGAACTCATGACCTGTCAAGAATCATTCCAGGTACCTGTGCCTGCGGCTCACCATATCCACGTCTTGATGTCATCACCGGCAGAAGCGATGATATGTTCAAGATTCATGGCGTCAATCTGTTCCCAAGTCAGATTGAGAGTATTCTGGGCATGGTGGACGGCGTCGGCAGTGAATACCGTATTATTCTGGCCCGTGACAGTGAAACACGGCGTGACGTGCTGCATATTACGGTGGAAGCTGAAGGCAGGGTGGATTTTGCCGAAACCTCAAGAAAGGTGGCCAAGCTTGCCAAGACCAAATTCGGTGTGACACCGCGTGTGGCTGTGGTGCCGATCGGCTCACTCTCCCGCAGTGAAAAGAAGACCAAGCGCGTTGAAGATCAGCGTGAGATGTAAAGCTTAGTACCTGACCCGGGAGGCTAAGACTCGGGTCAGATTTAAGCTGCAGTTTAGACGGTTTAATGGCAGGAGGCAGACCATTAAGTTCGGCCTGACAGGAGATCCTGAAATAAAAAATCTTCGTTAAAATACAAAATGATGTTTTTTTATTTTTAGCTTGATATCTAAGCCTGGATTGAGTATAATTTTGCGCCATGAGTCCGCATCGAGTTGCGGCAGGATTTCAACTTTTTAAGTAATTGCGGGACATCAAGTTGCTCGCTTTTTTATTTGTTAATATGTAGGAGACAGAAATGGCTGTTCAGCAGAACCACAAGTCCCGTTCTCGTCGTGATATGCGTCGTTCCCATGATGCATTGAATGCTTTATCCCTTGGTATGGATAAGACTTCAGCAGAAGTGCATATCAGTCATAACGTAACTGCCGATGGTTATTATCGTGGCGTTAAGTTTGATTTAACTCCAGCTAAGTTTGATGATCGCAAGTAATAACGTCATTAAACATTAAGACAGATAGGGCGTTCAGTTGAAACTTGGACGTCCTTTTTTTTGAGATTAAACCTCAAGCTGCATAAGACCGGATATGGGAAAAGTCACAGTTGCCTTAGATGGCATGGGCGGGGACAGTCACGACCCTCAGGAAGTGGTGCGTGCGCTGCGCTTTGCCTTTAATCTCAAGCCGTCTCTGCATGTCAGAGTCTTTGGCTCAGCTGCCCTGCAGCAGGCCCTTAGTGCAGAAAGGTTTGACCGCGAGCGGATTTCCTTTGTCGAAGCGCCGGAGAACATTCCTCAGGATGCCTCCCCTAAGACGGTGCTCAGAAACTATCAGAATTCAGCCTTAGCCCAGGCGATTGAAGCGGTCAGAGCAGGAGATGCTCAGGCGGTGGTTTCAAGCGGCGGCACCGGACCTTTAGTGACACTTGCCCGTCATCATTTAGGCTGTATCGGCAATATGCGCCCGGCACTGGCAGCTAAGATCCCAGGCGGCACGACCAGGTTTTCCCTGATGCTTGATTTAGGCGCCAACGCCAGCTGCTCAGCAAGCGATCTCTATGATTTTGCAAGACTTGCTCACTGCACCTTGAATTTAGCCTGGGGTATTCCTTCACCGCGTCTGTGTGTACTCAATGTCGGCAGTGAACAGGAAAAAGGCAATAAGCTGGTTAAAAGTGCCCGCGATCTGATTTTGGCGGATCAGAGGCTGAACTGCGGGGGCTTTGTCGAAGCTAACCGGCTGTTCTGCGGCGATGCGGACGTCATTCTGTCCGATGGCTTTACCGGTAATGTGGCGCTCAAGGCTGCCGAAGGCGTGGCTCATCTGTTTGCCCATCAGCAGGGGCTGAAGCGTTTCTTTGCGCTGCTCGCCAAGCCCGAGTGGCTGCAGCCCTGGCATTATAACGGCTCAATTCTTTTAGGGGTACGCGGCAATGTGCTTAAAAGTCATGCCAGCGCCACCAGCGCCGCCCTGGGGGTCGCAATTGTGGAAGCCTCCAAGGTTGCAGAGCTTGATCTTTGCCAAAAAATCGCACAGCATTTAGACAGCTAAAGCATATATAATATAAAATAATTGTCTGAATTTTGCCTATCTTTGAAGGGAGGTCCCTTGTATTCAAGAATTCTTGGCACCGGTGGATATTTGCCGGAACAGGTACGCACCAATGCTGATTTGGAACGCATGGTCGAGACCTCTGATGAATGGATTATCGAGCGTACGGGCATTAAGGAACGGCGCATTGCCTCTGAGCAGGAGACTGCTGCCTATATGGGGACTGAGGCTGCCAAAAAGGCTCTGGAGAGTGCCAGGCTGCAGCCAGCGGATCTGGATGCGGTGATCTGTGCTACCACCTCCTCTCAATATGCTTTTCCTTCCTGTGCCTGTGAAATTGCCGGCGCTCTAGGTCTTGCCGGCGTACCTGCCTTTGATGTGGCGGCTGCCTGCTCAGGCTTTAGCTATGCCTATGCCATTGCCCATGCCATGATTATGTCAGGACAGGCACAGAAGATTCTGGTGGTCGGTGCCGATCGCATTTCCCATGCCTGTAATCCCCAGGACCGCACCACGATCATCCTGTTCGGAGATGGTGCCGGTGCGGCTATTGTGGGCGCCTCTGATGAGCAGGGTACACTTGCCGTGCATCTGTCTTCAGACGCCAAGCGTGCTCCACTTTTGACTCTGCCGCATCCGGTCCGCGGCAGACCCAGTTCTGAGAGTGACTATCTCTATATGAAGGGCAATGAGGTGTTTAAACAGGCGGTGGTGATCTTAGCCGGTCTTGTCAATCAGACCCTGGAGAAAGCCGGGATGAGCGATGCGGATCTGGACTTTCTGGTGCCGCATCAGGCCAATCTGCGCATCATTACCGCAACTGCCCGTAAACTGCATTTAGATATGTCTCGAGTGATCGTGACTTTGGACAAGCAGGGTAATACCTCTTCAGCTTCGGTGCCTCTAGCTTTAGATGAAGGCATCCGCTCAGGAAGAATTCAGCGCGGCCATGTGCTTTTGCTTGAATCCTTCGGCGGCGGCTTTACCTGGGGCTCGGCTCTGATCCGTTATTGATAAGGAGTTTGTATGACACAATTTGCAGCAGTGTTTCCAGGCCAGGGATCTCAGGCCGTAGGCATGTTTGCCACTTTTATGGATCATCCTGAGGTGGCCAGGACCTATGCTGAAGCCAATGAGGCTTTGGGCTATGATCTTAAGGCCTTGACCCTGAATGGACCTGAGAGTGAACTCAATAAGACCGAGGTCACTCAGCCTGCCATTTTAACTGCTTCAGTGGCCGCTTTCAGAGCTCTGCAGGCAGCCGGAGCAGGTGCTCCCTGTGCGGTAGCTGGTCACTCCTTAGGTGAGTATTCAGCTCTGGTAGCCGCAGGGGTAATGGCCTTTGCTGATGCCGTCAGGCTTGTGCGTCTGCGCGGTCAGGCGATGCAGGAAGCGGTGCCGGCTGGAGTCGGTGCTATGGCAGCCGTACTGGGCCTTGACGATGAAGTGATTGTCAAGGTCTGCGCTGAGGTCAGCAAGAGCGGTGATATGGTCTATGCCGCTAACTTCAATACTCCAGGTCAGGTGGTGATTTCAGGCAATGCTGAGGCTGTCAAGCGTGCCTGTGATGCCTTTACCGAGCAGGGAGCCAAGCGCGTGGTGCCGCTGGCCGTGTCGGCTCCGTCACACTGTCCGCTGATGGAGAGTGCTGCTCTAAGACTTAAGGATGAGCTTGAGAAGATCACGCTGTCTGAGGCTAAGCTTGATGTCTATGTAAACTGTTCAGCTAAACCTCTGCGTCAGGTCTCTGAGCTGAAAGCTGCGCTGATTGCTCAGCTGACTGAGCCAGTCCGCTGGGTACAGTGTGTCAAGGGGATGCAGAGTGCGGGTGCAGCTCTCATGGTGGAATGCGGCCCGAATAAAGTTTTAAGCGGACTTATCCGCCGCATTGACAAGAGTATTGCTGTGGCCAATGTCAACGATCCTGCTTCGCTGGACAAGGCTGTAGCACAGATTAAAGAGGGTTAGAATGTTCAAACTTGATTTTACCGATAAGGTGGTACTGGTAACCGGTGCTTCTCGCGGCATTGGCAAGGCAATTGCCACTGCCTTCTGCGAACTGGGGGCCAAGGTATACGGTACTGCGACTTCCGAGAAGGGGGCTCAGGCCATTACCGAATATCTCTGCGGCAAAGGTCAGGGGCTGGTGATGAATGCCGAGGATAAAGACTCTATCGATGCTTTATTCAAGCAGGTTTCAGAGCTTGCTGGTAGCGCACCTGATATTCTCGTGAATAATGCCGGCATCACCCGTGATACGCTGTTTATTCGCATGAAGGACAGCGACTGGGCCAGTGTGCTGCAGTGCGATCTCAATGCCCATGTCCAGCTGACCAAGCTGTGTGTGAGCGCCATGATGAAGAAGAGAGCAGGGCGCGTGATCTCGATTACCTCAGTGGTAGGCGAGACTGGCAATGCCGGTCAGTGCAACTATGCAGCAGCCAAGGCAGGTCTGGTGGGCTTCTCAAAGTCTTTAGCCAAGGAAGTTGGTTCACGCGGCATTACCGTCAACTGCGTAGCCCCGGGTTTTGTTAAGACCGATATGACTGCAGTTCTCGATGAGGCACAGACTAAGGCCTGGGAGCAGCAGATCCCTCTGAAGAGAGCCGCTACCCCTGAGGACATTGCAGGAGCTGTAGTATATCTTGCTTCAGATCTGGGCGCGTATGTTACAGGCAGTACTCTTGACGTGAACGGAGGCATGTACTGCAACTAGTTTTTGCCTCAGGCTCTAATGAGCCGGGGGTGAAAAGTTTGAGTTTGCACACAGAATGATAAACGTGAGTGTGCGGGTATGTTGTGTGTTTTCAGATGGTTATTTTAAAAACTCCTGACTAAAAGTATTTTTTTTGATTGATTCGATCTTTTTATACTACCAAAAGGGTTTTAAAACCATTATAATCACTGCATAGGTTTTTTGGGGTTCAGACATTGGGTCTGAAAGTAACATAGGACAGTTAATGTGCGTTAGCACAGGCTGATCAAAGGAAACAAATGAGCAATAGCAATATTCAAGATCGTGTAAAGAAAATTATCGTTGACATGTTGGGTGTTAAACCTGAAGATGTCGTACCAGAGGCTTCTTTCGTAGATGACTTAGGTGCAGATTCTCTGGACACCGTCGAGTTGGTTATGGCCCTCGAAGAAGAATTCAATACCGAAATCCCTGACGAAGAAGCTGAAAAGATCAACACCGTTCAGGCTGCTATCGATTACATCGAAAGCCATCAGGAAAAAGAAGACTAATCTTTTTTCAAGGCATGAGAGGGCGGGTTTATCCCGCCTTTTCCATTTCTGTAACTAGGCTTTTTCTCAGCACCTCCACGCGCTCGAGCCTAGCTTTAATTTTTATCTGTTTACGTCTTAAAATGCCTGACGAATTCTGTGTGACAGGTCAAAGTTTGGGCTGATTTTGCCTGCTTTAGCACAAATCCTGACAAAGGTAACTGTGACGCTTCCTGCGAGCCTCCTTTTTGCTTGAGAGCCATTTAAGATGATGATATACTGAGCCGCAGAGTGGGCTATAAGCACACTGAATGTATCTGAATCCGCAGTGGATTTAGATGCAGCATCGAATTCACATAGGGGCATTCGCCCTCCTCTTTATATTGGGAGTTTACTGTGCAGAATCGCAGGGTAGTTGTTACTGGTCTAGGCATGATAAGCCCAGTGGGATCCACAGCCGCAGAGTCCTGGCAGAATTTATTAGCAGGCAAGAGTGGCATCTCAAAAATTGAACACTTTGACGCCACTGATTTTTCAGTCAAAATTGCCGGCACCGTCAAGAATTTCTCCCCGGAGCAGTGGGGCATCGATCGCAAAGATGAGCGCAAGATGGACCTCTTCATTCAGTATGGCATTGCCGCCGGTTTAATGGCTCTTGAAGATTCCAAGCTTGAAATTACACCTGAAAATGCCACACGGGTCGGTACGATGATCGGTTCCGGCATCGGTGGACTTGCTCTGATTGAAAAGAATATCCTGGGACTTGCCAAGCGTGGTCCGCATGGCATTAGTCCTTTCTTCGTACCTTCCACTATTATCAACATGGTGTCAGGACAGCTTTCCATTATGAAAGGCCTTAAAGGTCCGAATCTGTCTACCGTGACTGCCTGCGCAACAGGCACCCATGCCATAGGTCTGTCAGCCCGTCTTATCGCCTATGGTGATGCTGATGTCATGGTCTGCGGCGGTTCTGAAAAAGCTTCCACGCCAATGGGTATTGGCGGTTTCGGTACCATGAAGGCTCTCTCGACCCGCAATGATGATCCTGAGCATGCCTCACGTCCATGGGATATTGATCGTGACGGCTTTGTGCTGGGCGACGGTGCGGGTATTCTGGTCCTAGAAGAGTATGAGCACGCTAAGGCACGCGGGGCTAAGATCTATGCTGAATTAGTCGGCTTTGGCATGAGCGGTGATGCCTATCATATGACAGCTACTCCTGAAGACGGCGACGGCGCCGCCCGTTCTATTCGTCATGCTTTACAGGATGCTCAGCTCAAGCCTGAACAGATTAACTATATCAATGCTCACGGTACCTCCACTCATGTGGGTGACCTGTCTGAGCTGCGTGCAGTCAAGAGCATCTTTGGCGATGCTCCAAAGCATACCTGTATGAGCTCGACCAAGTCCATGACCGGACATCTCTTGGGTGCTGCAGGTGCTATCGAGGCAGTGATCACGGTGTTAGCCATTCGCGATCAGATCTGCCCTCCTACCATCAATCTTATCAATCCAGAACCTGAGGTAGGGGATTTCAATCTGGTGCCTAACACTGCCCAGAAATACGATATTGAGTACGCCATCTCCAATAACTTTGGCTTTGGCGGTACCAATGGCTCTCTGATCTTCAAACGTCTTTAAACAAAGGCACAGCTGATCTCAAGGTCCCGCCTGCATTGCCGGCGGGATCTTTGTTTATAGGCATCCTGATGGTCTTTACTTTAAAATGCTTTAGAAAGTAAAGACCGGTTTGAGCCTGCCTATAACCTGCTCTTCTTTGACAATACCGAAATAACGGCTGTCGTAGGATTCTCTTTTAAAGCTTGCCAGGAGCAGTTCATGCTCCTTTAAGCTCTGCCTGAGCGAAGCACTCTTTAGTATCCTGCCTTCTCCGTCATAAGGCAGAGGTGCAGTTTTAGGCAGCAGTCTTGAGTTGACCCGAATGCCTTCAGAGGAGATCTGCACCTCGTCTCCCTGCGTGGCTACGACGTATTTTCCGATTTTCTCGCAGCGGTTCAGCAGTCCCTGAGCGCTAAGATAGCCGCGGCTTAAGGCCAGATTGGCAGTCTTTGGTGTCAAGCAGGAGAGTACCAGGTCGTTCTTGTGCAGAGGTTCACTAAGCTCCTCACTGGCATAGAGACCTGCTGGCAGCGAGCCTGAGATATTCACATACAGATGGTTGAGCGCCAAGGTCAGCTTGAGGCCTAGGCTGAAAAGCAGTATGGCTATGCTGGCGATAAGCAGGGGACTTAGCAGACTTTCGACGAGAATTGCAGCAAGGCTCCTGTCTGAGGCAAGTTTAAGCCCTGACTGATTTAAGGTTAAATACATGGTTACTCCTTGAGTATGGTTGATTGAAACTGTGCGCATTTTAAGGAGTATGGAGTAAAGCTTGGTTTAGGAGGGGACAGAATCAGGCAAAAGCACTTAGATAGGCAAAGATCTCGTTGAGTATGAAAGCTTTTTTAACACTTCAGCCTCACTTTGGTGAGGCTGAGGTCTCTCTTTAGTAGGCCTGCTGCTCAGCGCTTGGGTAGCAGCCTAAAATCTGCAGAGAGCTGGTGTAGCTGCGGATAGTGGCAATAATCTCCTGCATCTTTGGATCGGCAAGATTGCCCTGTACGTCGGCAAAGAAGAGTTCCTCCCAGGTGTCCTGTCCGCGATTCTTCTTAGGCCTGGAGGAGAGCTTGACCAGATTGATCCCTGCCTGAGAAAAGGTTTCCAGTACCTTAATCAGCGAGCCCGGGGTATATTTTGCCACGGTAAAGGTTAAGGAGGTTTTAGCTTCAATCTGACTTGGCACACTCACCGGCGTCATGGAGACGCAGATGAAGCGGGTGTAATTGTGAATATTGTTGGCGATATTGTCCATGATCGGCAGCAGATTGTAGTAGGCTGCGGCATGGTGGCTGGCAATCGCCACATGGGTGCGGTTCTTGAGCTTGGCTACAGCCTGCAGAGAGTCAGAGGAGGATTTCATGTAATGAATATTCACCTTAGGCATGATCTCGTGCAGAAACTGTGAGCACTGGGCGACCGGCTGCGGATGGGAGTAGAGATCGGTGATCTCCTTAAGGTCGATTTTCTCCAGCGCTAGGATGGCGTGATCGATGGGATAGCAGATCTCGCCTACCACTTTCACCTTGGAGCCCTGCAGCACATCAAGCACCTCATTGATGCTGCCTGAGCTCGAATTTTCTATCGGCAGCATGCCGTATTCAGTTTTACCTGACTCCACGGCGGCAATAATATCTGAAAAACTCTGACAGCTCAGAACGTCAATCTTGCCGCGGAAGGTATTGAGATAGCGGTGCGAGGCTAAGTGAGAATAGGTTCCAATCGTGCCTAGGAAGGCCACTGAGCTGTCGCGTACCAGTCCGCGCTGATTGACCGCAGCTACAATATAGCTTTGCTCATAGCTGACGGTATGCGCCATAATGGCAGTGTAGACATCATAGACACAGCTTGCCGAGAGACCGAGCAGCTTGCCTTCCTGCTGCAGCAGATTGAGCTTTTCCTGCTCACGCTTGCGGTCGGTAACCTGCGCATTATGATTGAGCTTTATCTGCGCGATATCCTCAGCTACGACCATGCGCTCACGCAGCAGCTTTAAGATTTGACTGTCAATTTCATCGATTGCCTGACGGCATTCATCTAAACTGTTCACCGTAACGTCCTTTATATGTGCCTAGATCATCAATATGATAGCAAAAAAGTAGGCTAAGAATAGGACGAGAGCGTTAAAGCGTGAGAACAATAGAGAAAAAACTCCCTCGAGCAGAGGGAGTCTTGAGGATTTTAGTAAAGTTTATTCCTCGCGATGCGCCAGCAGCTTTAAGATTTCAATATAGAGCCAGCAGATGGTGACCAGGATTGAGAAGGCATTGAAATACTCAAAGTACTTAGGCAGGCCCTGTTCGACTGAGATCTGCATATTTTCAAAATCCAGAATTAGATTTAAGGCTGCCACGGTGCAGATGATCAGCGAGATACCGATGCTGACAGGACCAGAGCTTGGCAGGAACTGTACACCGAACAGATTGAGGATGATGTGAATAAAGTACAGTACCGCAATGCCTAAGGTTGCGCCCATCACGACGGAGCGGAAGCGCTGCGTAGGCACGATGAGCTTGAATTTCCAGAGGGCCAGCATGACCAGCACTACCACAAAGGTAGACATGACAGCGGTGGAGACAATGCCAGGATAACGGAATTCAAAGACACCGGAGAGCAGACCTAAGGCAGCACCTTCACAGACTGCATAGGCAGGGGCGGTGAACTTGGACAGCTCAGGCTTGAAGCAGGCCACCATGGCCACAATAAAGGCGACAATGCAGGAGCCGAAGAGCAGACCCTGTGAGATCCCCTGACCTGCATAAATCTGACCTAAGGCATAATTCATGCTGAAGTAGCCTACCAGCATGGTCAGACCAACCAGGATCATGGTTTTGGTGGTGGTACCTTCAATGGTGGCTGCCAGCTCCGAGCCGCCGAAGTTAAATGAGCCGGCCTGCCGAGCGGCAATAGCCAGGGCTGGATTGGATGACTGCATATTCTGCATGTTCACGGTGTGCTCCTCCCAATATACATGAGCTAAAAACCTAGGTTAGCCCTCGCTGAGGGCTAAGAAAAATTTATTGTAACCTATAAATGGGGACAGATGTACAGGATTGCAAGTAATTCTGTACTCTGACTTGAAAGACTCTCGCTAAGGCTGAAACCATTCCGGCTTGCATTTTTTGATGACCTGTTCAAGCGAGATTTTGGTTTCGGCAATATGCTCCTCCATGGCAGCCACGCAGGCAGCTTTATCGTGTGCCTTAAGAGCATCATAGATTTTAGAGTGCGCATTGGAGGTTAGGATCATCGGGGTGAGTTCATATTCAAGCGACAGAAAACGCACTCGGTCCATGGTACCCTTGACGCCCTCGATGATATCCCAGGCTTTGTCGACACCCGCTGATTTGACAATCAGCTGATGGAATTCATCATCCAGCGCAAAGTGATCATGCAGCTTGTACTGTTCTGCGACAAAGCGCTGCGAGGTCACATTATTTTCAAGCTGCTGCAGGGTTTCATCGGTGATCTTGTCGCAGGCCAGCTGCACGATATGGCATTCTAAGGCTTTACGGATCTCAGAGCCCTGCAGGATCTCGCTCTTGGAGATCCTCGAAACCTTGGTGGTTTTTTTCGGCTCAATGAGCACAAAGCCATTTTCAGCAAGCTTGATTAAAGCCTCACGTACCGGCTGGCGGGAGATTTTAAACCTGAATTTTGAGGCCACCGCGTTTTCCGAGACCGGATCGTCAGGCATCAGCTGACATTCGATAATGGCCTTCTTTAAAAATTTATAGATCTGCTGGTTTAAAGGGACCTTTGAGTCCACCACCGCAAATTCTGTAGAAAGATAAAATTCATTCATAGAACCAACACAGAGCAAAATCCTATGCTTATTTTAAGCTAAATAGCCTCAAACATCGGTATTTTTTGCTTTTTTATTGCTGTAAATGCTTACTTTGGCTAATTTTCGGACAGTTTTGGTCGGTTTTTGTTTAGGTAAGACTCAGTTAAGCGATGTGTACGTCGGGGAGAAATCCTGCTGTCCTGGGTCTGAAGAGATCTGATGACTTTTGTTTAATTACTCTTTAATCAGGGCTTAAGCCTGGCGAAAAGTAAGGAAATCGTTCGCTTTAGAAGGGGTAAAACTTAGATATTTTTTGTTGTTGATCAATATGGTAATTTGAAAACAGGATCTTTTGAGCAAAGTGTGATCTTAAAAGAAGAAAAATCTGATCAATTGAGTAAACTTAACATATGTTTTTTACACTTTACTGTGTTTTTGATATTGGAGAATTTTAATATGGGCAAAGGACTGGTACTTGCTGGCGAACCAATGGGCTTACTGATTGCACAGAGCGAAGGCTCTCTTGACAGTGTAACAGGATACAGCTTGGCTGTAGCCGGGGCTGAGTTTAACGTAGCCACTGGCTCTGCAAGACTTGGACATAAGACCGCTTATTTAACCAAATTAGGCGATGATCCGTTCGGTAAGCTGATTACAAGAACCCTGCGCAACAACAAGATCGAGGATAATCTTGTGATCTTCACCAAGGAGCGCCGCACCGGCTTTATGATGAAGAATAAGGTGTCCAAGGGCGATCCTGAAATCTTCTATTTCCGTGCCGGTTCTGCCGCCTCAACCTTGAGCGAAGAAGATGTGGACAAGGTTGATTTCTCACAGTTCTCTCACATTCATTTAACCGGTATTCTGCCGGCTCTGACTGATTCTACCCGCGCAGCGGTCAAACTGATGCTCAAGAAGGCTCGTGAAGCCAATCTGTATGTGTCATTTGATCCTAACCTGCGTCCACAGCTGTGGCCATCTCAGGATGTCATGGTTTCTTATCTCAATGATCTGGCCTCCAAGGCCGATATGGTTCTGCCAGGCGACGGCGAGGGCAAGATCCTGTGCGGTACTACTGATCCGCATGAGATCAACAAGTTCTATCGCAATCTCGGCGCTAAGACCGTGATCACCAAGTGCGGTCCTAAGGGTGCTCTGGTCAGCGACGGAGCTGAGGAATTCATGGTTCCTGGCTTTGTGATCGACAAGGTTGTCGATACTGTAGGTGCCGGTGATGGCTTTGCCTGCGGTGTGCTGACCGGTCTGATGGAGCAGCTGCCTTTGGAGAAATGTGTGGAAAGAGCCTGCGCCATCGGTGCCATTCAGTGTACCTTTGCCGGTGACAATGAAGGTCTGCCAACTCCTGAGCAGTTAAAGGCTTTCATGGACAGCCACAAGCGCGTACAGCTGTAATTTAGCGTATAGAATTAGAGGAATTAGCTATGTTAGATCAGAATGTCTTTCAAACTATTGGCGAGTATGGTGTTGTACCGCTCGTGACCCTGGATGATCCGAATGATGCCGTGCCGCTTGCTAAGGCTTTAGTCAAAGGCGGGATCCCGATCGCTGAAGTGACCTTCCGTACTCAGGCTGGCGGTGAGGCCATCAAGAGAATGGCCAAGGAAGTCCCTGAGATTATCGTGGGTGCCGGCACTGTGCATGATATCGATCATGCCAAGGAGACCTTAGACAACGGCGGTAAGTTTGTCATCACTCCGGGCTTTAATCCAAAGGTGGTGGACTGGTGTCTGAAGAACGGTATGCCAGTATGCCCGGGCACCGTGACTCCTGCCGATTTAGAGCAGGCCTTAGACTTTGGTCTTAAGGTAGTCAAATTCTTCCCGGCTGAGGCTTATGGCGGCATCAAGACCTTAAAGGCTCTGGCCGGTCCTTATGCCTCTCTGAAGTTTGTGCCAACCGGCGGTGTAGGATTAAACAATCTTTTAGATTACCTGTCTCTGCCGAATGTTGCCGCTGCCGGCGGTTCCTTCATTCCGCCATCAAAGCTGGTGAAGGCAAAAGACTGGGATGGTATTGCCAAGATTGGTGCTGAGATCAATGCCATGATCATGGACTTCAGCGTAGGTCATGTGGGCATTAATGCCAAAGAGCGCGGCAATGCCGAGAAGGTGACTGACTCTATTGCCTGTCTGTTCAATACAGACAAGCGTGAGGCTGCGGATTCCTTCTTTACCGGTGATATTGCCGAGGTCATGAAGATCCCGTTTGTCGGCAGCAATGGTCATGTCTGCGTGGATACCCGCGATATGCCAAGAGCCTATGCGATGCTGCGCCGCAAGGGAGTGGTCTTTGATGAGAACCATATGTACTACAATGACAAGGGTCAGCTCGTCTCAGCCTACTTCAAGGATGAGATTGCAGGCTTTGCCTTCCATATCAGACAGAGACCGGCTAAATAAGCTTATAGCTTTAACAAGAGGCGGCTGAAAAGGTCGCCTTTTTTATCAGTTTAACTTGACAAGGAATCAACATGCCATGGAGTGAGATTTTAGGTCCGCTCAAACAGGAACCTTACTTTAAGCAGGCACTCAACGCAGTCGCCCAGGCCCGTGCGCAGGGGCTGGAGGTTTATCCTCAGGATGCCGATCTGTTCAATGCCTTCCGTTATACCCCGCTTGAATCACTCAAGGTGGTGATCATAGGGCAGGACCCTTATCATGAGCCTAATCAGGCTATGGGGCTGTCCTTTGCCGTACCGGTCGGGGTGCAGGTCCCGCCCTCTCTGGTCAATATCTACAAGGAACTGTCTAAAGAGCTGCCAGACTTTGTCATCCCCAATCACGGCAATCTGATCCCCTGGGCAAGACAGGGCGTGCTGTTGCTAAACGCCAGTTTAAGCGTGATCAGAGGAGAGCCAAATTCCATGAGCAGGGTAGGCTGGCAGGAGTTTACCACTGAGGTGATCAGGGCAGTCAATCAGCACTGTGAGCATCTGGTCTTCATGCTCTGGGGCAAAAATGCTCAGGAAAAGGGCGCAGGAGTAGACCCGAACCGGCATCTGGTACTGACCTCCGCTCATCCCAGTCCTCTTTCGGCCTCCCGCGGCTTCTTTGGCTGCGGACATTTTGTTAAGGCCAACGAGTATCTCAAGGCGCAGGGCAAAAAGCCGATTGACTGGCGCCTGCCTGAGTTTTTAGACGGGAGTGAAGAGCTTTAGGCGCGCTTTTATCGCTTCACTGATGCGCATAAGTCCCTGCCCGTCGAGCAGAGCCTGCCCCTCCTGAATAAAGGCAGGGGCTTTCTCGCACAGCTCTGTGAGGGCTTTGGCAAGCAGAGCTGGCCTGGCTAAATCTTCAAGCGCATAAGGCAGAGCAACCTTAAAGGTGTCAAAGAGTCTGCCGGCACCTGCCTGGTTATCGGCAATCTCCACGTTCAGCGAAGGTACCCCGGCGCAGATGCGCTCTAAAAAAGAGCCGCCGCAGGCCCCTATGGCCAGCTGACAGCGCCTGAGCAGACTGTCCATCTGCCCGGTATGTCTTATAACCTCAAAGCCCTCAAGTGTGCCAAATTCAGCCTGCAGTTCGTCATACTGAGGATTGACCTGACCTGCGAGGATCACAAAGTTAAACCTGGCGGTAAGTCCTGCCTGCCTAACGCTGCGGGCGGTGACAAGACAGGAGCCTTTAGGATCTGCTCCGCCAAAGTTAATCAGTACGGTAGGGCGCTCTGGCAGCTTAGGCTCTCTAGGCTGGGCAAAACAGGGTTTAACCAGACTGTATTCAGGTCCCACCAGAATCTTACAGTCATCATTTACATAGGGGGCGTATTCACTGGGGGTGCGGGAGAGTCCCTGATCAAAGAGCAGATGGCAGTGATGCCTTCTTGGTCCGAACAGATCATCGATGACTGCCACAACACTCTGGGCACAGAGCGGGGCTTCGAAGCGCTCATCAAGATAATAATGATCAATGAGCACCAGATCAGGCTTGAGACTGTGGACTAAGGCACCTAAAGCCTGCGGCCTTGCCTCATAGATTTTCTCATACTCACTGCACAGAGGATAGAGCTCTTTACTCAGACTGTCAGTGCAGAGCGTCAGAGTGTCTCCTGCAAAATAGGGCAGCAGACCTTTGACTCGCATTAAATGCCCTGTACCGATGTGCTCATCGGCCTTGAAGACACATACAATCTGCATGGGCACTCCTAAGGCAGATTCAGGGAGGAGATGGCGGTATACATGGCCTTGGCTACCGTAAAATCTTCCGGGGTATCGATATCGATGACGCGATAGCGGGGCAGTTCAAAGCCGCGGCACACCAGATTGTCCCGTACTCCTTCGATGAGATAACGGTGCGAGTAGAAATAAAAGAGTCCGGCATCCTGATAGGTCTTGCGCAGATCCTGAGAGCGCATCGGCATGCACTCAGGCATTACAGGCACCGGCGTGCCGTCAGGCTCAAGATACTGCGCTCTCTGAATCGGAAAAGGGAATTCACAGCAGGCATACAGATAATCAGTCTTTGCCTCCCTTACCCTGTCATAGGCTTTTTTAAGCCAGTAGCCGGTCAGCAGAGGGGCGGTGGCATAGACACAGCAGATATAATCAGCTTTAAATCCCAGCTGTTCTACGCGCACAGCTGCATCATGGGTAACCGCTTCGGTTCCGGTAAAATCATCGGCAAGCTCTTTTGAGCGCATAAAAGGCACTTCAGCACCATAGCGCCTGGCCGCCGTGGCAATCTCCTCATCGTCAGTTGAAACCACCACCTTTTCAAAGAGTCCGCTTTCCTCGATGGCGCTGAGGGCATAGGCTAAAAGCGGCTTACCGAGAAAATCTTTGACATTTTTATGCGGGATCCTTTTTGAGCCGCCGCGGGCCGGAATAATGGCAAGTGTGGACATTTAGTCTCCTTGATCAAGTAGGGTGAGCAGAGCAATGGCGCACATCTGCTGCGTCAGCTTATCAAGCTTAGGGAACAGCGGAATGCTCAGTGTTGAGGCAAAGAAGCTTTCTGCTCCCGGAAGAGGCGGGTAACGCTTAAGCTTCTGATAGTAAGGGTGACGGTAGATGGGCAGATAATGGACCTGCACGCCATAACCCTTCTCGCGCATCTTAGTATAGATAAAGTCGCGTCTGCCCTGAGGAATTAAAACCTGATAGAGATGCCAGCTGCTCAGATTTTCAGGTGTATCTGCCCTGGGCAGCCCAAGTTCACTGTCGGCAAGAATTTCCTGGTAGGCAAGTGCCTGCTGCCGTCTTTTTTCTAAAAACTCATCAATGCGCTCAAGCTGACTGAGTCCCAGGGCCGCCTGCAGATCCGAGAGGCGGTAATTGTAGCCAAGACTCTGCATTTCATAATAGTAAGGAGGCAGGCTCTTGTCTCTAAGCTCCTCTGCTGCATGGGTGATGCCATGGCTTGACAGAGCGCGGATGGTATGGGCAAGCTCAGGCTGATTGGTCAGACACATGCCGCCTTCTGCGGTGGTGATGATTTTGACCGGATGAAAGCTTAAGACGGTGACTTCGGCAACCTTACTGCAGCCTATCATCTGACCGTGATACTGTGCGCCCAGGGCATGCGCTGCATCTTCTATGAGGTAGAAGTGATAGCGCTCCTTAAGCTCATAGAGTCTTGCAAGTTCAAGCGGTCTGCCCGAAAGATGCACGCCAACGAGGGCTTTGGGCAGCCTATGCTGCTGTTCTGCTTCCTGCAGCTGCTTTTCAAGCGCATCTAGGTCAAGATTGCCGCTGTGAGCATCTACCTCACAGAATTCCACGTCTGCCCCGCAGTATCGGGCACAGTTTGCTGAGGCCACAAAGCTGATGGCGCTGACATAGACAAGATCTAGAGGCTTAATGCCTAAGGCAAGCAGCGCAAGGTGCAGGGCGGAGGTACAGGAGTTGACGGCGATGGCATAGTTACAGCCGACATATTCGCAGATCGCATCCTCAAAGGCTGTGACGGTAGGTCCAGTGGTCAGATAGGGGGAGGTCAGCACCTCCTCCACACTTTTGAGGTCACTCTGATCGATGGTTTGGGTGCTGTAATTTATCATATAAAGTTAAAGTCTAAGCATATCCTTAAGCTCCTCATTGGTCATAAAATGAGGATTATCCAAAGAGTTATATTCAAAATCTGAAGCTACTGGCTTACCTTGCTCCCCAAGTCTCGTCTCAAGATAATCAGTGCGGCTCTTGTGTGTAAAGAGAATGCTTGGCTTTATGATATAGAAATTATCAAATTCAATCACATGCGCAGCATCATCGCGCGGACACATGATCTCATGCAGCTTCTCGCCAGGTCTTGCCCCGATCTCCTTCATCGGCATCTCAGGCGCGATGACCTCGGCCAGCTGCTTAATCATAATCGAAGGGATCTTAGGCACAAACACTTCACCGCCATACATTCTGACCAGTCCGTGCAGCACGAAGCTCACGCCCTGCTCAAGAGTGATCCAGAAGCGGGTCATGCGCATATCGGTGATCGGAATATAGTCTGAGTGCTGTTCCCTGAGTTTTTTAAAGAAAGGCACCACACTGCCGCGGGAGCCGGCCACATTGCCATAGCGCACTACGGCAAACTTGGTGCGGCGCTCGCCTGAGAGATTGTTGGCGGCGATAAAGAGCTTATCTGAGCACAGCTTGGTAGCGCCATAGAGATTGATAGGATTGGCCGCCTTGTCAGTTGAGAGCGCAATGACCTGATCCACATTGTTCTGCATGGCACATTCGATGACATTTTCTGCCCCCAGAATATTGGTCTTGATGCACTCCATCGGGTTATATTCCGCTGCCGGGACCTGCTTGATGGCAGCAGCATGAATGATGATATCCACACCGCGCAGGGCAAGATTCAGGCGGGTGGCATCGCGGACATCGCCGATAAAGTAGCGCATCTGCTTGGCATAGGCAGACAGCCTCTGCTGCATTTCGTACTGCTTGAGCTCATCGCGGGAGTAGACAATAACCTTTTGCGGCGCATAATTTTTGAGCACCGTACTGATGAAATGGTTGCCGAATGATCCTGTGCCGCCAGTCACCAGAATGGTTTTATTTTTAAGATATTCTGCGATTTTGTCTTGAGCGTTCATGTCCTGTCCTTGTGTTTACTGTGCGCTGATGCCGTATTTTTTCATTTTTTCAACCAGGGTGGTCCGTCTGAGACCTAGGATCTCTGAGGCTTTGGCCACCACACCGTTGCACTGGGCTAAAGCCTGCTTGATCATAGAGATCTCGATATTGGAGACCATATCCTTAAGATTGACTCCTTCAGAGCTGAAAGCAGGCATAAAGGCCTGCGCCATGTCATTTTCTCCTTCGATGACCGGCAGCGGAGGCAGCTTAATCGGCTTGTTCTCATCCTCGACAAAATCAAGATCTGAGTACTCGCCATCCTCGGTCAGGTTATTCATGGCAGGAGTGGAGAAACTGTCGAGCAGGGCCTCACGCTCTGAGAGCGGATCATCTTCAAGCTTGGCACCGCGGTATTTAGGCGGCAGATCGTTGACATCCACCACCTCGTTAGGGTGCAGAATGAGCAGGCGCTCGACTAAATTGCCAAGCTCACGGACATTGCCCTTCCATTCATTCTGCATCAGCTGCAGCATAGCTCCCTGCGTAAAGCGAATGGTCCGGCCCTCCTGCGCGTTGCGGTTGACAAGCTCCTGCACCAGGACAGGAATATCATCAGCCCGCTCGCGCAGAGGCGGAGTTTCAATGGGGAAGACGTTGAGCCTGTAGTAGAGATCTTCACGGAAGGTGCCTTCCTCTACCATCTGCTCTAAATTCTGATGGGTGGCCGCGATAATGCGGACGTCGGCCTCAATAACCTTATTGGATCCGACTCGGGAGAACTGCCGCTCCTGCAGCACACGCAGCAGCTTGACCTGCATCTGCAGCGGCATGTCACCGATTTCATCTAAAAACAGGGTACCGCCCTGAGCCATTTCAAAACGACCCTCATGGGCACTGAAGGCTCCGGTAAAGGCACCTTTTTCATGACCAAAGAGCTCTGACTCGAGAAGCTCTGAAGGAATAGCGCCGCAGTTGACCGGAACAAACGGTGCCTTGGCACGTCTTGAGATGGTATGAATGGAGCGTGCCACCACTTCCTTACCGGTGCCGCTCTCACCCAGGATGAGGACGTTGGCATCGGTGATGGCCACCTGCTCGATAAGGCGGCGCACCTGCGTGATGGCAGGTCCCTGTCCTACAAGCATGCGGATCAGCTGTGCGGCGCCCTGTCCTGACTTATGCGCAAAACGGCGCATGGTCTTGAAGGACTGGCAGTAATGCAGCAGGGAGACGATGCTGTCATAGTCCGGCGTGTCTCCAATCACTCCCATAAAATTGGGGAGCGCGGAAAAATCCTCAGCCTCATCGGACTGACAGAGCAGAAAGGCCGTATCGCTGTGGGCAGCAATCAGCTCGCGAGGCTTGAGCTTATCCGGATGACTGCCGAGAATGCAGACATCTATCTGTGAATCATCCGCTTCAAAATAGGACAGACAGTCAGCCACCTCGCCGCTCTGGCATTTAAGCCCCAGGAAATTGAAGATGGTCTCAAGCGTCTGGCGGGTGCCTTCATCCTGCTCAATGATCAGTAGATCTCCTGAAAATTGCATGTAATTCCTCAAAACATAGTTTAGGTTCGGAGTAAAAAAAACTTAACTCTAGATTTTAGTCAATTAAATTAGCCTAATATGTATTTTTTGTCTAAAAATTGACACTGCGTCAAATTTTTGTGCAGCTTTTAGGCCTGAGTGCTGACAGCAGGCGTGGAGCTCTGTGCAACAGGTGGTCTGAAAGCAAGCTCTGCAGGATGGTAGTTTTTAGCCTGAAACAGGATCTGGTAAGTAGCGTATTGAAAAAAAACGCCTGCCGTAGGGGCAGGCGAGAGAGAGTTATCAAACCTAAAGTTTTGCCATCAGGTTCTTTGAGTATAATTCTTTTTTGTATTTGGCCACGTTGCTGGCAAAGCGCTGACGCTCTTTCTTGTTGACCTGGCTGTCTACGGCATTACCGAGGTTCACACGCATGGCGTTAACCGGACGGCCGTTGATGCGCAGCTCATAGTGCAGATGCGGACCGGTGGAGATACCGGTGTTGCCGGTTCTGGCGATGGTCTTGCCAAGCTTGACGTGCTGACCTTCCTTGGCCACAATCTTGGAGAGATGCATATAGACGGTGGAGATGCCGCCGCGATGACGTACCACCATATAATAGCCTGCACCGCGTGAGTAGCCGGCCTTATCGACCACACCGTCAGCAGGGCAGATTACCGGAGTGCCAACCGGCACACCAAAATCAGTACCGTTATGCGGACGTACATAGCCAAGCACCGGATGACGACGGCCTGGGTTGAAAGGAGAGGTAACTCTGATCTTGCCATTGAGCGGGAAGCGTCTGAAGGCAGATTTGTTGGAGTTCATGCCCTTTTCATCATAGTATTTGCCATCGGCCGGATTTAAATAGGTGGCAAATTTCTTTTTGCCAAGCTTCAGCTCAACTGCGGTAATCTTGCCTTTGCCGTGAGCATCGGAGAAGAGTACGCGCATCTCATCACCAGGATGGATGTTGCGGGCAAACTGCACACGACCCTTGAACATACGCAGGATCTGGTTGACTTCACCATAGGAGACCCCGGAGTTGTTGGCGGCAGTGGAGAAGCTGTCACCCTTGTTAATCTTGACGAGGACCAGACGACCGCGGTTTTCAATCGGGTTAACCTTTTTGACCGGAGCGGCTTTCTTGGTGTCAGCGGCAGCGGTAACCTGAGGTGCAGGGGCCTTTTTCTCAGCAGTGTCTGCCTTGGCATCGGTACTGGTCTGAGCGACCTGGGCTGCGAGGGTCTGTTCAGCTTCTGAGGAGACCGTAGTAGTGACCTCATCGCCTGCGTTCATGTGCCTGCCGGCGCTTTCAATCGCATAGTCGAATTTGCGCGGATCCTTTTCTGAACGATAGAACCTTAACTGCTTATTGTGAGGCAGCGGCTTGACGAACTGCTGCAGGACGTTCTTCTCATCGATCAGGAAGGAGAGATGCTGACCTAAAGAGAGAGAGTTGACCTCTTTGGCCACATTCTTGTGATCTAAAATCGCCATGGTCACTGAGGCAGGAATGTTCAGGTCGGCAAAGATGGAGGAGATGGTATCTCCCTTCTGCACATCTTCCACAAACCATTTCGAGACCACTTCCTGTTTTTTGGCAGGTTCACTGACTGCGGTCAGATTCTTATACTGAGCATCGATGACTTCGTCTGAGTCAGCAAGTTCAGACTCAGGCAGAATATCATCATAGTTATCCATGGGCTTGTTGGAAGCCACCTGGGCAGTAACCTCAGGCGCCACGCTTTCGGTCATGCTCTCTTTACGCTGCTCGCTGGGGGCAGCAGTAGAGACCAGTGCCGTGGTGGTGTTCACGGTCTGGCCGCCGACCAGCGGAATCGCCGGATCTACATAGGTTTCATGGAAAGATTCTGGCTGATTGGCTAAATAAGCATCCTCATCATCACTGGAACCGGTGAGTGATAACTGGGACGGAGCAAGCAGCGAAAGTGATAGGGCTCCGAACAGGGTTGCGCTGATTAAACTAATTTGTTTTTTACTAAAAGCACGCGCATTATGATTGGTTTCAACCACATCCAGAGCGATGTAATCTTCTGATTTCATTATATTTATTATACTGTTATGTTCATCTAAATTTTCCAAAGGTTATCCTTCGCTGAGAGTTGTATTCTCAGCAATGCTCCATTCATGCAATAACTTCTGGAAAAAAAATCCAAAACGGTCGTATGGCCTTGCTGCAGTTAAGAACCATATTGATTTTTGTTTTTATAACAACCAGTTGTTTGGATTCAGGCTTAGTATTTGGCTAAAGGAAAGGATCCATGTCTAGTCGGAAAGCATAATATCATGTTTTTGACAGATTTTTTTGGAGAAATTCAAATTAGGCAAAAAAATCTACTGTTTGATTATAATTATGTGAACTGGTACACATAATTTTCAGATGTATGCTGAATATACGGAACTTAAGCTCTGATTTGTTATGGCAGCTAAAAAAATTTACAATATATAAAGCAGTTAAATATGGTTACCTATTTTTATTTTCAGGCCTGATGGTTTATTTAAGGTGGTGTTGACATGTTCTTTGGCGCTAAATTTTATCAGAAGCTGCATAAGCTTTCGCCCTGGCAGCAGAGTCTGTTTGCTTTGGCTCTGACAATGCATCAGAAGCCTAATCTTGTACTGTGCTGCGAGGTGGGCAAGCAACCTGAGCTGGCGCTCAGGTTTGAGCAGCTGCTAGAAGAGGTTAAGACCTTTCATCAGGACAAATTCAATCACCTTGATCTGGCTGAGCTTGCCGCCGAGCTTGAGACTCTGCTGCCTGCGCTTGATCAGGAGTTAAGCCTTGGAGATCTCTATGTGCAAGATACTCTGCTGTCTCTTCAGGTTGCCTGTGAGGCGGTATTTTTGCATGAAGGCAGTGAAGCTGAGCAGGCCTCCAATCTTAGCTTAGGCGGTGTGTTCAGACGGCTTGAAGCGGAAAGCGGGGCAGAGCCTGATGAGGATGAGCTGCATGAACACCCTTTAGTAGAAGCTGAGCTGCAGTTTCAGCTTTCCGTTCTCAGACTGTTTGAGAGTGAATCTAACCGCAGTCAGCTGCTAGGCAGACTAGAGCAGCTGCTTGAGCACAAGAGGGTTTCGAATATCGGCATCAGCGCAGATGCCTAATGCTGCATGCCGACACAGCCTGTATAGATGAGCAGCATGCCGCTGCACATGGCAACCAGTGAGAGGATCACTCTGACGGTTTTGACCGGCAGAGTCTGCAGTAAAAAGGTGCCGAGATAGGCGCCGAGAAAGCTTGCGGTGATCATGGTGGGGACCCACTGCCAGTGAATGGTGGCGACCGCTCCTATGGTAAAGGCACCTACGGCATTCCAGAGCGTGGCGACAAAGACCATGGTGTGCATGATGGCTTTTTTCAGATCCAGCCTGAATACACTGACGAGAGTCAGAGTGGCAAACAGTCCTGCTCCTGAGGAGAGCGAGCCTGAGAACAGACCGACCAGAAACAGCAGCACATAGCCTACAAGAAGCCGCAGCACCGAGCGCTCTCCACCTGCCTTGACATCTCCAAACTGTTTTTTTACTAAGGTATAGATGCCTGACAGTACGGTGATAAGACCCAGCACCACTTCAGCCTTGGCAGAATTGACCCTGATGATGAACAGCGAGCCGCAGGTTACCGCAAGGCAGCCTATCAGCATGGCATAGACCACCTGACGGTCAAAGCTGAAGGTCTTTTTCGCCTTGCTCAGAGCGCCGATGCCTAGGAAGACTACCGCAACCTTGTGCGTGCCCAGGGCTGCCGAGAAGGGCAGCCCCAGGAGGATTAGCACCGGAAACTGTACAAAGCCTGCTCCGCCTCCTGAGACTGAGGCCATGAGATTGGCCCCAAAGGAGACGATGAATAAAATCGTCTGATTGATGATTTCCTCAAGCATCTGTACAGTGACCTGCGCTTAGCGTTTCAGAGCGCGCCAGGCAATATCCCTGCGATACTGCATTCCGTCAAAGTGTACCTTGCTGCACAGCCTGTAGGCTTTGTCACAGGCTTCCTTGAGATTGTCACCTAAGGCAGTCACACACAGGACACGCCCGCCGCTGGTCACCACCTGTCCGTCAACTTCTTTGGTCCCGGCTTCGAAAATCTTTTCCGCCGCATCGCTTTCGCTGTGCAGACCGCTGATCACCCGACCGGTCTTGACCTGTTCAGGATAGCCTTCTGAGGCTAAGACCACACCTACGCAGGGACGTCTGTCGTATTCGACCTTCTCACCCTGCAGACCGCCAGGGGTGGTAGCCTTAAGGCAGAGATCCACAAGGTCTGACTGCATGCGCATCATAATCGGCTGAGTTTCAGGATCACCGAAGCGGCAGTTGAACTCAACTACCCGAGGATCTCCCTGTTTATCAATCATCAGACCTGCATATAAAAAGCCGCAGTAGGGAATGCCGTCTTCCAGCATGCCTTTAACCGTAGGATAGATAATGCGTTCCATAACCTTGGCATAGACTTCATCCGTGACCACCGGGGCCGGGGAATAGGCCCCCATCCCGCCGGTGTTGGGGCCCTTGTCCCCGTCCAGCAGACGCTTGTGATCCTGAGAGGTGGCCATCGGCAGCACGCAGACTGAGTCTGACATCACGATAAAGGAGGCCTCCTCTCCGTCCATGAAATCCTCCACGACGACTTTGGTGGAAGCGGTGCCGAATTTATGCTCTGAGAGCATCTGTTCGGCAGCTGAGGTGGCTTCCTCAAGGGTCATGGCAACCACCACGCCTTTGCCCGCCGCCAGGCCGTCAGCCTTGATTACTACCGGTGCACCATGCTGCTTAAGATAGTTAAGGCAGGGTTCAAGCTCGGTGAAGACCTGATAGTCAGCAGTCGGGATCTGATGTCTTTTGAGGAAATCCTTGGTAAAGGATTTCGAACCTTCAAGCTGGGCAGCAAGCCTGGATGGTCCGAAAATCTTCAGCTCATGTGCCTTGAAGAGATCCACGATACCGGCCACGAGCGGGGCCTCAGGTCCCACAATGGTCAGATCGACGTGCTGGTCTTTGGCAAACTTGCACAGACCCTCAAGATCATCTGCTTTGACAGGCACATTGGTCAGCTTGCTTTCATAGGCGGTACCGGGGTTGCCCGGAGCGACAAAAACCTCATCCACCAGAGGAGACTGGGCTGCGCGGTAAGCCAGGGCGTGTTCACGCCCGCCATTGCCGATTACTAATACTTTCATAGGTACCTCTGGTTTAATGTCTGAAATGGCGCATGCCGGTGAAGACCATGGCAATCTGATGCTCATTGGCAGCATCGATTACTTCCTGATCGCGAATGGATCCGCCCGGCTGAATGATGCAGGAAATACCTTCCTTGGCGGCGGCATCCACACCATCGCGGAACGGGAAGAAGGCATCTGAGGCAAGTGCGGCACCCTGAAGAGAGAATTTGCCGTCAGCTGCACGCAGACAGGCGATGCGGGCGGAGAAGACGCGGGAGGTCTGGCCGCAGCCGATGCCGAGGGTCTGTTTATGCTTGGTATAGACAATGGCATTGGATTTGGCAAACTTGCAGACCTTCCAGGCAAAGAGCAGTTCATCCATCTCTTCCTTACTTGGGGCACGCTCGGTAACCACCTTAAGATCTGCGGCATTGAGCGTGGCAAGATCTGCTTCCTGCACCAACAGTCCGCCGTTAACGCGTTTATAGTCAAGGCGCGGCTTGGCGGTGTTCAGCTCGCCTGTTTCCAGAAGGCGGATGTTCTTCTTGGCTTTCACCGCTTCAATTGCCTCAGCTGAGAGCTTAGGGGCCACGATGACTTCGCAGAACTGCTTGGAGATAATGTTCTGAGCGGTTTTGCCGTCAAGTTCGCGGTTGAAGGCGATAATGCCGCCAAAGGCAGATTCACTGTCGCAGGCAAAGGCAGCCTCATAGGCAGAGTTCAAATCCTGATTTAAGGCTACGCCGCAAGGATTGGCATGCTTGACAATGACGCAGCATGGTTCGTCAAACTGACGCACACATTCGATGGCGGCATCGGTGTCGGCAATATTGTTGTAGGAGAGCTCTTTACCCTGCAGCTGACGGGCGGAGGTAATGCCGTTGTCATGCTCGGTAAGTTCAGCATAAAAAGCGGCCTTCTGATGCGGATTTTCGCCATAGCGCATGCCCTGCTGCTTGATAAAGGACAGATTGAGGGTACGCGGCAGCGGGGAGTCCTCCTCAGGAGTCTTGCCGTAATCCGGGACCCTGGTGCCAAAGTAATTGGCAATGGCCGCATCATAGGCTGCAGTATGCTCAAAGGCGGCGATGGCCAGATCAAAGCGGGTGGCATAGGTCAGACCCTGATCATGCTCATCCATTTCCTTGAGCACGCGGTCATAATCGCTGGCTCTGACCACAATGGTGACATCGCGGTGGTTTTTGGCTGCAGCTCTGACCATGGTCGGTCCGCCGATGTCAATGTTCTCAATGGCATGCTCGAGGCTGCAGTTAGGATCTGATACGGTTTTGACAAAAGGATAGAGATTGACCACCACGAGATCGATTGGCTTAATACCATGCTCCTGCATGATGGCATCATCTACGCCGCGTCTGCCCAGAATGCCGCCGTGCACCAGCGGGTGCAGGGTTTTGACGCGGCCATCCATCATCTCAGGAAACTTGGTGTATGCAGAGACCTCCTGTACAGGGATCCCCTGACCTTCTAACAGTTTGGCAGTACCGCCTGTCGAGAGGATCTCCACCCCGCGCTCATGCAGGGCTTTGGCAAATTCGACGATGCCGGTTTTATCCGAGACGCTCAGCAGGGCACGAGAAATACGACGTACAAGCAAATCTTGCATAATTAAATAGCTCCTTTTAGTGGCTGCATAAATAAATGATGCAGTATTTTAGCCGATTTCGGGCTCAGCCCTGCGGCTAATTTTAAGATAGTTTGATTTTACATGGGTTTTTTGTGAGCTGAGCCTGTACAGGTGCGGTGCAGCTGGCCTTTGGCATAAAGATCTGATCTTTTTTTGAATTGACTCGAAAAAACGCGTACTGCTCCTTAACCAAAAAGGGCAGAGAGCATAGAATAAAAAAATAGCTACGCCGTAGGAGAGACCTAAGTCAGCTCAGGTTGCTGCAGAGGTTGGGGCGGGCTTCTTTGCATTAGCTCATTTAAAGAGGATCATCATGGCAATACATGAATTTGCTGGCCAGCCAGCCAGACTTGAAGATTTAGTCAATATTCCGCGTCTGATGGCTGCTTATTATTTGAATCGTCCAGATATGGACAATCCTGAGCAGAGGGTTAGCTTTGGTACTTCAGGACATCGCGGTTCCTCGCTCAACGGCTCCTTTACCGAATCTCATATTCTGGCGATCTCTCAGGCCATTGCCGAATATCGTAAGAAAGAAAATATCACCGGACCTCTTTTTATCGGCATGGATACCCATGCTCTGTCAGAGGCTGCCCTCGCTACAGCCGTAGAAGTGCTGGCGGCCAACGAGGTGGAAGTCAGAGTCGAGAAGGATCATGGCTACACTCCGACTCCTTCAGTCTCTTTTGCGATTTTAAATTACAACAAGGGCAGAACCTCAGGCCTTGCTGACGGCATTGTGATCACTCCATCCCATAATCCGCCAAGCAATGGTGGCTTTAAATACAATCCGACCGACGGCGGTCCTGCCGGTACTGAGATCACCTCCTGGGTACAGGACAGAGCCAATGAGCTATTGCGCAATAATCTGCAGGGCGTCAAGCGCGTGCCTTATGCTAAAGCGGTCAACATGTCCAATGTCAAGGAGCATGACATGCTCGGTCAGTATGTCGATGCTTTAGGCTCGATTATTGATCTTGAAGCGATCTCCAAGAGCGGACTTAAGCTAGGTGTTGATCCTTTAGGCGGCTCAGGTCTGTATTACTGGGATCGCATTGCCGACAAGTACAAGCTGAATATCAAGGTAGTCAACTATCGCGTTGATCCGACCTTCTCCTTCATGTGCCTCGACCGCGACGGCAAGATCCGTATGGACTGCTCAAGCCCATATGCGATGGCAGGCCTCATCAAGCTGAAGGATGATTTTGATATCGCCTGGGGCAATGATCCTGACTACGATCGTCATGGCATCGTCTGCCATAGCGGACTGATGAACCCTAACCATTATCTCTCCGCCGCGATCAACTATATCTATACGCACCGTCCTAACTGGCCGCAGCAGGCGATGGT
>JAILLS010000056.1 GCA_024693025.1 Succinivibrio sp. | reverse complement strand
ATTTACTCTCGCTCGGGTATATCGCAGGGCATCCTTTATTTAAAGACTATAATCTCTGGCTCAAAAAACAGTCCAAAAAATAATTCTAAAAAGCTTGAACATTACATTCAGTCAGCAGGCCTTCAGCGCCTGCTTTTTTGTGTGCGAATTTAGCTTCAGTGCATCGCTTAAGCTTACTTTTTTTCTAACTCATGAGAGTGCAAGGCAAATATTCAGATGTCTGCTATAAAAATATAAAGTTTTTATTATTTCCATAAGATTTTTTAAGAGAGTGTGTGCAAGCTTAAATTTGAGCGTATAATTTTTGTGACTTTTGTCACTGTGTACATGAGCCTGCCTTTGTAAGTACAGGTGAGGATACGCGGGGCAATATTTTTTTTTCACAAACTGGAGACCTTTGATGCGCGGTAGGCATCGGGGTTTGAAACATGCCAAATATTACTCTTCCTAACGGGGACGTAAAATCTTTCGATCGTCCTGTATCTATTTTTGAAGTTGCTCAAAGTATTGGAGCTGGTCTTGCCCGCAACTGTGTGGCCGGTAAGGTTAACGGTGAACTTAAGGATGCCTGCGAGGTGTTAGATAATGACTGCACTGTGCAGATCATCACTCCAAAGGATAAAGAAGGTATCGAGATTATCCGACACTCCTGCGCCCATCTTTTCGGACATGCCCTAAAGCAGCTTTTCCCTGAAGCTCAGATGGCCATCGGCCCTGTGATTGATAATGGTTTTTATTATGATGTAGACCTTGAGCACAAGCTGACAGCAGAAGATCTTGAAGCAATCGATGCCAAGATGCATGAACTGGCCAAGACTGACTATCAGGTGGTTAAGGAAGTGGTAAATTGGGATAAGGCCTATCAGACCTTCGAAGAGCGCCATGAGCCTTATAAAAAACTGATCTTAGAAGAAAACATTTCTAAGGACGATACTCATATTGGTCTTTATCACCATCTTGAATATACCGATATGTGTGTCGGTCCTCATGTCCCTCATATGGGATTCTGTCAGAACTTTAAGCTGACTCATTTTGCAGGTGCCTACTGGCGTGGCGATTCCAAGAATAAAATGCTGCAGCGTGTCTATGGCTGCGCCTTTGCTACCAAGGATGAGCTCAAGGAATATCTGCATAAACGTGAAGAGGCAGCTAAACGCGATCACAGAATGCTGGGCAAGAAGCTCGATCTGTTCCACTTCCAGCAGGAAGCTCCTGGTCTGGTCTTCTGGCATAATGATGGCTGGACTATCTATCGGGTGATTGAAAACTTTATGCGTGGCATGCTGCATAAATATCATTACATTGAGGTCAATACTCCTCAGATCATGGATAGAGTGCTGTGGGAGAGATCTGGACACTGGGACAAATATGCTGAAAATATGTTTACCACCAGTTCCGAAAATCGCGATTATGCGATTAAGCCTATGAACTGCCCGGGTGCGATTCAGATTTTCAATTCGCGTACGCGTTCCTACCGTGATCTGCCGATCAGAATGGCTGAATTTGGTAAAGATCACCGTAACGAGCCGTCTGGTTCCCTGCATGGACTGCTGCGTGTACGTGGCTTTGAGCAGGATGACGCTCACGTGTTCTGCACCGAGGATCAGATTCTGGATGTGGTTTCTGACTGCATTAAGATGGTCTATGAGGTGTATTCAGTCTTTAACTTCAATAAAGTTGACGTGAAGCTTTCTACCCGTCCTGAAAAGCGCATTGGTTCAGACGAAGTCTGGGATAGATCCGAGGCGGATCTGGTTGAGGCCTTAAAAGCCAATAACCTCGAATTTGAACTGCAGCCGGGTGAGGGTGCCTTCTACGGTCCTAAGATTGAATTCACCCTGCATGATTCCTTAGATCGTGCCTGGCAGTGCGGCACGGTGCAGCTTGATTTCTCGCTGCCAGGACGTCTGGGCGCACATTACATTGGTGATGACAATCAGGAGCACGTGCCGGTGATGATTCACCGTGCGCTGTTAGGTTCAATTGAGCGCTTCCTGGGTATTCTGACTGAGGAGTATGCCGGTTCCTTCCCGACCTGGCTGGCTCCGATTCAGGCTGTAGTCATGAGCATCACTGACAATCAGGTCGAGTATGCCAAGCAGGTCTACGAAAAGCTTGATGCTGCCGGACTGCGTGTCCGCTCCGATCTGCGCAATGACAAGATCGGCTTTAAGATCCGTGAGCATACCATTATGCATATTCCTTATATGGTGGTCTGCGGTGAACGCGAGGCTGAGCAGGGCAAGGTTGCAGTCAGGACCCGTAAAGGTGCAGATTTAGGCTCAATGAGCATAGAAGACTTGATCAATCTGATCAATTCGGATATTATACAGCGCAAAACCATGCCTGATGCCGATGCAGCTATTGAGCAATCACGCAAGGCCCAGGCAAGATAAGGGATAAGTAATACCTTCTGTTCATAGCTCTAGGTAAAGGAGTATTGGCTATAAACAACAGTAAGAAAACCGGTAAGACTTTTCAGAAGAACCGGATTAATGGTGATATAAGATGCCGTGAAGTGCGTCTTTTGGATCAAGACAATGAGCTAATTGGTGTGATGCCTACAGCCGAGGCTCTGCAGAGAGCCAAAGATGAAGGCATCGATTTGGTAGAGATTAGTCCTAATGCCAATCCGCCAGTATGCAAGCTGATTGAATACGGCAAATACTTGTACGAAAAGAGCAAGGATCAGAAGAAAAAGAAACAAAAGGTAGTCCAGATTAAGGAAATCAAATTCCGTCCGGGCACCGACGAAGGGGACTATCAGGTTAAACTACGCAACCTGGTCCGCTTCCTAGAAGAGGGCAATAAGGCTAAGGTGACGCTGCGCTTCCGCGGACGCGAGATGGCACATCAGAGCCTCGGTCTTGATGTTCTCAAACGCGTGGAGAATGATCTCTGCGTGGAAAAGGGCTTAGCTACAGTTGAAAGTGCGTCTAAAGTTGAAGGCAGGCAGGCAACTATGGTTCTAGCTCCTAAAAAGAAGTAAAAAACGGGGTACCAAGTCTGCTCCATACGGTGCAGCTCCTGTTTTTTTAAATTAACTGCTAACAATGCGGAGTAAAACATGGCAGGTAAAGTAAAGGTCAAAATGAAGACCGACAGAGGCGTTGCCAAGCGCTTCAAGAAGACTGGTAGCGGTCACTACAAGTGCCGTCATCAGAATTTACGTCACATCCTCACTAAGAAGACTGCAAAGCGCAAGCGTAATCTGCGCAATATGGTCTATGTGAAGACTTCTAATCTGCGCGCCATTATGCGTCAGTTACCATACGCTTAAGTTTTGGAGGATATGATTTATGGCAAGAGTTAAACGTGGTGTTGTGGCACATGCCCGTCACAAGAAAGTTTTAGAGGCCGCCAAAGGTTACTATGGTGCTCGTTCACGTTGTTATCGCGTTGCTGTTCAGGCTGTTACCAAGGCCGGTCAGTATGCCTACCGTGATCGTCGTCAGAAGAAGCGTCAGTTCCGTGCTCTGTGGATTGTCCGTATCAATGCGGCTGCCCGTCAGCATGATCTGAGCTACTCTCAGCTGATTTTTGGTCTGAAGAAGGCTAACATTGAAATTGATCGTAAGGTTTTATCAGATCTGGCTATCAATGACAAGCAGGCTTTCCAGGCTATCGCAGAAAAGGCCCGTCAGGCTTTATAATCTGTCCTAAACTCCGCAGATCATGGTTTCTAATTTGTGATCTGCTTTTTAGGGTAAGGTACTAAAATAACTCGAAGAGATCTCTAATTTTTTAGAGATCTCTTTTTTATATATATGCTCCTTCCTGCTGCTTTGTTGCCTGTAGCTTTTTCTAGAGATTCTAAGGAAATACCTTACTGTCTGCATTATGTCCTGCGTCAGCAACACACAACTTCATTCTCAGTGTCTGCGCCTGCAGATGAATGAATATTTTGCCATTAGATGTTGAACTGGTTGCATAGAGACGCTCACAGTTTTTTGTAGGGACTCAAACAGGACGGCTATCATCACCAATATTGAAGATCTCTGCATGCTCTACGGCGTGCTTATGACCGCCAGCTCTAATATGATCACCCTGTCAGAAGGACTCTGGTTTGATAGACACAGGCTTTGCACTGGGCTTAACTATCTGTAAAGGAGTACTGATTTCATAGAGCGCTGCTCCTCTATTCTCATTTCAAAAAAGCCCATTGGAAATTTCCGAGAATAGTATGAACTAGAAACTTAAGTGATCAATTTCTGGGGCCATACTATTACTTCATTCCTATTGAAAAATTCAATAATAAATTTAGCTCTGAGCAATTTTATGTAAATATCGGAATCTAAATACCAAACGCTGTCCTTAGGACAGCGTTTTTGGCTGCTGCCTGCGCTTATTTTAAGATCTCGTCCAGAAAATCTGCGGCAAGTGCAGTGGCCTGCAGCGTGTGCTGATGAAAGCCGTGATCTGCACCTTCTAGCAGCCTGAGGGTGCTTGAGGCATAGCCGTAATGGTATCTCTGCGCATAGGTATAAGGCACCACGGTATCATGGGTACCCTGTATAATCAGCACC
>JAILLS010000033.1 GCA_024693025.1 Succinivibrio sp. | reverse complement strand
GTAAAATATGCACCGTTGTCAAACAACGGTGAGATGTCCGAGTGGCTGAAGGAGCACGCCTGGAAAGCGTGTATACGTTAACGCGTATCTCGGGTTCGAATCCCGATCTCACCGCCACGCGCGCCTAGGGCGCGTTTTTTTGTCTGTCTCCATGCCTAACTGCCTTCTTTTATCCAAATCTGCACTTTATTCTTCTGATTATAAATGACAGCTAATAGCCTAAGCACTGGTCAGGCACTCTTTCTCTTTAGCCTGCAGCTATAAGGAAGCTAAAAAACAGCATAAAAGACTTTCTTTACATAAACATATTCAAAATCAAAATATAGACTATAATCAAGCAGAAGACAGATGCAGCGGAGTCAGTATGCAGAAGAACGCAACCGTAAGCTTTGGGCAAATGCAGGAGAACAGCCTCCCCATGGCAGGCAGCAGTACTGTTTACTTAAGGCCCTTTAAAAATCTGCTGCCAAGTCTCTCTCTTATCTCTCTTTTAGCTCTGCCGCAGCCTGCCCTAGCCTACTGGTACGCAGGCACACTTGACTCAACCTTTAGCGGAGATGATAACGGAACAGTTACAACCGATGTCACATTAGACAGCAATTATCAGTATCTGGCAGGCGGGGTAGCCACTCAGACCTCAGAAAGTACCTCGCTAAGCGGCGCAAGTCTTGCAGTCATAAGCGGCGACAAGGCTAAAATAGTCTTTGCAGGTCTTGCCTTAAACCAGGGTTCTGCTGTCGACAACCACCTGAGCATCTCAGGCGGTGAAGTGGTAGAAGCCTACGGCGGCTATGGTACCACGGCAGACTCCAATCGGGTGTTTATCGCAGGCGGCAGCTTTTCTAGTGCAGACTCCACACCTTATATTGCAGGCGGTGTGGCAAGCACTGGCAGCCTTTCTCGATTTAGGCGGCGGCAAGACCAGGTCCCATGTGCTCAATACTCATGCCCGCTCCACCAACCGTTATTACGGAGTGGGCCTTGGCCTTGAGTATGAGTTCGGGCAGGGCTTCTTTGCCGATACCTCCCTGCGGGCAGGCCTTACTGAAACAGACTTTTCAGGTGACTATGAGAGAACCTCCCTGTCAACCTCCTATGACAGCAGAGCCCTCTATGCAGGTCTTGCCCTGGGCGGCGGCTATCGCTTCAGACTTACTGAAGCGTTCACGCTCAGTCCCTATGCAAGATATTTCTTTACCTATACAGGCTCAGACAAGGTCAGCCTAAGCGGCATCAGAGAGCGCTATCAGCTTGAGGCCATCAGAGCCCACACCTTAAAGCTTGGCCTCGACAGTCTTTATACTCTCTCAGATACTCTTGCCCTAAAAACCGGCCTGAGCCTTGAGAAAACCTTTAACGGCCAGGCCCGCTCTAGGATCGGTGAGACCAATCTTGCCACGCTCAGTCTTCAAGGCCGCTCTGCAGCTCTTGAGCTTGCGCTGCGCATCAGGCCTCAGAGTATCCAAGGTCTGCTCTTTGAGCTTGGCGCCACCGGAAAACTCGGCGACTGTCATGGCCTCCTAGGACAGCTGAAAGTCCTCTATCAGTTTTAAGCTGCCGCCGTCAGTTCAGGCAGCCCCATTAAATCTGACCTGACACAGCACACCACTCTGTGCAGTATGCTATAATTTTTTCCAGTATGTTTAGCGGCCGCAGGATCCCCCTGCTGCCTACTGAGGTTAGAGGAAAAACATGAGTGCTTTAGTTATTGGTCATAAAAATCCAGACACCGATTCCATTATTGCAGCGCTGGCTGCTGCAAATCTCTATCAGGGACGCGGCATTGCCGTAGAGCCTGTATGTCAGGGCGAGCCTGCTCCTGAAACAGCCTTTGTCCTCGACCGTTTTAACCTGAAGGCACCAAGAATTGTCCACACTGTGGCAGGAGAAGAGCTTTATCTGGTCGACTATTCCGATTTAGCCCAGGCTCCGGATGATTTTGCCCAGGCCAAACTGCTGGGCATTATCGATCACCACAAATTAGGTGATGTGACCTCTGATGCTCCTGTAGAGTGCTGGATTCAGCCGGTCGGCTGCTCCAACACCATCATCAAGATCTGCCACGACTACTATGGCGTCAGCATCCCTGCTCCCTTAGCCGGTGCCATGCTCTGCGCCATTCTGTCCGATACCGTGCTGTTCAAGAGCCCGACCTGCACTGAACAGGATAAAAAGGCAGCAGAGGAATTAGCCAAGCTTGCCGGCATTGACGATCTCAATGCGCTGGGCTTTGAGATGTTCAAGGCCAAATCCAATCTCAATGCCTCCCCACGCGATCTGATCTTCCGTGACTTCAAGGACTTTGAGATGGGCGGCAAGAAGATCGGCATCGGTCAGCTTGAACTGCTCTCCCTAGACATGATTACTCCAGAGCTTAAAGCCAAACTGCAGCAGGAGCTTGACAAGGTGAAGGGTGAAGGGCGCAACTCTGCCATTCTGATCCTCACTGACATCATGAAGGAAGGCTCCGAGATGCTGTTATGCTCTGACAATGCCGAGACCATCTATACTGCACTGAAGACCTCTGCCGGCAACACCTGGATGCCGGGCGTGCTCAGCCGCAAAAAGCAGGTGGTTCCTCCTCTGCAGGCTGCTTTCAAATAAGCCCTGCTTCTGACTGATCCAGGCCTGGGTTAACTCAGGCCTTAATTTTTCTCTAAGCACAATTCTTTATATGTCCCACATTCCAAGCGTTGGTTTTATCTCTCTAGGCTGTGCCAAAAATCTCTATGATACCGAGCGTTTAAGCTCCCTGTTAGTGTCCTTAGGCTATCGCATCGAAAGCTCCTATGAAAACTGTGATGCGGTGATCATCAACAGCTGCGGCTTTATCGAGCCTGCCATTGAAGAATCACTCGATGCCATCTCACAGGCGCTTGAGGCTGCTCCGGTAGTCATTGTCACAGGCTGCCTCGGCAGCCGCGCGGACTTCATTCTTGAGCATTATCCCCAGGTGCAGGCGGTGCATGGACCGGGACGGCGGGCAGCGGTAGTGCGCAGTCTGGAGCGTCTCATCGGTCAGCCTCCCATGGAGGCCAGAGTGCAGCTTGAGCCCTCAGGAGTGCTGCTTACCCCTGTGCATTATGCCTATCTGAAGATTGCCGAGGGCTGCCGTCATCACTGCAGCTTCTGCATTATTCCGCAGCTGCGTGGTCAGCTGCGCTCAAGGCTGCCCGAGACTCTCTATGCCGAGGCATCCGATCTCAAACGGCGCGGCGTCAGGGAACTGCTGCTCATCGCTCAGGACTCCTCTGACTACGGGCTGGATCTCAAAGAGCGCAGCTCTCTGTCCAAGCTGTGCCGTAGCCTTGCAGACCTTGAGCTGTGGCTGCGCGTGCACTATGTCTACCCGAGCCCTGAGGCTGACCGCCTCGTAGAGCTCATGGCCGAGGGTCTGGTGCTGCCCTATCTTGACCTGCCGCTGCAGCATGTCAGTCTGCCGATCCTCAGGAGCATGAAAAGGCCGGGCAACCTCGAGCAGATGCTGCAGAATATCGAACGCTGGCGCTCGCTCTGTCCGGATCTGACCATCCGCTCGACCTTTATTACCGGCTACCCGGGTGAGACTGAGAGCCAGTTTGAAGAGCTGCTCGATTTCCTCAAGGCAGCACGCCTGGACCGCGTGGGCTGCTTCCCCTATTCTGAGGTATCAGGAGCTGCCGCCAACGAGCTGCCGCAGCAGGTCCCGGAGGAGATCAAGGAGGAGCGGGCTGAGAGGCTCATGCAGCTGCAGGCACAGATCTCCTATGACAAGCTTGAGGAGCGCATGGGCACCACCACGCAGGTGCTTATCGACTATGTCTCAGAAGATCACGAGGCCATCGGGCGCAGCAAGTATGAATCGCCTGAGGTCGACGGGATCATCAGCATTGCCGAGGGTGGCAGCCTGAAACCTGGCGATCTCGTCAAGGTCAGGCTGACTGCGCATGATGAGCATGATCTGCAGGGCGAGCTTGCAGACGCCCCTGAGCCGATTCAGTTCTCCACCCGCTAAACCCGAGATTCAGGCTGAGATGCCTCAGCCTGAATCTGTTACTTTATCTCTCCTGTTGCAGTGCAGTTTAGATTTTTCTGGTGCAGAACGCATTTTCTCTGCACTGTCATGCAACAACATTCTGCAGATGCACAGTTTTGGACAAGCTGTGGTAGGATAACAACAGACCGGACGCATACTCTTGCGGCTGTTTTTTATAATAAATGTTTGCTCTCAGAGGCTTAGTCTGACTAGGTTCTGAGACAGAGCATACTATGTTTTACTCAACTCGAGGTTGTAATGTTAGAGAATGTCAATCCTAAGGCTCCTTTTGCCCAGACGCTGAATAGAGTTCCATTTATTCTGCAGATCTGTGCCGGCCTGCTTCTGGGTATTTTATTAGCCCTCATCTACCCGTTTGATCAGACGATTATTCCTACCTTTGGTACCCTGTTCGTCAAGGCTTTGAAGGCGGTAGCTCCGATCCTGGTGTTCGTGCTGGTCTCTTCAGCCATCGCCAAGCATCAGTCCGGTACCCAGACCAATATGAAACCGATCATCGTGCTGTACGTGGTCAGCATGGTGATTGCCTCGACCCTGGCGCTTGTAGCCAGCTATATGTTCCCGAGCACCTTCTCAGAGCTTGCTCAGGCTCAGGAGGGTCTGACTCCGCCTCAGGGCATCAAGGAAGTGCTGGTCAACTTTGTGAATCAGGCCGTGGAAAATCCGCTGTCAGCTCTGATTTCAGGCAACTATATCGCCATTCTGATGTGGTCAATCGCCTTAGGTCTGATGTTCCGCTACTCTCATGATGAAACCAAAAAGGTGCTCGACGATATCGCCCAGGCAATTTCAGGCGTAGTCAGAATCGTAATCAGATTCGCTCCTTTAGGCGTGATGGGTCTGGTCTACTCTTCCTGCACCCAGGAAGGCGGCTTTACCAACCTGTTAAACTATGTGCACGTAGTGGTGGTCCTGGTCTGCACCATGCTCGTGGTGGCCCTGGTGGTCAACCCGGTGCTGGTCTATCTGACCGCTCACATCAACCCTTATCCGCTGATCATGACCTGCCTGTCAAAGAGTGCGGTTACCGCCTTCTTTACCCGTTCATCCGCAGCCAACCTGCCAGTCAACCTGAACCTGTGCGAACAGTTAAAGCTGCCTAAGTCAACCTACTCTATTTCGATTCCTTTAGGCTGCACCATCAATATGTCAGGTGCTGCGGTGACCATCGTGATTATGACCATGGCTGCCGTACATACCTTAGGCGTGCAGGTAGACTTCGGTGCCGCCCTGCTCATGTGTATTGCCTCCGTGATGTGTGCCTGCGGCTGCTCCGGTATTGCCGGCGGCTCCCTGATGCTGATCCCGCTGGCCTGCTCCATCTTTGGTATCGGCAATGACGTAGCCATGCAGGTGGTAGGTATCGGCTTTATCATCGGCGTGATTCAGGATTCTGTGGAAACTGCGCTCAACAGTCATACTGACGTGGTCTTCACCGCTGCCGCCTGTGAAAGAGCCAAGCAGAAAGATCCTGAAGGCTATCAGAAGCTTTTAGATCAGGATGCACAGCAGCAGTAAGCT
>JAILLS010000009.1 GCA_024693025.1 Succinivibrio sp. | reverse complement strand
GATGGATAACTGCTTTTACTTGTCCTATCTTAGGAAGTTTAATATATTTATTATCTATGATAGCTACTGTGCCGTTCTGATTGTTGGTAGTGTAGGACTTGCGACTATGTTTTGCTGACTTGAACTTTGGAAATCCGTTTTGCTTCTTGCGAAGATTTTCTAAATGTATTACGGAATGCCGACTGCAAATCCTGCTGCTTATTTGCTAGAGCTAGACTGTAACCTTATTTAAGATCTGGATACTCCTGCTTGTATTTTGCTGGTGTAACATCTGGAAACTTACCTGTGGCTTTATAACCTTCAATCTTATCAGAAAGCATGAGATTATAAACCTTACGGCAACAGCCAAAGGTTTTAGCAGACAAAAACCTTGAGACCAGAACAGCTCTTTCCAAAGAGCTTTACGTATTTTAGGAAATTCTTTCCTTATAAGACGACTACCTGCTGATTTATAAGCGTTGATAAATTTACTAATCTCAGTATTTGGCTGCCCTCTTAACAAAATGTGAACATGGTCTATGTCATGATTCCATTCTTCTAAAGTAATGCTATAAAATACAACAGTCAAGAAAACGCCGTGTTTATCGCAATTCATACCCCCTCCTATAGAGGTGGGGGATTTCTTGCTCACGGCTTGTTAAAATAGTTAGAAATCCTGTATAAAGTGCAGGCTTAAGCCGGTTTATCCCTGCACGCCTGGGACTGATTAAAGATGCCGTCCCCAGAACCTCTGGTCAGATATATACATATGACTGAAAGTACGCATAAAGATTTTGCTGAACGGCTGAAAAACTATCAGGCGTTTAATAATGCCCGCATCCAGGCTGCTTTGCAGGCCATGCAGCCTTCAGTACGTAAATTTCTGACCTATCTGCCAATTTTACTGCATTTCAATCAGCCTAACATTCCTGGTTTTCGTGATCAGGATATTCCCTATGGGATTGATGGCTTTATACCTGATCTAGAGCAGATCAAAATTCTGCAGAAGCTGGGCATGCAGGCGCCTTTTCAGCAGGAGAAGGCCAACTATTCAATTTATGCGCTGTATGCCATGGGCAGCACCTCATCAATTGGTCAGGGGCCTAACTCAGATCTGGATATCTGGGTCTGTATTTCCAAGGATATTCCAGCGCATGCGGTCAGAGCTCTTGAAGAAAAATGTCATTTTATCTCAAAGCTGGCCAAGTCCTATGGTTCAGATCTCAATCTGTTTGTAACCGCGGAGGATCGTTTTACCTCAGGAGAGCACGATACTCTGGATACAGATAACTGCGGCAGCGCACAGTCACTCTTCCTGCTCGATGAGTTTTATCGCTCCTCCGTGCGCATCTGCGGACGGTATATTGTCTGGTATCTTGTCAGCCCGGAAGAAGAGCGGGAGAACTATGCTCAGGCGGTTAATCAGCTGCTCTCTGAGGCTGGCATTGACCGGCAGGATTTCTTTGATTTTGGCTCAGTATTAAAGAGTTCTCCGGCTGAATTTTTTGGCTCAGGGCTCTGGCTTCTATATAAAGGTATAGATTCTCCGTTTAAGGCGGTGCTGAAGATTCTGCTGATGGAGAGTTATGCCCATGAATATCCGTCTACTACTCTGCTCTCCTCCACTCTGAAAGTTCAGATCCTCAGAGGGGAAATTAAGGACAGACTGCAGATCGATGCCTATTATCTGATGTATAAAAAGGTCTCCCGCTATCTTAAGGCCATGCAGGATGAAGAGCGGCTGGTGCTGCTTAGAGCCTGCTTCAGTTTAAAAATCTTCAGATCAATCCGCGGCCTTGAGTCTAAGAGTGAGGAGCGGTTCAGAATGCGTCTGCTGCAGCATATGTGGCGCGACTGGAAATGGCCGTCTGACATTATCGATCAGCTCTATGGCCGTGAACACTGGAAGATTGCCTTTGTCAGCATGGTTCAGGAGCGCCTGTTCAAGTCACTGTATAAAAGCTACCGCACCCTGCTGGATTTCAGTATGCGTCACCGCATCGAATATGCGATTACTTCTGATGATGCGGGGGTGCTGTCACGCAAGCTCTATGCGGCATTTGATATTTTTCCAAGCAAGATCAATCTGTTGAATTATGAAATGCGCAATCTGCTCGAGGAGCCGGCGCTGACCTTTATTAAGCCGCATGAGGGAAGCGTGTGTCGGGCTGAATGGCACATTTATCCGGCGGCCGCTGATGATCTGAAGATTATGCGCATCGGACCTGCCTATATAGGCAGGGATCTCTGTACCTGTGTCTGCTGGGCAAGTTTTAATCATCTGATGACAGACCGCACCAGGTGCTTTATTTTCGAGCAGGGACGAGTAGTGGCAGATGATAAGGTCAAGTCCTTATCTAAACGCCTGCTGCAGAGTCTTGAGATGCCGGAGCTGCAGGTTAATGAGAGTGTCCTGACCAAGCCTCGGGGGATGATTAAATGTGCCATTGTGCTGAATTTTGAGCAGGATCGTACCGAAAATCTGAAAATTTCCTCCAGCGATCTGGACTATGGTTCGACCCTGTGCTGCGGCAGAGCCAGAAGCTGTCTGATTGGCTCGATTGATGTGGTGATTCTTGATACCTGGGGTCAGCTGACCTCCCAGATCCTGCCTAGTGGTGAGGCAGGTGTAGTAGAGCTGCTCTCTATGCTGCTGCGCTATCGCAGGGATGTGTCCAGCGGCGAGGAACTGCTGGAAAAGGTGACCCTGTTGTCCTTCTCAAAAATGTATCGCGATCTTATCCGTTATGATCTCGAGTCCCTGCTCACGCGAGTTCTGTGCCTGCAGGAGCAGAACAGTCAGGATGTGTTTTTTGAAGTGGGACACGGCACCTATGAAGCGCGCGTCTCAGGAGAGCGCGGAGTCAGAATTCTCTTCCACAGTATGCTGCAGAATTATGATTTTGATATCAGGGTCCTGTCCCGTTACAGCATGCGTCCTGAATTTGCCCTGCAGGTTCCTGATCTCGTGGAGGTCTTTGCCTCGCTGGGCGTGGTGCAGTATTTCTTTGCCCCCTGTGGTGAGCGCAGCTGGGATATCTATGTGCTCAATGAACGAAATGAGGTCAGAACCTATCGTAATTTCAAAGGCTCGCGTTCGCTGCTGGTAAATGATATCAATCGTTTTTATACCCGTCAGACTGAAGATCAGGGGCCTAATCAAAGCGTGCACTTTAATTTACCACAATATTTTGTCTTCAGTCAGGACCTCAAGCGCTTACATCCGTTTACCATCAGCTCTGAGCAGGTTAAGGCGCTATAGTTTTTTGCCTAAGCTCAAGGCTTTTTTGCTCGCGCTGTGTTACGCTTTAGGTGAGGAGAATATTATGCATCTAAAATTTTTGCTCTGCTTGGGGGTAAGTGCCTTACTGCTTTCTGGCTGTGGTTTAAAAGGACCTTTATATATACCTAAGGATGAAGGAGGACAGGGACAGTATCAGACTGCACTCGTCAATGTAACCAGTCCTTATCATGATGCCAAGGATATGACCCGTAACTTTGCTGACGAGGAAGGCTCCTATGTGCCTTGGCTGAGCGTCAGCAATATTCAAGCAGATTAATACTAGCCGGAGTACACCGCTATGGATTATTTTAACTATCGAGGCGACGACCTGTTCGCAGAAGATCTTAAGGTTGCCGATCTAGCTACCACCTTTGGTACACCTTTATATGTTTATTCTAAAGCCACGCTGACACGACATGTCAAAGCCTTTGACGATTCACTATCCGACATTGAGCATCTGATCTGTTTTGCTGTTAAGGCCAATGGCTCCCTGGCGATCCTCAATCTGATGGCCAGACTAGGCTGCGGATTTGATGTGGTCTCAGAGGGCGAGTTAAGACGGGTGATCGCGGCAGGCGGTGATCCGCATAAGGTGGTGTTTTCAGGCGTAGGCAAGACTGCCCGTGAAATAGAATTTGCACTAAAACAAGGAATTAAGTGCCTAAATATTGAATCAAAGGCAGAGCTTGAAGTAGTCAAGCAGGTTGCCGCTGAGCTTAAGCTTGAGGCAAGAATCGCCTTCAGAGTCAATCCGAATGTGGATGCTAAAACTCACCCTTCGATTTCTACAGGTCTTAAGCACAACAAATTCGGTATCCCGATTGATGAGGTGGTTGAGGTTTATCAGCAGGCCAGTCAGTGTCCATATCTGAAGGTCAGCGGGATCGACTGCCATATCGGCTCGCAGATGACTTCTGGAGCACCGCTGCTTGAAGCAACGGATAAGCTTATCTCTCTTTATGAAAAACTCAAAAACCTCGGCATTAACATTGATCATATCGATCTGGGCGGGGGACTTGGCGTGACCTATGATGCAGAAACCCCACCATCTCCGGCTGATTTCTTTGGTGCGATCAAGGAAAAAATCGCGGCCCTCGGGGTGGCGATCTTTATTGAGCCAGGTCGTGCCATGGTGGCCAATGCCGGTATTTTTGTCAGTAAATGTCTGTATCTTAAGGATAATGGTGAGAAACATTTCTGCATTGTCGATGGCGGCATGAATGATCTGATAAGACCTGCGCTTTATGGATCTGTGATGACTATTCTTAACTGTCAGAAGCAGCCTGAGCTTCAGGAGCAGGTTTATGATGTGGTAGGACCGGTCTGTGAGAGTGATGATTTTCTGGGTAAAGAGCGTAAACTGCAGGTTAAGCAGGGTGATTTTCTGGTGGTCAGAGGCGCAGGTGCTTACGGCAGCAGTATGTCCTCGGTGTATAATGGCAGACCACTGTGCTGCGAGGTGCTTGTAGATCAGGATAAGGTCTATGAGATCCGGCACAGACAGCGTTATGAAGAACTGTGGCAGAACGAGATATTACTGGAAGATTAAGGACTGACCGTCATGCTGCTTAAGTTTACGAAAATGCAGAGTCTTGGCCACGATATGATGGTGGTCAATGCGGTGACCCAGAAGGTGTTTTTTAGTGCTGACAAGGTACGCAGGCTTGCGCACCGTCATTTCGGAGTGGGTTTTGAAATGATGGTACTGATAGAGCCACCCTATGATCCCGAACTTGATTTTCATTATCAGCTGATCAGCGCTGACGGAGAAACGGTTGAAAGCTACTCACATGCAGCAGCCTGCTGCTGCATGCGTTTTGTGGCTGAGCATAAGCTCACCTCCAAACATACCATTACCGTAAGTTCTGCGCATGGTCATCAGACTCTTACCTTAAATGACAACATGACCGTGACTGTCCAGAAATTTGAAGATACTCCAGCTATGACCTCTTCCTGTGAGAGGATCTATGAGGGGACGCTGGTGGTTGACTGAGATGGAGCACACTGAAGCCGAGGCTCAGGCTGAGCGTTATTTTGCAGACTGTCAGGATACACCGCTGCTCTCTGAGGTACAGAATTTTCTTGCCTATCTGCGCTTTGAGAGACGGGCAAGCGCCCATACCGTATCCTCCTATATGAGGGTGCTGCATAAAACTCTCCTTGTGCTAAGACAGGAGTTTCCAGAGCTGAGTTCCTGGCAGGAAGTGGGCAAGACTCAGATGCGCACTCTCAGCCGCGAATTAAACTTTGGTCTGGATGAAAACGCCGTTCGTCTGGCCTCAGGTTCCATTGCCCATGATCATTATGCCCTCTCGAGCTTCTTTAAATTTCTCATTCGCAAGGGCAGACTGCAGGATAATCCTGAGAAGCTTACCGGCGCACCGCCGGTGCATCGGGCCTTGCCCAAGATTCTGACTTTGCAGGAGCTGACCAGACTCTTAGAGCAAAAGGCTGATACACCTGCAGCTAAACGTGATCTGGCCATTGCCGAACTCTTATTTTCCTCAGGCTTACGCGTCAGTGAGCTGACCTCTTTAGATCTTAAGGATTATCATGTAGATCAGCAGGAGGTCAGAGTGCTGGGCAAAGGCAGCAAGGTGCGGGTCGTGCCGGTAGGAGCCAAGGCTCAGGAACGGCTTGCTTCCTATCTTGGTGTCAGGGAGAGTTTTAAGCCTCAGGAAGATGCTCTGTTTTTGAATCGCTTTGGCAGACGCCTGAGCTCGCGCTCGGTTGAGGTGCATTTAAAGGAGCTGGCAGAAAAGGCAGATCTTAAGACCGGGATCTATCCGCACAAGCTTAGGCACTCCTTTGCCACCGAACTTTTGGCGCATGGCGCAGATCTTAGAGCCGTGCAGGAAATGCTCGGGCACTCAAGCCTTGCGGCGACGCAGATTTATACTCATGTAAATTTTGAACAGCTCAAGAATATCTATAATAAGGCACATCCTCGGGCTAAACTTAAAGAATAAAGCTTAACCGTATTCGCAAGACATAAGGAACACTAGGCGTGCGCTTTTTTAAAGCATTACAACCCATTAAGGCTATTTCTTTTGATCTGGATGACACCCTTTATGACAATGTGCCCATCATTAGTCAGGCAGAGGTGGATTTTGCCCGTTATCTGTGCACAACCTATCAGCTGCCGGAATTTACGGCAAAACCGCAGTTCTGGGCAGAGCTTAAAGATAAGACTTTAGCTGCGGAGCCTGCTCTTGCCAATGATGTGACGGCGCTGCGCATTCACGCTCTGATGCAGTCTTTCTCTTTTCTGCATCTGCATTTAAGCTTTGAGCAGGCCTCCACGCTTATAGCTAAATTTATCCAGATGCGCTCGCAAATCAAGGTGCCAGCCGCATCGTTTGAAATCTTAGACAGGCTTAAGGTCCGCTATCCGCTGGCGGCTCTGTCCAACGGCAATTCTGATCTCAGACAGTCAGGACTTGAGCACTGTTTTAACTATGATTTACGGCCAAACCTCGACAGTCTGAGGTCTAAGCCTCAGCCTGATTTATTTTATGCCTATGCCAGGCTGCTTAAGCTTAAGCCATCTGAGATCCTGCACATTGGAGATGATCCAGTAACAGACGTTGAAGGAGCCATGCTGGCCGGCTGTCAGTGTGCCTGGCTGAGGGGCGGCTATGCCGGGCGCTGTGCGCAGTTCCCTGCGCTTACTGCTGTGCCGACGTTTATGATTGATTCTTTAGATGAGCTGAGTTTTCTATGGACAGACTAGAGACCAGGCCAGAGCCTGATTTTCTGATTAAGGATTTAAATGAAAGTCAGCGTGAGGCAGTATGTGCACCTTTAGGCAATATGCTGATTGTGGCAGGAGCAGGAACCGGCAAAACCCGCGTTCTGGTCTCGAGGATCTGCTATCTGCTGAAGGTTGAGAACATTCCTGCCCGCAATATCCTGGCAGTAACCTTTACCAATAAGGCTGCGGATGAAATGCGCGAGAGAATTGCGCGCAGTACCAGCCCTGAGGTGGCAAGACAGCTGTGGACCAGCACCTTCCATTCGCTCTGTCTGCGGCTGCTGCGCGCCTATGCACCTATGGCAGGTCTCAAGCCCGGTTTTACCGTAATTGATCCCTCGAATATGAATTCTCTGTGCAGCCGGATCATGGCAGAGACCCACTGGAACGGACAGGGGCTTAAGCCTAGTGAGGTTGCCTCCAAGATTGCCAGTCTTAAGGAAAAAGGCCTCAGATCTGACGCAAGCTACGAGTGCGGCTATGCCGCTGATCCACAGCTGCAGCCGTGTCTCAGAACGGTCTATCCCTTATATGAGAAAATCTGTGAGCAGGAGAATCTGGTTGATTTCCCTGAGCTTATTTTACGCACGGTGGAGCTGCTGCGCGCTAATCCTGATTTGCGTCAGCTGCAGCAGCGCCGTTTTAAGGAGATCCTGGTCGATGAGTTTCAGGACACCAACACGCTGCAGTTTGAACTGATAGAGCTGCTTTCAGGCTCTCTCTCTCACGTGCTGGTGGTAGGGGATGACGATCAGTCCATCTACGGCTGGCGCGGTGCTGATTATCATAATATGCGCAGATTTCTTGAAAACTATGCTGAGGTCAGGCAGATTAAACTTGAGCAGAATTATCGTTCCGGACAGAATATCCTGGACCTGGCCAACCGCATCATCAAGCATAACAGCTCAAGACTTGTGGAAAAGGAGCTGCATGGCGTTAAAGGCGAGGGTGAGAAGGTTACGATTCTCAAGTGTCAGGATCAGAATCAGGAAGCGCAGTATCTTGCCTTAAGCATTCAGTATCTGCATCAGGAAAAAGGGATCCCGCTTGATCATATTGGGGTGCTCTACCGCTTTAATCATCAGTCTCTGCTGCTAGAACAGGAACTTACTCAAAAGCGTATACCCTTCTGTATTTTCGGCGGACAGAAATTTTATGAGCGTGAAGAGATTCAGAATGCCATTGCCTATCTGCGCCTGATCCTCAACAGCGCTGATGACAGTGCCCTGCTGCGGATTATCAATGTCCCGGCCCGCAAGCTAGGCAAAAAGGTGCTGGCGGATTTAAAGACTGTGGTCGAGGCTCAGGGCAAGTCTTATCTGCAGACTATTGCAGATCTCGTGGCGCAGGAGCAGACCGCCTCTAAGGAACTGCGCACGCTGGCCAGAAAGTTAAAGCCTTTTTATGAACTGATCTCTGAGCTCAAGGCGGTCAGGGGCGAGCTGAGCCTGCCTGATTTTCTCAAAAAGGTCTTAAAGGATACGGGGCTTTTAGCCTACTATCAGGAGATTGACAAAAAGGCGGCGCTCAAGCCAACAGATAATTTCAGGGCACAGAATCTTGAGGAGCTGGTCAATAACGCGGCAAGCTTTGCTGAACGCAGTCAGGAGGAGAGAGCAGAGGCAGAGCCTGAGGAGCAGGATCTGCTGCTGAGCTATATCTCAAATATCACGCTGACCTCGACTACTGAGCTTAATGCGCAGGGCCAGAGCTTTGCTCCAACCCAGATGGTCAAGCTGATGACCATTCATGCCGCCAAGGGGCTGGAGTTTGAGGCGGTCTTTATCGTGGGCTTTGAGCAGAGCGTGCTGCCTTCAGAGCGGGCGGTAAGCCGTGAAGATGGTCTTGAGGAGGAGCGCAGACTAGCCTATGTGGCGGTGACCAGGGCACAGGACTATCTGTTTATCAGCTACTGCATGTTCCGTTATCTGTTTGGACATCTCAACAAAACCGGGATCAGTCTGTTTTTAAAGCAGATGGGCAAGGTCTATAAAAATCTGCCTAAAGAGCAGAAGCCTTATGTCTTTATTGATCATGCCGGCTATTAGGTCAGGCCAGATTTTAGAGCAAAAGTAAAAGCCTGTATTCTTTTGCTTGAAGATTAAATCAAGATGTGTTTATAATATGCGGCAAAGCCGAACCAAGGCTTTGGTACAGAGCGCATGTCTAGGCGCTGGCCTGAGTTTCTCAGGTTATGGTCTCAGATTGGGCGCGTCACGAGTATTCATTCCAATTAACTGAATTCCAGTTTTCCTACTGCGTGATTTCCTCTAAAGTGAGCTAGAGGTAGCTTGTGCATGGTAACCTTATGTTTTTTATAAAAACAGCGGGGTTAAGGCAGAAGTGTTTAGGCTTAGAGCCTCAGGATCAGTCAGAAATACTTATTTCAGCGATTGGAGCAGGTGGAAATTAACTCTAGACAGTTGAGACTTGCAGTCTGCAGTTTAGGTTAAATTCTAAGCATAAATAAAAATAAGGACCTCTCTTTAATTTGGTCAGACCGCATTCCCATGCAGCTCCAAATAAATTTGTCATTATGAATCTAAACGAACTAAAAAACACTCCTGTAGCACGTCTTGTGGAGATGTGCGAAGAAAACGGTATTGAAAATACCGCACGCATGACCAAGAAAGATATTATCTTTCAGTTACTGAAAAGCTGTGCGAAGAAAGGTGATGAGATCAACGGCTCCGGCGTGATTGAAATTCTGCCTGATGGCTTTGGCTTTTTGCGCAGTGCTGATAGTTCCTATCTGGCTGGACCAGATGATATCTATGTTTCCCCAAGTCAGGTCAGACGTTTTAATTTAAGAACCGGCGATTCCATTTCAGGTAAGATCAGACCTCCTAAGGAAGGTGAACGCTATTTTGCCCTGCTTAAGGTGGATACGGTCAATTTCGACGAACCAGACAATTCCCGCAACAAGATCCTCTTTGAAAACCTTACCCCGCTGTTTACCAATGAAAGAATGCGGCTGGAGTTAGGCAACGGCTCACAGGAAGATATCACGGCGCGTGTCATTGATCTGGTGGCTCCTATCGGTAAAGGTCAGCGTGGTCTGATCGTAGCCCCGCCAAAAGCCGGTAAAACCATGTTATTACAGAACATAGCTCATTCTATTTCCTCTAATTATCCAGAGTGCGATCTGATTGTGCTGTTGATCGATGAGCGTCCTGAAGAAGTGACCGAGATGCAGAGGATGGTCAAGGGTGAGGTCGTGGCTTCCACCTTCGATGAACCGGCTACCCGTCACGTGCAGGTGGCAGAAATGGTGGTAGAGAGAGCCAAGCGTCTGGTTGAGCATAAGCATGATGTGGTAATTCTGATGGATTCCATCACCCGTCTGGCCCGTGCCTATAATACCGTGGTGCCAACCTCCGGCAAGGTATTGACCGGTGGTGTGGACGCCAATGCGCTGCAGAGACCTAAGAGACTGTTCGGTGCGGCGCGTAATGTGGAAGAAGGCGGCTCCCTGACCATGATCGCCACTGCTCTTATCGATACCGGCTCCAAAATGGATGAGGTGATCTATGAAGAGTTCAAGGGCACCGGTAACTTAGAGCTGCATCTGAGCCGCAAGATCGCCGAGAAGCGTGTCTATCCTGCGATTGATGTAACCAGATCCGGCACCCGTCGTGAGGAACTGCTCACCACTCCTGAGGAACTGCAGAAGATGTGGATCCTGCGTAAATTCCTGCATCCTATGGGTGAGATTGAAGCTATGGAATTCTTAAAGGATAAGCTTTCCATGACCAAGACTAATGATGAATTCTTTGAGGCAATGAAACGCCCGCAGTAGTCTGAGATCTTACACTGAGACTCACGACCAGCTGTCTGGCCGTGAGTTTTTTTATGCCTGCTCCTCAATGGCGCGGTCAATGGCCTGTTTGAAAAATTCCGTGATGCTGTCGCCATGATGCTCAAGCATCTTAGGGAACATGGAGATCGGAGTCATGCCCGGGAAGGTATTGATCTCATTGATGAGCACACCGTCCTCTTCAGAGAGGAAGAAGTCAATGCGGGAGAGATCGCGCAGCTTCAGCCCCAGGAAGGCCCGTCTTGCGTAGTCATTGATGAGCTTGAGATCGCTCTCTTTTAGCCCCTTAGGCTCTACGGTGGTCGTAGTGCTGCTGTTCTGGCTGTATTTCTCATCAAAGGTATAGAACACATTGCTTGGCATAATGATTTCACCAGGCGAGGTGGTCACCAGTTCACCATTATAGGTGTAGGCTGCTACTTCCAGCTCGCGGTGAATGATGTTCTTCTCAATAATCACCTCAGCACTGTATTTGAAGGCTTCTTCCACGCGTGGGAGCAGATCCTTGGCATCCTTGACATGATAGCAGCCTATCGAGGAACCCTGACTTGCGGATTTGACATAGACATCCTGATATTTTGCAAAAAAGTCGGTGGCTACCTTGCGCTGCTCCTGGGTATTGGCACTGATAATGGCAAAAGGTGAATTAGGGATGGAGAGTGCGTTGAGGTAAAGTTTAGTGGTAACCTTATTGAAGCAATAACGGCTGCTTTCGCTCCTGCATCCGATATACGGAATGTGCAGCAGTTCTAGGAAGGCCTGAATATCGCCGGTCTCACCCGGGATCCCATGCAGCACAGGAATGACGCAGTCAACCTTGAAGCACTGCTCAGCGCAGCAGAACTGCCCCTGCGCATTAAAATAACCAGGCTGGTCCTGATAGAAAAACTGATGGTTATGGATGAGCACCTTGATGACCTGATAGGTGCCGAGGGCGAGAAGATTTTTTTCGACAAAGGCAGCAGAGGTCAGTGAAATCTCATGCTCAGAACCATCTCCGCCGCAGAAGATAAGAATAGTTTGCATAATTAAATCCGTAGCTGCCAGGCAAGCTGACCTGACTTAAAACACACATCCCTGCAAAGTGCAGGGATGCTTTTAATAAAACTTAAGGCTAATTAGAGATTGTTTTTGATAAACGCACTCAGTTCGTCTTTTTGTAAGGCACCAACCTGACGGTTGACGATTTCACCTTTGTTGAACAGTAGCAGAGTAGGGATACTCATAATCCCATATTTGCCGGCATAGCCGCCGTTCTCATCCACATTGACCTTGCAGAATTTAACCTCAGAGATCTCACCGGCTAATTCTTCAACCAAAGGACCAACCATCCGGCATGGGCCGCACCAGGGAGCCCAGAAATCCACTAATACTGGCTTATCAGCCTTCAACACTTCAGTTTCGAACTGATCGTCAGTTACTTGTAGTACTTTATCGGACATAAATACCTCATTGATTTAGATTTTCTGCATCTTATCATTAATTGGCCGGCTCAGGGACATTTTGCAAACTTTTCTCAGCTATTGTGCAGAGCTTTGGGTAAGGTTTAAGCCTGAGTGCTTTTGAGCTTAAGCTCGGCGTCCGCAAATAAGCGCATCACCAGTTTCAAGACCATTCCATAAATCGGCACGAAGAGCAGCAGACTCGCGGTCAGCTTGGCCGCATAGTCAAAGGTTGCCAGGGCAAACCAGTGCTCTGCCATAAAAGCATCAGTGGTGTGATAGAAAGCCACGAAGAAGAAAGCGTAGGTATCAAGGAGATTGCCGAACACCGAGGAGGTGGCGGGAGCCGGCCACCAGGCCCGCAGAGCTCTGAGACGCTGAAAGACAAAGATATCGGCGAGCTGTCCTAGGATATAGGCGGCAAAGGAGGCCAGGGAAATTCTGAAGACAAAAATGCTGAAGCTTGACAGGGAGCCAAGGCCGCAGAAAGTCCCATGCTCAAAGACAGTGCCTACCACATAGGAGAGAAACAGTGCAGGCAGCATGGCCAGAAAAACGGTTTTGCGCGCCTGCTGCTGCCCATAGATCCTGACAGTCAGATCGGTGAGCAGAAAAATAAACGGATAGGTAAAGGTGCCGAGCGTGGAGTGAATAGTGCCGATACTGACAGGGATCTGCACGGCATAATTACTCAGGGTAATGATAAAAACGTGGGCAAGCCACAGCTTGAATAAAGGGAATTTTAAGTCTGAATTTTGCATAGATTATTTAAGTGGCGAAGCTGAGAGACTCAGGGAAACCACTCTCCTCAAAGTTAAGAGTTCAGTGACAGTGTGCAGGACTTTTAGCTAAAGCTGCGGGCTGTATTCTAACAGAATTTTCAGCGCGAACACGAAAAATCTGAATTTCTGCCGCTCAGGCTTAAGTCAAAATTGCCGGGCGAGCGGGAGCAATTTTCGGGCAAGATCTCTTACAATATGGAGCAGGTGGTGCTGTGAGTGTTTGCAGTGCGGCAATGTCGGATACCTTTTTGAGCTAGCAGAGAGACAGTTATGCAGGAACAAAGCCCTTTAATTCTGATTGATGGTTCATCTTTTCTATATCGAGCCTTTTATGCCGCCAAGGGCTCCATGACAACCCGTGCCGGTGTTCCGACCGGAGCTACGCTGATCATTGCCCGCATGCTCAACAAGCTGAAGCTTGAGTACCCTCACAGCGCGATGCTCTGTGTTTTTGATGCCAAGGGTAAGAGCTTCAGAGCGGAGCTTTATCCTGACTATAAGGCCAATCGTCCTCCGATGCCTGATGAGCTGAAGCAGCAGATAGACAATATCCATAAACTGGTGGAAGCTCTGGGACTTCCGGTGGTGAGTGTGCCAGGGGTGGAGGCTGATGATGTGCTCGGCTCCTATAGTGTGGAGGCGACCAGATTAGGACTTGATACCGTCATCTGCACGGGCGATAAGGACTTAGCGCAGCTGGTCAATGATAAGGTCAGCCTGTATGACACCATGAAGGATGTTCACGAAGCTCATTATGATCGAGAGGGCGTGCTGAAAAAATATGGTGTGCCGCCAGAGCTTATCATCGATTATCTGGCCATTTTAGGTGATACCTCAGATAATATTCCGGGCATGAAAGGCGCCGGTGAGAAAACCGTGACCGCCCTGCTTACCGGCATCGGCGGGGTTGCCGCGCTTAAAGAAGCTCCTGAGAAAATCGCCACCCTCTCCTTCAGAGGCGCCAAAACCTTTGCTCCAAAGTTTCTGGCAGCGCTGCCGGAGATAGAATTATCCTACCGTCTTGCCACCATTAAAACTGACGTGCCGCTGCCGTACGCCATTGCAGAACTTAAGGTACCTGAAGCTGACTATGAGAAGCTGCGGGCACTGTATACCGAGCTTGAATTTACCCGCATGCTCAAGGAGTTAGACAATAAGCCTGCGCCTGTGAGTGAGACGCCGGGTGCAGCTGAGTCTCAAGAGAGCAGGGCTTTTGCAGTACCTGCCTCTGAAGCTCTGCAGACTGACACTTATCAGACGCGCAGGACCGTGTTCAAGCTCGTCAATACAGAAGAGCAGCTTGATGCCTTATGTCAGGTGCTTGCTAAGAGTGAGGTGGCGGCGCTTGATACCGAGACCAGTTCTCTGCGTCCCGAGGAATGTGTGCTGGTAGGGATCTCCTGTGCCGTTAAGGAAGGGGAGGGTTACTATATTCCTTTAAACCATGTGGGCATGGAGGTGCCGCCTCAGCTGCCGCTTGGCAGTATTCAGTCAAAGCTTCTGCCGCAGTTAAGACGTACAAGTCTCACGCTGGTTGGGCATAATCTGAAATTTGATCTGCTGGTCCTGCATTTTCAGGGCTGTGATTTAGATCGTCAGGTCGACGATACCATGCTGATGGCGCATGTTCTGGATTCTGGTCAGAAGCTCTCACTGGACGATCTCTGCCTTAAATATCTTAATTATCAGAATATTACCTATGAAGAGGTGACAGGCAAACGGCAGAAGCTGAATTTTTCTGAGGTAAATGTGGAGCAGGCCGCTGCCTATTCAGGTGAGGACAGCGAGGTGACTCTGCGCCTGTATCTAAGACTCCTGCCGCTGCTGCAGGCAGACGTAGAGCGTATGCTGGTCTATGAGAACCTGGAAAGACCGCTGCTCAATGTGCTCCTGCATATGGAAAGCGTGGGTACCTATGTGGACGGACAGATCCTCGCACAGCAGAACAGGGAGCTTGGGCAGAAGCTTGAGCAGGTCAGAGCGGATATCTTTACCTCAGCAGGCGAGCAGTTTAATATTGCCTCGCCTCTGCAGCTCTCCAACATTCTCTTTACCAAACTGGGCATTCCTTATCCTAAGAAGCATAAGGCCGGCACGGCCTATTCTACCGCGGAGGAGATTTTACAGGCCATCGCACCGCAGTACGATATTGCCAATCTGGTGCTGCGCTTCAGAGAGCTGAGCAAACTCATGTCCACCTATACGGAAAAGCTGCCTACGCTGATTTCGAACAGGACGGGCCGTATCCATACCTCCTTCAATCAGTCAGGTACGATTACAGGCAGATTATCAAGCTCTGATCCTAATCTGCAGAATATTCCTGTCCGCACCGAGGAGGGCCGCCTCATCCGCACGGCGTTTGCGGCGCCGCCTCATTACCGCATCCTCTCGGCTGACTATTCTCAGATCGAGCTGCGTCTTATCGCGCATATTGCCGCAGATCCCGGACTCATCAAGGCTTTTCAGGCCGGCTATGATATTCACAGGGCTACGGCGGCTGAGGTTTTAGGCAAACCGCTTGAAAGTGTGACCGCCCAGGAGCGTTCGCATGCCAAGGCCACCAACTTCGGGCTGATGTACGGCATGGGCGCGTTTGGTCTGCGCCGGCAGACCAATATGTCTAATGAGGAGGCAGTCAACTATATTAAAACCTATTTTGCCCGCTATCCTAAGGTCAAGGCCTATATGGAAAAGACCAAGGAATATGTGCGTCAGCATGGCGAGGTGCGCACGATCATGGGCAGAGCGGTAAGCGTGCCGACCATTCATGACCCCAATCCTGTGCGGCAGAAGGCGGCCGAGAGGGCTGCCATCAATGCTCCGATGCAGGGCAGTGCCGCAGATCTGATTAAGGCGGCGATGATCAAGATTGATGCCTGGATTCAGACTCTGCCGCAGGATACGGTCAGAATGACCATGCAGGTGCATGATGAGCTGGTGTTTGAGGTAAAGGATGACTTTTTAGAGCAGGCAGCAGAGCAGATCAGGCAGATTATGGAGCAGATCTATACTCTCAAGGTACCTCTGACCGTCAGCGTGGGGATTGCGGATAACTGGGGAGATGCTCACTAGAAGAGCTTGTCAAGCGGCTTCTGCACCAGTTCTAAATGCTGGCGATCACAGCGGACATAGCTGAAATGAGTCTCCCAGGAGCCCAGAGCGAAGCGATAGGTAAACTCGCCAAACTCTCCCTGGTGGGGACCGAATTTGTGAAAATGTCCATGGATGAGAATTTTGGTTTTGGTCCGCTTGAGACACTGCTCGGCCGCGGCCTTGGCCAAACCGTAGATCTGCGGTGAGCGATCGCGCTCATCAGCGAGCGCCAGACTTTTTTTGCGCAGCTTAATGGCAATGTTTCTGCGGGTCTTCAGCGGCAGATGCAGAAAGATAAAGCGGAGCAGCCGGTTTTTGGAGAGCGTGCGGAAGCGCTGAAAACTGCGATCGTTCAGACAGAGCTGATCTCCATGCAGCAGCAGGGCCGAGCCGTTTTTGGTGGCCACCACATAAAACTCAGGCAGAAGACGCATGTGAAAAAAGTCCGCTGCCTTCTTATCGATGAGAAAATCGCGGTTGCCGCACTGAAAAAAGGTCTGAATACCGCGTGCGGCAGCAGATCTGATGATAGTGCGGATCTGCTGCTGAATCTTATCCTCAGGATCAAGTCCTACAAAGAAATCAAAGAGATCTCCTGCAATAATCAGCCTGTCGTTCATCAGCAGGCGATTGTAAAAGCACTCGAAGGCTTTCACCAGCACCGGGTTGTCTGCATTGAGATGGAGATCGGCAATGATATATGTAGACATGAGTCCCTCTTCTTGATTTTATTCCTCGACTACGGATGCCTTAAGAATGGTGATGGTTTCCTTGGGCACATCGCGATAGAAGGATCTGGTGGCGGTTTTAACGCCCTCGATCTTCTCGACAATATCCATACCCTCTACCACCTCACCAAAGACGCAGTATCCATATCCGTCTACATCAGCAGAGCGGAAGTTGAGAAAATCATTATCCACAGTATTGATAAAGAACTGAGAGGTGGCAGAATGAGGATCAGGAGTGCGGGCCATGGCGATGGTGCCTTTATCATTCTTAAGCCCATTGTCAGCTTCATTTTTGATCGGATCGCCATTCTTCTTTTCCTTGAGATCAGCATCCAGTCCGCCGCCCTGAATCATAAAACCTTTGATCACCCGATGAAAAATAGTGCCCTCGTAAAAGCCTTCCCTGACGTATTTTAAAAAGTTTTCACAGGTTTTAGGCGCCTTTTCCTCGTTAAGTTTAATTAAAATTTCACCGAGACTTGTTTCAAGTTTAACTGTAGACATATTTATTTCCTTGCAAAGCAAAAATCTATCCTCATTATACACAAAATCCTTAAGCGGTTAAGTTTCACGAGCGCAAGCCTTAAGCGACGTGACCAACCATGAGTTAAACGGGCTTTTCTTGCGGACAGTTAAGCATAGAGCCTGGTTTTGCTTTAGAATTAAGCTAAAACATATCAAAAAGGTTAGTTATGCTTAAAATTCACAATTCATTAACAAAACAGAAACAGGAATTTAAACCCTTAATCCCAGGCAAAATCGGACTCTATGTCTGCGGAGTTACCGTCTATGATCTCTGTCATATCGGACATGCCAGAACCTTCGTGAATTTTGATGTTATTGTGCGTTATCTGCGTTATCGCGGCTATGAGGTCAAATATATCCGCAATATTACGGATATTGACGATAAGATCATCAGAAGGGCTGCCGAAAAAAAGATGAGTGCCCATGATCTGGCTGAGCAGTATATTGTTGAGATGCATAAAGATTTTGACAGTCTCAATATTTTAAGACCGGATTTAGAGCCAAAGGCTACCGAGAATATCCCTGAAATCATTGCCCTGGTGGACAAGCTGATGCAGACGGGACACGCGTATCTTGCTGACAACGGAGATGTGATCTTCAAGATCGATTCCTTCCCTCAGTACGGAGCGCTTTCCGGACAGCGTCTTGAGGACCTGCAGGCAGGCGCCAGAATCGAGGTGGAAAAGAGCAAGCATAATCCTCTGGACTTTGTGCTGTGGAAAAAATCCAAACCGGGGGAGCCGGCCTGGACTTCTCCCTGGGGCGAAGGGAGGCCTGGCTGGCATATCGAATGCTCGGCGATGAACAGCAAATATCTGGGTGAGCACTTTGATATCCATGGCGGCGGCTCAGATCTGATTTTCCCGCATCATGAGAACGAAATAGCCCAAAGCTGCTGTGCTTTCCATACTCCTTATGTCAATTACTGGATGCATTCAGGCATGGTGATGATCAATGAGGAGAAGATGTCCAAGTCCCTGAACAATTTCTTCACGATCCGCGATGTGCTCAAGGAATATGATGCCGAGACGACCCGTTTCTTCCTGATGTCAGGTCAGTACCGCAGCGCTCTGAATTACAGCAAGGAGAATCTGGACAAGGCCAGAGCCTCATTAAGCCGACTATATACCACTCTGCGCGACGTACAGGGGATCTCTGAACCTAGCGGTGAAGATGAGTACGTCAAGAGCTTCTGTGATTATATGGATGATGACTTTAATACACCGGGGGCACTGGCGGTACTGTTTGATCTGGCCAAGCTTGCCAACAAGGCAGAGCCTTTGGCAGCTCAGCAGTATGCCGGAAGACTCAAGCAGCTGGGCGGAGTGCTGGGTATCCTGCAGCAGGATCCTGCCAAATTCCTGCAGGGCGGTGCAGGAGCAGAAGCTGATGAGACTGAGCTTATAGAAGCTCTGATTCTGCAGCGTAAGGAAGCCCGTGCCGCGCGCGACTGGGCCAAGGCAGACGAGGCCCGAGATAAACTTAAGAGCATGGGGATAGAGCTTGAGGATGGTCCTCAGGGAACTACCTGGCATCGGGTCTGAAGAAGGTAATCTGCATGTTTTTAGAGGGCGCAGAGGTCCATAATTTTCGCGGGATCAGACATTTAAAAATAGATTTTGAGCCTGGCAGCACCGTGCTTATCGGCGAGAACTCCTGGGGTAAAACCTCTCTGTTGCGTGCGCTGTGGATGGTGCTCGGGCGCGGCAATGTGCTCTGTGAATTCGCGCCTAAAGATCTCTATGTCCCGGTACCTCTGTTCGGCGAGACGGTAAGTGAGGTTACCTCAACTGCTGAGCTTGAGCCTAAGTCAGCAGGCTTAGCGCCAGCACGCAGGCCCGGTTCCAATAAGCGCAGAGCTGCAGGCCCGGCCAAACTGCCTAATTTAGTTCATGAGGGCAGTCTGAGTCGTCCGCCTCTGTATTTTGGCAAACGTCATTTTTCTCATCAGGAATCAAGTCTCCTGCGGCATCAGCAGTATCTGGCCAATCTCAAGGCCCGTAAAAGCCAGGGGGATGGTCTCCATCAGACCACAGAGCTTAGCGCCGGCGTTTTTTCGACCAAGGCAGATCACATTGAGATCTCCCTGATTTTCCGAGAATCAGATATCGGCGATGAGAACATCCTCGAGCCGCTGGTGCAGCCTTACTGGTTCTATGGCTCAGATGGCCTGTACCGCATTCACTATAGAGTGAGCGCGCGTTATGTGGATGGCAGGTTCAGCACCGTGCATGAACTGCTGGATAAACGCGGCAATCCATTTCCCAAGGTGCGTAAGGAAACCTTTCTGTATCTGATTGCCATGAACCCGGTGCTGCGTCTGCGTGACCGCCGTATGAACAATCAGAAGGTGAGGGAGGGCGCTGCGCAGAATGCGGGGGATGAGATCAATACCATGATTAACCCGCTGATGGAAGGGGTAGCCTTGAGCGGACAGGAGATGCATGACAGCCTGCAGACGCTCAATGCGCTGCTGCAGAAATATTTTTCAGCCTATAACGCTAAAGCCAGGGTTCAGGATGGTTCACTTAACTCCCGTAACGTCGGCGATATAGTCAACCGTCCGATTTCTCTTGAAACTCTGCAGGATCTGCAGGCCGATCTGGAAAGTCCCAAGTTTAACAAGACCAAGCTCGTGGCTGCGCTGCTGGCCGGTCAGGTGTCGCAGACCATGGGCGGAGTGCATCTTGACTGGTCAGGCAGTCCCATCATTATTCTTGAGGATATCGAATCACGCTTCCATCCTTCCCTGCTGCTGTCCTTCTGGTCAGTGCTGGAGGGGGTGAAAATGCAGAAGATTGTGACCACCAATTCAGGCGATCTGCTCTCGGCACTGCCTCTGTCTGCCCTGCGGCGGCTGCAGCGTGAATACTATGACACTCTGTGCTACAAGATTGGCGAGAACAATTTATCTAAAGATGATTTAAGGCGCATCGCCTTCCATATTCGCCTCAATCGTCCGATGACGCTGTTTGCCAGAAGCTGGCTGCTCGTGGAGGGTGAAACCGAAATCTGGATGCTCTCCGAGGCAGCTGCGCTGCTGGGGATTTCCCTGCAGTGCGAGGGGATCAGACCGGTGGAATTTGCTCAGTGCGGCCTGCAGCCTCTGATTAAGCTCGCCAGGCTTTTAGGCATTCGCTTCTTTGTGCTGACCGACGGGGATGAAGCCGGTGAGAAATATGCGCAGGTCGTCCGCTCGATGGTAGGCAGAGACGAGGCCAAACTCTGTCTGTATATGATCCCTCAGGTGGATATTGAACATTATCTTTACTGTAACGGCTATGCCGAGGTGTTCAGACGCTGTACCGGCACGCGGGAGATGTACAAGAAAGGTATTCCTGCCGACAAGATTATCGATAAGGCCATTCGGCACATGAGTAAGCCAGGTCTTGCCCTGGCGGTAATTGATGAAATGCAAAAGCGCGGCCCTGCAGGAGTGCCGCGTCTGTTCAGAACCATGTTCCACAAGCTCAACGAAAGTCAGCTTGCCGATAATTTCTAACTGCAGTCTGCCTCCTAGGCAGACTATTAGCCCTGCAAGCTAGAGGCTCTGCTTACTCAAGATTCTGTACCTGCTCACGGGTCTGCTCAATCAGGACCTTGAGTTCCACAGCAATTTGGGTGATCTCAAGGGTGCTGGCTTTAGAGGCCATGGTATTGGCCTCACGGTTGAATTCCTGCATCAGAAAATCCAGTTTTTTGCCGCATTGTCCACCCTGCTGCAGGATGGTTTTAGTATCCGCAATATGGGCGCGCAGGCGATCATATTCCTCGGCAATGTCGCTCTTCTGGGCTGCCATTACCACTTCCTGCTCAAGGCGCTGCGGATCAAGATTGAGAGCTAAATCCTTAAGCTTGCGTACGAGGCGTTCACGCTCGAGGCTGACCAGCTCGCTGAGCTGCTTGTGGATCAGGTCAAGCTGTACCTCCATGAGATCAAGCTTGGCATGCAGAGCCTTGACGAGTTTTTCGCCTTCCAGCCTGCGGGTATTTAGGACTTCCTGCAGGCCAAGCTCAAATTTCGCTAAAATGAGCTCATCCAGATGCTCCTGAAACTTCTCATCCTGTCCCAGTACTCCCGGGTAATTTAACAGCTCCAGAGCATTGAGCGAGGAGCTTGGAAACATGGCGGTAATGGTGTCAAGACTCTGCTTGAGCTTGTGCAGGTAGGCAGTCTGCAGCTGCAGAGACTGCGTATTGTTTTCCTTAAAGCTGATGAGGCAGTCGAGCTTGCCGCGCTTTAAATGACTCTGCACCAGAATGCGCAGTTTTGATTCAAGGTGCTTTAAGGCATCCGGCAGTTTGAAGTAGCATTCAAGATAGCGGGAGTTAACGGTGGTAATGTCAATGCTGAAATCGGCCACATCTCCGACATAGACCTTTGAACTAGAACCCGTCATACTGTAAATATCTTGAGTCATAATCTTGCTCCTGCGTGGTAGACAGCTGGCAATTAGCGTCTAAAATAAAGCTATATTCTTGATCTATATTATAATCATCTGAGACTGAGAATGTCTAGCAGTGCAGAGCCTGCTGTTATCTTTGGCTTTGACAGAGCTACTAGCTGAACTCCATGTTTGTCGGTACAATGAAAGAAGGCCGAGCACCGCAAAGGAGTTTTTCAGGCAGGCTGGGTACCATCAGACAAGGTTAACTGCAAGGAATTACACATGTACGAGTATCAGAAACAATTTATTGAATTAGCCTTAAAAAAAGGGGCGTTAAAATTTGGCAGCTTTGTTTTAAAGTCAGGACGTACCAGCCCCTATTTTTTTAATGCCGGCGCCTTTTGTACAGGAGATGACTTAAAGATCTTAGGCTCCTGCTATGCACAGGCTTTTGTGAACGCCAATCTTAACTGCGAAGTGCTGTTCGGTCCTGCCTATAAGGGCATTCCTCTGGCCTGTGCGACAGCGATGGCCTTAAGTTATGAGCACAATCTGAATCTGCCCTGGTGCTTTAACCGCAAGGAGAAAAAGGATCATGGCGAGGGCGGGATGCTGGTAGGTACTCCGCTGCAGGGTGAGGTGGTACTGATTGATGATGTAATTACTGCGGGCACCGCCATTCGGGAGTCAGCCACGCTTATTGAACAGTGCGGCGCAAAGTTTAAGGCTGCTCTCATCGCTCTCGACCGCATGGAGAAGGGGCAGCATCAGCGCGGGGCGATTGAGGAGGTCAAGGAGAGTCTTAAGATCGAGGTGCATGCCATCATCACCTTTAATGATCTGCTCAGCTTTATTCAGGATACTCCGCTGCTCTCTGAACATGAAGCTGCCATGCTCGCTTATCGTGAGCAGTATGGCGTGGCCTAGCTTTTAGGCTGATAGGCACGATTGGTCCTCGAGAATACACAGCCGCAGTACTGCTGATTATAAAAACCAATCGTGCGGACCAGTTCATAGCGTCTGCCAACCAGGCCGTTTTTGCGCCAGTCCTCAGCCCAGTATTGAACTTCAGGCACGCTGGCGGCAGCCTTGAAGCCGGCCTCATCTACCTGAGGTTTGCTCTTCCAGCGCGAGGTGGCAAGCGTCGTGGTGAAATGCGATATACCGCGCGCTTTTGCCAGGAGGGCGGTAGCGAGCAGGCGTTCTGTAAAGCAGACCGTACAGCGTGCACCGCGTTCAGGCTCATGCTCAAGTCCGCGGACCTTGGCAAGCCACTCTTCCTTGTTATAATCTCCTACCACTGCCTCAAGCTTAAGTTTGTCGCACAGCTCCAGCCACTCATCCCGCCGCTTTGCATATTCATCCAGCGGGTGGATATTGGGGTTATAAAAAAAGACCAGCGGTTTAAGCTTATGAAAGAGCAGACATTCTAAAACTGCGGTGGAGCAGGGCGCGCAGCAGCAATGCAGCACAACTCCGTTAAAACCTTCCGGCAGCTCAAGCTGCTGTTTAGGTGTAGTGCTCAGATAATCATCAGGTAAGGTAAAGGTCTGCTGCATTTTAAGAGTTCCTAGAAATTCAGGTCTGCATCTTAAGCGATTTTTTCGAAAAAGGCTTGCATCTTTTCTCAAAATATATATAATACTTGCACTCTTTTGTCACCTTTGCAAGATTTAGGTAACTGACAAAACCAGCCCTACTTCAGTTTGGAAGCGGCTGTGAAACTCTCCCTAATTTTGGGAGAAATTGTTGAAAACTACACTTCCTCCTGAATGAAAAACAGGAAGGCAGGTGTTGTTGTGTTCTTTTATTTAATTGGAGTCTGTAATGCAGAACCAGAAAATCAGGATCCGCTTAAAAGCCTACGATCACCGCCTCATCGACCACGCTACTGCTGAAATCGTTGAGACCGCTAAGCGTACCGGTGCTCAGGTCCGCGGTCCAATCCCGCTCCCTACACGTAAGGAGCGCTACACCATCCTTATTTCTCCACATGTGAACAAAGATGCTCGTGATCAGTATGAAATTCGTACCCACAAGCGTTTAGTAGATATTGCGGAGCCAACTGAGAAAACTGTAGACGCATTGATGCGTTTGGATTTAGCAGCTGGTGTGGATGTTCAGATCAGCCTTCGCTAACGATAGGGGATAAATACAATGTCAATTGGTTTAATCGGTCGTAAACTTGGGATGACCCGTGTGTTCAACGAGAACGGTGTATCTGTTCCAGTAACTGTCATCCAGGTTGAGGCGAACCGCGTAACCCAGATTAAAAACGCTGACACTGATGGCTATACCGCTATTCAGGTCACTACTGGTGAGCGCAAAGCAAGCCGCATGACCAAGGCTGAAATTGGTCATTTCGCCAAATCCGGTGTTTTAGCCGGCAGAGGTCTATGGGAATTCCGTCTCGATGAGAAAGATTTAGCTTCCTATAAAGTCGGTGACGAAATTAAGGTAGACATTTTAAATGATGTGAAAAAGGTTGATGTAACCGGTACCTCTAAAGGTAAAGGTACTGCTGGTACTATCAAACACTATCATTTCTTACATCAGGATTTTACCCATGGTAACTCCCGTTCCCACCGTGTGTTGGGTTCAACCGGCCAGAACCAAACTCCAGGCCGCGTGTTCAAGGGTAAAAAGATGTTCGGCCACATGGGCAGTGAAAAGGTTACCGTACTGAGCCTTGATTTAGTCCGCGTTGATGCAGAACGCAACCTGCTCCTTGTTAAGGGTGCCGTTCCAGGTGCCAATAACGGGGATCTCATCGTAAGGCCAAGTGTCAAAGCTTAACCCGAGGTAAATGGATCATGGAATTAAAGATGATTGGCGCTGACAAGCCGCTGGAAGTCTCAGAGAGTACTTTTGGCCGCGAGTTCAATGAACCGCTGGTACATCAGGTTGTTGTCTCATACCTGAGATGTGCACGTGCTGGTACTAAAGCGCAAAAGACCCGCTCTGAAGTTTCAGGCGGCGGCAAGAAGCCTTTCCGTCAAAAAGGTACCGGTCGTGCTCGTGCCGGTTCATCACGTTCTCCTCTGTGGCGTGCAGGTGGTACCACCTTTGCCGCTAAGCCTCAGGACTGGAGCGTAAAAGTTAATCGTAAGATGTATCGTGTTGCCATGCGCAGCATCCTGTCTGAATTAGTTCGTCAGGATCGTCTTATGGTAGTTGATTCTTTGAAGTTAGCAGACCACAAGACCAAGTCTCTGGTTTCCAAGCTCAAGGAATTAGGTTTAAAGCAGGTTCTCATTGTCAATGATGAGTTTGATATGGACTTGTTCTTAGCTGCCCGCAACCTGTACAAGGTTGAAGTCTGCCAGCCTGGCACCAGCGAGTTCAATCCAGTAAACCTGGTAGGCTTTGACAAGGTACTCATGACCTCTGCAGCCATTAAGAAAGTAGAGGAGATGCTGAAATGACCAATGAAAGCCGTTTAATGGATATTTTATGTGCTCCTATCGTTTCTGAGAAAAGCAACCGTCTTTATGAAGAAGACAACGTGCTGGTCTTCAGAGTCTTAAAGGATGCCACTAAAGCTGAAATTAAAGAAGCCAGTGAAAAGAACCTGAATGTCAAGGTGGTCGATGTTCATACCATTAATATGCAGGGCAAGGTACGCCGCGGCAGATTTGGTATGGGTAAACGTTCTGACTGGAAGAAAGCTTATGTTAAGGTTACTCCTGAAAGCAAGGTTGACCTCGAAGCTTTAGCTAAGTCAGCTGCTGAAGAGAACAAGGAGAGCAAATAATGGCTATTATTAAAGCTAAGCCAACCTCCCCAGCTCGCCGTCATAAGGTCAGCATCAAGACCGAAGGTCTGTGGAAAGGACGTCCTTATGCTGGACTGGTGGTTGAAAAGCGTAAAACTGGTGGCCGTGACAATTATGGTCACATCTCCACTCGTCACATCGGTGGCGGTCACAAGCAGATGTATCGTCTGATCGACTTCAAGCGTCAGAAAGATGGTATGGAAGGTCGTGTTGAGCGTCTGGAATATGATCCAAACCGTTCAGCCCACATCGCCCTGGTAGTTTATCAGGATGGTTCCAGAACCTATATCCTGGCTCCAAAGGGTCTGAAGGTTAACGACGTGATCGTATCAGGTGTCAGCGCCCCAATTAAAGTCGGTAACTGCCTGCCATTAGAGAATATTCCTCTTGGTACTGTAGTTCACGCTGTGGAGCTGTTCCCAGGTGCAGGTGCTAAGTTTGCTCGTTCCGCCGGAACCTACTGCGAAGTCTTAGCCCGTGAAGGTGGTTATGCCACTTTAAGAATGCGCTCTGGTGAAATGCGCCGCGTGTTAGCAGGCTGCCGCGCTACTATCGGTGAAGTTGGCAATAATGAGCATATGCTCGAGCAGTTGGGTAAAGCCGGTGCCAAGCGTTGGAGAGGTGTTCGTCCTACCGTTCGCGGTATGTCCATGAACCCAATCGACCATCCGCATGGCGGTGGTGAAGGCCGTAACAAGGGTATTCAGCCATGCTCACCATGGGGTACTCCTTCTAAAGGCTTTAAGACCCGTAAGAACAAGCGTACTGACAAGTACATTGTTCATCACCGTTAATAGATAAGCGAGGATATAAAATGCCACGTTCTCTGAAGAAAGGACCATTTATTGATGAGTCCTTACTGAAGAAAGTTGAGCAAGTCAGCAAGACTGGTGATAAAAAACCAATCAAAACTTGGTCACGTCGTTCAGTAATTATTCCGGCAATGATTGGTATGACCATCGCGGTTCATAACGGTCGTCAACATGTGCCGGTGTTCGTTTCCGATGACATGGTCGGTCACAAGTTGGGCGAGTTCGCTCCAACCCGTACCTTCCGTGGACACGCTGATGCTAAGGCTTCAGCACCAAAGGCTTAAAGGGGTAAATAATGGAAGTTAAAGCTGTACATCGCTATGCACGCAGCTCTGCACAGAAAGCCCGCCTGGTTGCCGATCAGGTGCGCGGTCTGCCAGTGCAGAAAGCTCTTGATTTACTCAAGTTCAGCCCAAAGAAAGCTGCAGAAGCTATCCGTAAGGTAATCTTAAGTGCTGTTGCAAATGCTGAGCATAACCAGTCCTTGGATATTGATGATCTCAAGGTTTCCAAAATCATGGTGGACGAGGGTCCGTCTTTAAAACGCGTCATGCCACGTGCCAAAGGTCGTGCTGATCGTATTGTAAAGCGTACTTCTCATATCACTGTTTTTGTTGCTGACAGTGAGGAGTAGTAAATGGGTCAGAAAATTAACCCGAATGGAATCAGACTTGGAATTACCAAACCATATTCTTCAATGTGGTTCGCTTCTTCTCAGGTTTTTCCTGAGAACATCAAGAGCGATTTTGAAGTTCGTAAGTATTTAACCAAGGAACTGAAGAATGCATCTGTCTCTAAGATCATTATCGAGAGAGCAACTAAGAGCATTCGCGTCACCATCTGCACCGCTCGTGCTGGTATCGTGATTGGCAAGAAGGGTGAAGATGTTGAGAAACTTCGTCAGCAGATTGCCAAGATCGCAGGTGTGACTGCTCAGGTCAATATTTGTGAAATCAAAAAACCAGATCTGGATGCCCAGCTGGTTGCCGATTCAATCGCTTCTCAGCTCGAGCGTCGTGTGATGTTCCGCAGAGCCATGAAGAAGGCAATTCAGAACGCAAGACGTGCTGGTGCTGAAGGTATCAAGATTGAAGTTTCAGGTCGTTTAGGCGGTGCAGAAATTGCACGTACTGAATGGTTGCGTGAAGGTCGCGTACCTCTGCACACCTTACGTGCTGACATCGACTACGCCTTATCAGAAGCTGTGACCACCTATGGTGTAATCGGCATTAAAGTCTGGATCTTCAAGGGTGAAATTTTAGGCGCTCTGCCTTTAGTTCAGGAAGAAGCTGCTGATGAGCACAAGGGTGCTGTTGCCCCAGCTGGCCGTCGTCACCGTCGTGAAGGTGAAGGCCGGACAGGTCGCGGCCGCCGCGCTAGTGCCAAGACAGCCGATAAAGCTCCTGAGACCGCTGAAGCCAAGGCTGAATAGTGGAGGAATAGAATATGTTACAACCTAAACGTACTAAATACCGTAAGACCCAAAAAGGTCGTAATGAGGGCTTAGCATATGCTGGTTCCACTGTTTCATTCGGTGAGTACGGTCTTAAGGCAACCTCTCGTGGTCAGGTAACTGCCAGAGAGATTGAAGCTGCACGTCGTGCATTTACCCGTGAAATGAAGCGTGAAGGTCAGGTCTGGATCCGTGTGTTCCCAGATAAGCCAATCACCCAGAAAGCTTTAGGTGTTCGTATGGGTAAAGGTAAAGGAACGGTTGAATACTGGGTAGCCCCAATTCAGCCAGGCCGCGTATTGTTTGAAATTGGTGGCATCAGTGAGGAGGTTGCCCGTGAGGCATTCCGCTTAGCTTCTGCTAAACTCTCCGTTACCACCACCTTTGTGCGTAAGCAGGTGATCTAATGCAGACTAAAGAGCTACGTAGTAAGACCGCTGATGAATTGAAAAACGAGCTGGCAGAACTGCAGCGCGAACAGTTCAATCTGCGCTATCAGTTAAAGTCAATGACTCTGCACCAGACTGATAATGTCAGAAAAGTGCGTCGTCAGATTGCACGTGTGAATACCGTGCTGAGCGAAAAATTAAAAGAAGCACAGAAGTAGAGGATAGAAGGAAATGACTGAACAGAATAAGACTCAGAAAATTGTCCGTTCTCTCCGCGGACGTGTTGTAAGCGACAAAATGCAAAAAGCCTGTGTGGTTGCAGTTGATCGTCGTGTCACCCATCCGGTGTATGGCAAGATCGTAACTCGTACCACCAAGTTCCATGTGCAGGATCCGGAGAATACCGCCAAGGTTGGCGATATTGTCGAGATCAGCGAGACCCGCCCAGTGGCTAAGACCATTGCCTGGAAACTCGTGAGCGTCGTGGAAAAAGCTCAGGTCTAAACATTTTTCAAGAATAAAGGTAGGGGTTCTGCCCCTGCCTTTACTTTTGTTAAAGCAGATCAAAGATCTGCATGGTCCACTTAAAAATTAGATCAAAGTTGATCTATTTTTTTTTATATGTTATCCTATAGCGCCTTTTGTGCCATCCCGGCATGAAAGTTGTTTTTTTTTAAATTAACCGGAGCATGTTCAAATGATCCAGATGCAAAGCATCCTTGACGTTGCTGACAACTCAGGTGCGCGTGCCGTAATGTGCATTAAGGTATTAGGTGGTTCACACCGCCGTTATGCAGGTATCGGTGACATTATCAAAGTGTCGGTAAAAGACGCAATTCCTCGTGGCAAAGTCAAGAAAGGCGATGTGGTTGACGCTGTGGTAGTCCGCACCAAGAAAGGTGTGCGTCGTCCAGACGGCTCAGTCATTCGTTTTGACAGCAACGCTGCAGTCCTTCTGACATCTCAACACGAGCCAATTGGTACTCGTATTTTCGGACCTGTAACCCGTGAATTACGCGGTGAGCAGTTCATGAAGATTGTGTCCCTGGCTCCTGAAGTAATCTAAGAGGTTCCCATGGCAGCTAAAATTCGTAAAAATGACGAAGTTATCGTCTTAACAGGCAAGGATAAGGGCAAGAACGGTAAAGTTCTGCAGGTATTCCCTTCTGAGCACAAGGTCTTAGTTGAAGGTATCAACAAGCACCAGAAGCACCAGAAAGCAAATCCAAACCTGAATCAGGAAGGCGGCATTGTCGCTAAAGAGGCTCCTTTGGATGTTTCCAATGTAGCAATCTACAATCCTGATACCAAGAAGGCCGATCGCGTGGGCTTTAAGATTGAAGACGGCAAGAAAGTCCGTTTCTTCAAGTCCAATGGTGCCCTGGTCCCTTCTAAATAATTTTTTATAACAGGAGTTATAACGATGGCGAAACTGCATGATGTATACAAGCAGGAAGTAATCAAAGCCTTAACCGAAAAATTTGGTTACAAAACAGTCATGCAAGTCCCTCGGATTGTGAAAATCACCCTCAATATGGGTGTTGGTGAAGCTGTAGCTGACAAGAAAGTTCTTGAAAATGCTGCACGCGATATGACCGCTATCTCCGGTCAGAAGCCTTTGATCACCAAAGTTCGCAAATCTGTAGCGGGCTTCCATATCCGTGAAGGTTATCCAATCGGATGTAAGGTTACCCTACGCGGTGAGCGTATGTGGGAATTCCTCGAGCGTTTAATTGTGATCGCAATTCCACGTATTCGTGACTTCCGTGGTCTGTCCTCTAAGTCTTTCGACGGCAGAGGCAACTATTCCATGGGTGTGCGTGAGCAGATTATTTTCCCTGAGATCGATTATGACAAGGTAGACGCAGTGCGTGGTCTTGACATAACCATTACCACCACGGCAAAGACAGATGACGAAGGACGTGCCTTATTAGAGGCCTTCAACTTCCCATTCCGCTCTCAGGCCAACAAATAAACGAGGACGAACCTTATGGCTAAGACTTCAATGAAGAACAGAGATCTTAAAAGAAAGCGTTTGGCTGAAAAATATCGTACCAAGCGTGAAGAGCTCAAAAAAATAATTTCCTCTGTATCGTCTTCTGATGAAGACCGTTTTGCTGCAGTAATGGCTTTAGCAGCCCTGCCACGTGATTCCAGCCCAAGCCGTCAGCGTAACCGCTGCTCCGAGACTGGTCGTCCACATGGCTATCTGCGTAAATTCGGTCTGTGCCGCATCAAGCTGCGTGAGCACATGATGCGCGGTGAAATCCCTGGTCTGCACAAGGCTAGCTGGTAAGAGGAGAAGACATACTATGATGCAAGATCCGATTGCGGATTTACTGACTCGTATCCGTAACGGCCAGGCTGCTGGCAAAGTTTCTATCACCATTCCTTCTTCTAAACAGAAAAAGGCAATTGCCGAATTACTGCTCAAAGAAGGCTATGTTGGCTCTGTCACTGAGCTGGGTGATGTTAAAAAGGTACTGGAAATCGGGCTTAAATATTATGAAGGCAAACCAGTGGTTGAACTGATTCAGCGTGTTTCACGTCCTGGTCTGCGTATTTATAAGAAGTGCCGTGATTTACCACGTATTATGAACGGTCTTGGAATTGCTGTAATTTCCACTTCCAAGGGATTGATGACCGACCGTGCTGCTCGTAAAGACGGTCTGGGCGGCGAAGTAATCTGCTACGTCGCATAAAGGAGAAGAGATATGTCACGTATTGCTAAGGAACTTATTGCTGTTCCTCAGGGCGTCGAAGTCTCTATCGACGGCCAGAAAGTTTCCCTGAAGTCCAAGAAAGGACAGATGGCTTTATCCGTTCATCCAACCGTAAAGGTTACATTTGCTAACAATGAACTGAAGGTTGAACAGGCTGAGGATTCTAAAGAAGCCAATATGCAGTCTGGTACTACCCGTGCATTGTTGCACAACATGGTTACCGGCTTGGACAAGGGCTTTGAAAAGGCCTTAAAGCTGGTAGGCGTAGGCTATCGTGCTCAGGCTAAGGGCAAGACCTTAGGCTTGAACCTAGGCTATTCTCATCCAATCGACTACGCTCTGCCTGAAGGTATTACTTGTGAAACTCCAACCCAGAATGACATTGTGCTCAAGGGTTATGACAAGAACCTTTTAGGTCAGGTTGCTGCTGATATTCGTGCTTTCCGTGAACCAGAACCTTACAAAGGTAAAGGTATCCGTTACGCTGATGAAGTGATTCATCTGAAAGAAGCCAAGAAGAAATAAAGGGTGAGAAGATCATGTTTTTAAAGAAAGAAGCTCGCATTCGCCGTGCCAAGAAAGCACGCGCTAAGATGCATGAATTAGGTGTGACCCGTCTTGTGGTAACAAGAACTCCACGTCATATCTATGCTCAAATTATTTCCTGTGACAATAAAGTGCTGGCTCAGGCTAGTACCTTAGAAAAGGATCTGGCAAAGGATCTTAAATGCACAGGTAATTGTGAAGCTGCTAAGCTGATTGGCAAGACTGTGGCCGAGCGCGCCAAGCAGGCCAAGGTTGAGACTGTAGCTTTTGATCGTTCTGGTTATCAGTATCATGGCCGTGTCGCAGCTCTAGCTGATGCAGCCCGTGAAGCTGGGCTTAAGTTCTAGGAGTGTGAAATGCAACACAAAGATGAAACTCAAGCAGGCGAGCTGCAAGAAAAGTTAGTGGCCGTTAACCGTGTCGCTAAAGTAGTAAAAGGTGGTCGTATCTTCTCCTTCACCGCTCTGACTGTAGTTGGTGATGGCAAAGGTCGCGTAGGCTTTGGTTATGGCAAGGCAGGTGAAGTTCCTGCTGCTATCCAGAAAGCTATTGAGCAGGCCAGACGTAACGTCAATTCAGGTATTACCCTGAACAATGGTACCCTGTTCCACGCTGTTAAAGGTGAGCATTCTGGTTCTAAGGTTTATATGCAGCCTGCTTCCGAAGGTACTGGTATTATCGCCGGCGGTGCTATGCGTGCCGTTTTGGAAGTAGCAGGTGTGCGCAATGTGCTGGCTAAGGCATATGGCTCCACCAACCCAATCAACGTGGTACGCGCTACCGTGGCAGCATTAGCTTCCATGCGTACTCCTGAGGTGGTTGCTGCTAAACGCGGTCTGTCCGTCAAAGAAATTCTGGAGTAAAAAATGGCTGAGAAGAAAACCATCAAAGTTACCCAGGTTAAAAGCACTATCGGCCGTCTGCCGAAGCATATTGCTACCATGAAGGGTCTGGGTCTGCGTCGCATCCGCCATACAGTTGAGTTGGAAGATACTCCATCTGTACGCGGTATGATTAAACAAGTTAGCTACATGGTTAAGGTCGAGGAGTAGAAATGCGTCTTGATAGTTTACAGCCCGGGGCCGGTTCACACCGTAAACATGTCCGTGTAGGACGTGGTATTGGTTCAGGTTTAGGTAAAACCTGCGGTCGTGGTGTTAAAGGTTCAGGTGCACGTAAGAGCGCCCACAAGCGTCCTGGTTTCGAAGGCGGCCAGATGCCAATGAAGATCAGATTACCAAAATTCGGTTTCTGGTCACAGAAGGCAGAATTGACTGCTGAAGTGAAACTCAATGATCTCGGTCGTGTTGAAGGCGACGTGATCGATATGAAGGCTTTATTAGCAGCACGCTTAATCACCAAAAAGATTAAGTTTGTTAAAGTTGTACTTTCTAAGGTACCTAATTTCTCTAAGAAAGTTACACTTAAAGGCCTGGCAGTAACCCGCGGAGCAAAAGCTGCAATTGAAGCCTTAGGCGGCAGCGTTGAGGAAGCGGAATATACTGTGGCTGCTAAAACTCGCCGTGATGAGTCTTTAAGAAGATCTAAGCTCAAGCAGCAGGCTAGACTGGATAAACTGAATGCCGAAGGCATCAAGAAGCCAGCCAAGAAGACTGCTGAACAGAAAGCTCAGAAAAAGGCTCGTTAAAGTAAATTAAGGATTGGGCGTGGCAACACGCCCTGTATGTTATTAAGAGGTTTTGCATGGTGAGAAAATCACTATTTGACAAAAGTCGGGAGATGGCCGAAAAAAGCAGCACGAGCAAAGGCTCCTCAGAGCTTAAGAGTCGTCTGCTGTTTGTGCTCATTGGTCTGGTCACTTTTAGACTAGGCTCATATGTGCCTGTGCCAGGTGTTAATGCCGACGTTTTGCAGAGGGTTTTCGACGAACAGAGCGGAACCATCTTGGGAATGTTCAACATGTTCTCCGGAGGCGCTCTCGAGCGTGCCTCAGTGTTAGCCCTCGGAATCATGCCGTATATTTCCGCGGCCATTATTATTCAACTTTTAGGTGTTTTAAATAAGAACCTGGCTGAGCTGAAGAAGGAAGGCGAGTCCGGACGTCGCAAGATGACCCAGTATACCCGTGTTCTGACTTTATTCTTAGCTGCCCTGCAGGCGGTCGGTATTGCCACAGGTATTCCTAACATGATGCCTGGCTTGGTGGCCAACCCTGGGTTCGGTTTTTATTTTGTTACTACCGTATCTTTAGTCACAGGTACAATGCTGCTGATGTGGCTCGGTGAGCAGATTACGGAACGAGGGATCGGCAATGGTATATCGCTTATCATTTTCGCCGGTATCGTAGCCGGACTGCCGTCGGCCTTAGCAAGGACCTTTGAACAGTCCCGTCAGGGAGATCTGTCCACCATTGCCTTGCTGATAATCGGGTTAGTGGTCATCGGCGTGACGTTCTTCGTGGTATTCGTAGAACGTGGTCAGCGCAGAATCGTCATAGATTATGCCAAACGTCAGATGGGCAACCGCATTTACTCTCAGCCGCGTTCAACCTTGCCTATGAAGATCAATATGTCTGGTGTGATCCCGGCAATCTTTGCTTCATCGATCATTCTGTTCCCAGGCACAGTGGTTTCATGGTTTGGTCAGGGTGATTCTGCAGTCGCTTCAGTACTGCAGGAGATTTCCTTGTTCCTGCAGCCAGGCCAGCCTCTGTATGAGCTGACTTATGCTGTGGCTATTGTGTTCTTTACGTTCTTCTACACCGCGCTGGTCTTTAATCCGCGTGAAGTAGCAGATAACCTAAAGAAGAGCGGAGCCTTTATCCCTGGTATTCGTCCAGGTGAGCAGACAGCTCGTTTTATCGATAAGGTTATGACTCGTTTAACCCTATCAGGTTCTTTATATATGGTTTTAGTTTGCTTAATCCCACAGCTGCTGATGAACTGGTTTAATGTACAGTTCTACTTCGGTGGTACATCATTACTGATTATTGTGGTGGTATGCATGGATTTCGTCGCTCAGCTGCAGAGTCATATGATGAATCAGCAATATGGTGATATCATGCGTAAGGCAAATTTAAAGACTTATGGTCGTTAATTTGGAACTTTGGAGAAAAAAATGAAAGTTGGTGCTTCAGTTAAGAAGATGTGCCGTAACTGCAAAGTGGTCCGTCGTCACGGTGTAGTCCGCATTATCTGCGATAATCCTAAACATAAACAGCGTCAGGGCTAGTTTGTGTAATTGAAAAAGACAGTCTAAACGCTCCAGATCTAGTGGTCCGGGGCGTTTTTTTATGCTCACAGCTCGCGCATAGGATTTGTGTACACATAGCTTAGAAAACTGCTTGCTTTTAGAAATCCTTTCATTTAGAATATTTGAGTTTCACAGCAAACTAACTGTTTGTGAAACATAAGCTGCTTAAGTGCACTATAGACGGTTGTCGCGTATCCTAACGGGCTTTGCGACAGCCAAGGTTAAATTAAAACTCTTCAAGGAGAAGGATAGTGGCCCGTATAGCCGGCATTAATGTGCCTGATCAGAAGATCGCTTTGATTGCTCTGCAGTCAATCTTCGGGATTGGTCCAACTCGTGCTGCACAGATCCTGTCAGCCTGTTCGGTCAACCCACTTACCAAGTTCAAAGATCTCGATGAAGCTTCAGTCGAAAAGATTCGTCAGGAAGTTTCCAAGTTCACCGTGGAAGGTGATCTGCGTCGTGAGATCTCCATGAATATTAAACGTCTCATGGATTTAGGAACCTACCGTGGTATGCGTCACCGTCGCGGACTTCCAGTTCGCGGTCAGCGTACTAAGACCAATGCTCGTACTCGCAAGGGTCCGCGCAAGAGTGTGAAGAAGTAGGAGATAATTCATGACTGAAGAAGTAAAAAATGTTGAGACTGCTGCTCCTGCAGCTCCTGCTGCAGCAGAAAAGACTGCTGCATCAGCCCCAGCTGTAAGATCACGCGGTAAACGCTCCAAAAAACAAGTTGCTGATGGAGTCGCACATATTCACGCTTCCTTTAACAATACCATCGTGACCATCTCTGACCATCAGGGTAATGTCCTGTCATGGGCAACCGCTGGCGGTTCAGGTTTCCGTGGTTCACGTAAGAGCACTCCTTATGCTGCCCAGGTGGCTGCTGAGCGTGCTGGTGAAGCTGCTAAAGAATATGGCGTTAAGAATCTGGAAGTCTTAGTCAAGGGTCCAGGTCCAGGGCGTGAGTCTTCAATCCGTGCTTTAAATGCACAGGGTTACAAGATCACCAACATCACTGATGTTACCCCTATTCCACACAATGGTTGCCGTCCGCCTAAAAAGCGCCGTGTGTAACCTTCGTAGTTTTGTTTTTGGAGAAAGATAAATGGCTAAATACACAGGTCCAGCTCTAAAACTAAGTCGCCGCGAGGGTGTGGACTTATTTTTAAAGTCTGGAGTGCGTGCAATCGATTCCAAGTGCAGAAACCGCCTCGAGCAGGCTCCAGGTCAGCATGGTGCTAACAAAGCACGTCTGTCTGACTATGGTATGCAGTTGCGTGAAAAGCAGAAAGTACGCAGAATTTATGGCGTGTTAGAGCGTCAGTTCCGTAATTACTACAAGAAAGCTGCCCGTATGCAGGGTAACACCGGTGAAAACCTGTTACAGCTGCTGGAGAGCCGTCTTGACAATGTAGTCTATCGTATGGGCTTTGGTTCAACACGTATGGAAGCCAGACAGCTGGTCAGCCACAAGGCTATCACTGTAAACGATCACATTGTAAATATTCCATCTTATCAGGTTCAGCCATCCGACGTGATTGCTGTGCGTGAAAAGGCCAAGAAGCAGACCCGTATCAAGGCTGCTCTGGACATTTCCAGCCAGCGTGCTTTAAGACCTACCTGGATCGATGTCGATGTTGACGCGATGAAGGGTACCTTTAAGCAGAAACCTGAAAGAATAGATCTGCCTGCCGACATTCAGGAACAGCTGATTGTTGAGTTGTACTCAAAGTAATCTGAGTGCTAACCACTAAGCAGGGTAGAAACTATATTTTTAATGGAAAGTGAATATTTTCGTAGATGAGGGCTCTTAAGTGTCTGTGAACGAACTTTTAAAGCCAAAGCCTGTGGATTATCTAGATTTAGGCGAAAACCACGCACGCATGGTCTTAGAACCATTAGAGCGCGGGTTTGGATATACCTTAGGCGTTGCTCTTAGCGGAATTTTACTTAAGACTATGCAGGGCATTGCTATCGATGCCTTCAGCATTGAGGGAGTAAAGGACCGCTATGGGGTCAAAGAAGATCTTGAGGAAAGCATCCCTGAACTGATGCTGAACTTAAAGAGTGTTCCTCTGTATTCTGAGACTGAGCTTACAGAGCCTGTTTATCTTACGGTTGAGCGCCATGGTGAGAGCGAAGTGAGAGCGTCAGATCTGGAGTGCCCGCAGGGTATTACCATCTGTAATCCGCATGCTCACCTGTGCACCTTAAAAGGCGCACAAGCTAGCTTAAAGCTTAAATTACGTGTAGTGTCAGGCAAAGGCACGGTCCTAGCAACCGACAGCGACCATTTACCGGCGCAGTCGGGGGACGAGATCCTGCTTGATGCTAATTTCTCCGCAGTTAGACGTTTCGTATACGAGGTAGAATCTGCCCGTGTCGAACAGCGTACTGATTTAGACCGCCTGGTAGTTGACGTTGAGACTAATGGTTCATTATCTCCTGATACGGTGCTGAAGAACGCTGCAGATTTACTCTGCAAGAGTTTAGGCAACATTATCAACAAGGAAGAATTAACTGAACATACCTTGGCGCCTACTGCTCCTCCGATGCCTGATCCTGTGCTGATGCAGAGTGTCGATGATCTGGAGCTGACGGTCCGTTCAGCTAACTGCCTGAAGGGTGAGAACATCACCTATATCGGTGATTTGGTGCAGAAGACCGAGGTCGAGCTGTTGAAGACTCCGAACCTTGGTAAGAAGTCTTTAACCGAGATCAAGGATGTTTTAGCTCAGCGTGGTTTAGCTCTAGGTATGCGGGTGGCAAACTGGCCTCCTGCATCACTTGCCGCAAGAACACCTAAGAATTAAATTTTAAAGGAATAAGGATATGCGTCATCGTTTAAGTGGCCGTCATTTGGGTCGTACTGCTGCACATCGTGCTGCTCTGTACCGCAATTTGGCACGCGCTTTATTAAAATATGAAGTGATCAAAACCACTCTGCCTAAGGCTAAGGAATTACGCCGCTTTGCAGAGCCTCTGATCACTCTGGCTAAGGTAGATTCTGTGGCTCATCGTCGTCAGGCTTTCGCAGTGCTGCGTGATGATGCCATTGTTGCTAAGCTTTTCAACGTCGTGGGCAAGCTTTCAGCAGAGCGTAAGGGCGGGTATACCCGTATCTTAAAGTGCGGTCTGCGTGACGGCGACAAAGCTCAGATGGCTTACATCATGTTGGTGGATCGTCCTCAGCAGGCTGAGTCCGCCGATCAGGCAGAAGCATCAGCTGAAGCCTAATCACTCGGGGCAGGTTCGGCCTGCCCTGTACTCTTTTATAGTGAGAGGAAAAGATCTTGGATCAGAATATATCTAATCAGTTGCCAAACATCAGAGATATCACTGAACTTTCACGTAATGTGTCAAGAGTAGTCTTAGAGCCTTTTGAGCCTCAGTATGCCCAGATTGTGGGTACCGCTCTGCGCAGAATCATGCTGTCATCCATTCCCGGCTATGCAATTACTGCAGCTGAAATTGATGGCGTAGTGCATGAATACAGCGCGATGGAAGGCATTCAAGAGGATATTCTGCTGGTTTTATTAAACCTCAAAGAAGTCGCTGTAATGATTGACTCCTCGATCCATAACAATCGTGAGTTAATTCTGACTAAGACTGGTGTTGGTCCTGTCACTGCGGCAGATATTGTCTGTCCTGCAGGGGTGGAGATCAAAAATCCTGAATTGGTGATTTGCCATATTACCGATCCTAAGACAGTGCTCAATATGCATCTGCATGTGACCAGAGGTAGGGGCTATGTTCCAACCACTTCACATCCAGTCGTCGAAGGTAAGGAAGATCGTTTCATCGGTCGTCTGCTCATCGATGCATCATACTGCCCAGTCTTGAATGTCGCAGTGCACACTGCCCCATGTGAGGGTGAGCATGCTGGTAAAGAGCAATTGATCTTAGATGTCCAGACCAACGGCACTATTGAAGCTAAGACTGCCATTTCCGTGGCAGCTACCATTTTTGCGGACCAGCTCAATGCCTTCATTGACATTCGCAACAGTGTAGAGCCGACTGAAGACGCTTCGTTCAGACCGCTCATTGATCCTAAGCTGCTCTCTCCGGTCGAAGATCTGGAGCTGACAGTGCGTTCAGCTAACTGTCTGAAGACTGAAGGTATCAAATATATTGGCGATCTCGTGCAGCGTACTGAGGTTGAATTGTTAAAGACGCCAAATCTTGGCAAGAAGTCCTTAACTGAAATCAAGGATGTGCTCGCAGACAGAGGTCTAGCTTTAGGCATGAGGTTAGATAACTGGCCTCCAGCCGATTTAGATGTAAATCATTAGACAGGAAATCTCCTCAGGTCACCTAAACCTCAGGAGATTTTTTTTATAGTCCCTGCACGAATTTTTCAAGCTCAGGCTCAAGCGCAGCATAGCTGATCGCGCTGATGACCTTGCCTGATTCTCTAAACAGCACGGAATTCTGAGTGGCAAGCGGTCCTGGCTGCCATAAAATCGCCTCTGTGCCAAAGCCCTGATACAGACCAAGCACCGGTATCCCGGCTGCTACAGCAAGGTGTACGCCTGCGGTGTCCACACTGACCAGCGCTTTAAGACAGGCAATACAGGCAGCAAACTCTGGGATGCTCAGCTTAGGCAGGAGCAGCAGGCGCTGCGGATCAAGATCAGCTTTAAGCCTTGAGAGGGTCTCCTCCTCAGCAGCAGTCAGCAGAGGCACGAGGGTCAGGCTGGTATGGCTCTGCAGATAGCGGCAGATGGAGAGAATGGTCTCATAGGAGAGGCGTTTGTCAGCCGCAGCCCCAAAGGGCAGAATGCCGATGGCCTCAGCTCCGGCAAAGAGCTTCTTGGCATACTGCAGCTCAGCGTCTCTAAAGAGTTTGTGATATCCATACTCCCGAGGCTCAAGGCCGCCTGCTTTGAGCAGGTCGAGAAAATAGCAGAGGATATGCTGTTTAAAATCCTCATCAGAGCCTACCAGCTGATAGTTGATGCATCTGACCTTAGCATCCATGCCTACCAGAACCTCTGGTTTACACAGAAACGCCAGATACAGATCCCGAGGGCGCATCAGCCGCTCGGTGGAGATCAGCATATCGACCGGAGCGAGTGCTTCAAGCCTTGAGACAATATCGCGCAGCTCGGCAAAGCTAGGTCTTTTTTTAACCTCGAGCACATTGACCTTGAGAATATCCGCATAGATGTCCCGCATGCTCACAGGACAGAGCACGGACAGCTTAAGCTGTGGGCAGCTGCGCTTTAGCACATCGATAAACAGCGAGATAATCTGGGTATCGCCCAGCTTGCCATCGGACTTGACAAGCACCACGTGTCTGAGCTTTGCAAAAGAGAATTTTCCCTGCGGCAGAGGCTTACCCGCATAATCATAACGCCATCTGGCCAGCTTGAATCTTAAGGCATTGAGCAGCGGTTTATACAGAAGACTTAAGCGCATGACGATTCCTCACTAGAGTGCTGACTAGGGATTGATCTGAATAGGGGTACCTACATCGACTAAAGAGATAAATTCATCCATTTCAGGATTTAAGAGGGCAATGCAGCCATTGGTCCAGTCTGAGCGCTGCAGCGCATCATGATATTCAGATTTGGAGGCAGGCTGACCATGCACCATGATCATGCCGCCCGGTCTGCGTCCTAGACTGCGGGCATGCCGAATGTCCTCCTGATTAGGATAGGAAATATGAAAGGCTTTATAAAAGCGTGATTTTTCCTTGATATAGTCGAGCGTGTAAGTACCTTCAGGGGTGCGTTTATCCCCTTCATATTCCTTTGCTCCCTGAGGGCGGTTAGACAGGGCAATCCAGTATTTTTTGACCACCTGATCGTTTTTTAAGAGCAGCATCTGATGGGAGCGTTTGTTGACAATCACCAGGTCGACCAGATTCTTTTTGTAGAAGCTGTGCTTGGGCATCAGATCCAGATTGCTGAATTTACCCAGCTTCTGATAGTCAAATTCCTCGTCATAGACAATCTCTGAGGTAATGGCACTTGAGAGCAGCTCAAGCGGCAGGGGTCTGTACTCCTCGGCTGAGACAGAAAAGCCACCAGAGCAAATAGAGAGGAGCAGGGTTAGAAATCCAAGACACCGCTTTAAACCAAAACCCGATAATCTTGCCTGTAGCCTGGCGTGTGCAGAGGATAAAAAATTAGTCAGCATAACTTTTTACTTGATTTTTACCTTATAAATGGCAGATTTTTTTTGCTTAAATATTTTATAATTCTGATTTATTCAATTTATCTGTTTGAGCATAGCATAGGTTTGGACAGAAAGTTTTGCAACACGGAAAAAATAATGGTTGAGAAAAGCACAGACGAGACAAAGGCTAAACAGCAGAGAAGTTTAGAAGGCGTTGAGCTGATGCAGCTTAAGGCATTTGCTGAGGAAGCCTATTTAAACTATTCGATGAATGTGATCCGCGATCGTGCTCTGCCTTCGGTGACTGACGGTATGAAGCCGGTGCAGCGCAGAATTGTGTATGCCATGGCAAAGCTTGGCATCACGCCTAAGTCAAAGCATGTCAAATCTGCCCGCACCGTAGGTGATGTGCTCGGTAAGTATCATCCGCACGGTGATTCAGCCTGTTATGAAGCCATGGTGCTGATGGCTCAGCCTTTTTCCTATCGCTATCCGCTCATAGACGGACAGGGCAACTGGGGTGATGCTGAAGATCCTAAATCCTTTGCGGCCATGCGTTATACGGAATCACGTCTGGCTCCCTATGCGGAGGTACTGCTGCAGGATCTGAACACCGGCTGCGTAGACTGGCTGCCTAACTTTGACGGCACGCTCGAGGAGCCTAAAGCCCTGCCGGCGCGGCTGCCTAATATTCTGCTCAACGGTACCACCGGCATTGCCGTGGGCATGGCCACCGATATCCCGCCGCACAATCTCAACGAGGTGGTGCAGGCGCTGGTGTATCTAATCGATCATGCCGAGGCCAGCGTACAGGATCTGCTGGAGTTTATTCAGGGCCCTGATTATCCGAACGGGGCGGAAATTACCACCTCACGCGCTGAAATGCTGGAGATCTACACGCAGGGACGGGGCAGTATCAGACAGCGGGCGGTCTATCAGCAGGAGAGCGAGGGGATTGTCATCAAGGCACTGCCTTATCAGGTGTCAGGCGGCGAGATTGAAAAGCAGATCTCAGATCTGATGCTGCAGAAGAAGCTGCCGCTCGTCGATGACATTATCAATGCTTCGGATCATAACGATCCCTGCCGTATCATCATTGTGCCAAAATCCAAGCGGGTTGACCCGGATGAACTGATGGAGCAGCTGTTCTCCCTGACCTCGCTTGAGAACAGCTATCGGGTCAATCTGAATATTTTAGGTTTAGACGGCAAGCCGATGGTCAAGGATCTGAAAACGATCCTCTCCGAGTGGCTGACCTTTAAGACCACCTGTGTGGTAAGACGGCTCAATCATCGTCTGGAGGCGATAAACTCACGGCTCCATCTGCTCGAAGCGCTGCAGATCGTGTTTTTGAATCTCGATGAGGTGATCAGAATTATTCGGACCTCCGAGCACCCTAAGGCCGAGCTGATGGCCCGCTTTAAGCTCGATGAGGTTCAGGCAGATTATATTCTTGAAACCAAGTTAAGACAGCTTGCCCGCTTAGAGGAGCTCAAGCTTAAGGCTGAGCAGGATAAGCTAGTTGATGAGAAGAATAAAATTGAAAGTCTGCTGCACTCTGAGGCTAAGCTTAAGACCTTTATTAAAAAAGAGATTCTGCAGGATGCCAAGCTCTACGGGGATGAGCGGCGCTGTGCGCTCGTTGAGCATGCAGCAGCCAAAGTCAGTGCCGATACCGAGCTTATACCAAGTACTCCTGTGACCGTGATCCTCTCTAAGATGGGCTGGATCCGTGCTGCCACGGGACAGGACATCAAGGCCGAAAGCCTGACCTACCGCAGCGGCGATGAGTTCTTCTACAAGGCCTACGGCCGTTCGAATGAATGGGTCTCCTTTATTTCCAACTTAGGCCGGCTCTATTCCTGTGCGATCAGCGAACTGCCTTCGGCCCGTGGCCAGGGAGAGCCGATTTCCTCGAAGCTGACGCTCAATGCCAATGAGCAGATCAGTCATGTGATCATCAGCCGCGGCGAGGAGCGCTATGTGCTGTGCTCTTCAAAGGGCTACGGTTTTATTGTGGCAGCAGCCGATCTGACTACCAGAATGAAAGCCGGCAAAGCGCTCATCAATCTGGATGAGGATGCTCAGATTTTAAAACCGCAGCTGGTCGAGTCACTTGAGACTGACTTTTTAGCGGTCGCCAGTAAGCAGGGAAAACTGCTGATTTTTAAGGCCGAAGAACTGCCGCAGCTTGGGCATGGCAAGGGGAATAAGCTGATGGGTATCAACGGAGCCAAGCTTGCCATAGGAGCCGACGGTATTGCCGCCCTTGCGGTGATCCCTCCTGGCAGCAAGCTGATTATCCATGCCGGCAAACGCAACCTGACCTTAAGCTATGATGAAGTGTGCAATAAGCTCAGCAACAGAGCCAAGAGCGGTGAATCTCTGCCGCGGGGCTTCCAGAGAGTGGATGAGCTTGAGGTGGTTGGCGCACCAAAGCCTGAGGCTAAAGCTGAAGGGCCGGGGCTTGATCTTATTGAAGATGAATTTACGCTGTTTTAAAGCAGGCGGCTGGCCAGATTTGACAGGCTTTAAATTTGCCTTGAAAATAGGCATCGATAATTTTTTTTAATTTTTAGGGAACTTTTTACACGCTCTGCAGTCAAAGCAGTAAATAAGGGAAGCAGTATGGATGAACTTAACAATTTAAACGCAGCTTCGTCTGATGTTGAAATTGTAAGACAGATCCAAGCTGGCGATAAGAATGCATACAATTTATTAGTTATTAAATATCAACATAAAATTATTCAGGTAATTTTAAAATTTATTCCTAATAATGCGGATGCAAACGATGTGGCTCAGGAAGCTTTTATCAAAGCTTATAGATCGATTGGCAATTTTAGAGGTGACAGTTCGTTCTATACCTGGTTATATCGCATCGCGGTGAATGCTGCCAAAACTTATTTGGAGAGTAATCAGAAATATCAGGGTGCACTTGATGTGGATGCTGAAGATTTTGATTACAAAGATAGTGAAGGCGTTCTAACCTCTAAAGATACGCCGGACAGAATTATTGAGTCTGAAGAATTACAAGCGGTAATTCAGAAGGCGATACAGAACTTGCCGGAAGATCAGAAACAGGCGTTGCTGCTTCGGGAAGTTGAGGGCATGTCCTACGATGACATCGCTGTAGTGATGAAGATACCTGTGGGTACAGTAAGGTCTAGAATCTTCAGAGCTAGAGAGTATGTTGAAAAACAGATGGCATCTTTGACTGCTTAGTGGTTAATGGAGACCGCAACATGGTTAAATCAACACGCACAGATCTTGATTTAGAGCAGATATCTGCTGCTTTGGACAATGAGGATTCATTTGCCAAAGACGTAGCTTTGAATAAAGAAGCCGTGTCTCATCTCAAAAATTGGTCCTTAATTGGTGCCTCTTTAAGAAATGAACTTCCAAAAACTACGAACTTGACTTTTGCAGACAGCATTGCCGCTAAGATTGCAGAGGAACCAGCTCCGAGAGTAGTCGATCAAGTTGAAGTTAATAAAGCTCCAGAAATTAAGTTCAGCTTTAAGACTCTGTCTAAGAAGTTTGCCTTTGCCTTAGGACAGATTGCGGTTGCCGCTTCAGTGGCTATCGTGACAGTGGTCGGGGTACAGACCTGGAATGCTCAGGATGACTATACCTTAACTCAAGCAAGCTCCGCTCCTCTTGGTCCAATTGAGGGGGTTAATCTGGCCAGCTACCAGAGTTCAAATGCCGAAAGCATCATTCGCCTCGAGAATGACAAGAATCCTTCAGCTGAAGGACGTCCTGCCGACAGTGATGACAAGGTTGAGCAAAAGCAGCGTGCTGAGATTGACAAGATCAATAATTATGTTCGCGGGTATGTAATTAACATTGCCTCTAAATAATAGAAAATCTATACAAAAATGCTAGCTTTTAAAAAAACCGCAAGCGCAGTGTTAGGCGCTGCGGTTTTGTTGTTTTTCCACAGGACGGCTCTGGCGCTTGACTGCGCGCAGCTGCTGCAGGCCACACAGCGTGCGGTATCGCATAATTCTTTTGCGATGACCGTGGTTTCAGGCAATGCCAAAGGCGTCAACACCTTTCTCTATACGCACAGTGTGGAGGGCGCAAGTCCGCTGTCGGTCTGGCAGGATTTAAATGGAGAGATTCAGGGCTATGCAATAACAGACGGACGCGGTTTGGATTTTAATCGGGACAAGAACGTCTATGGGCCTCTGACCTGGCATCCCACCTTAATCTATGACAAGCTGATGTCGGAAAGTACGGTGCTGAACAATTATAGCTGCGTGCTGACCGGGCGGGCCAGAATCGCCGGTCATCGCACCAATATCATGCGCCTCTCCCCTATAGATGATCTGCGTTACTCCTATGTGATAGCCAGCGATGAGAACACCAATCTGCCGATTGAACTGGTCGTCAATGCTCCGGGCGGGGCTACCGTGCTGCGCCTGAGTGTATCGGCTTTTTCTGCGGTTAAGGCAGGTTCTCTGAAATTTATAGAAGACGTGTTTGACTATCTTGCCAAGAATGCCGAGCCACAGGAGCAGAATGGCAATATGATTGCCCCGGGGGCTCAGGAGCAGTCAGCAGGCGAGGGTAGCAAAAAAAATGCAGACCACACCTTAGTCGCTACCAAAGATGCCGCCAAGCAGATCTGGAAAGAGCTGCGCATGCCGCAGTGCTTCAGGCTCGTCGATCAGGGAGTCATGCAGGATCAGCATGGCAACAAGAATTATTTTCAGATGTTTACTGATGGGCTGAATGATTTCAGAGTCTATAAAACCCATAAAACCACGCTGATGTTTCCTCAGATCCGCAACAATACCCTCTCGGTTTACCGCAAGGAATACGGTGCCTTTGAATATGCCGTAGTCGGTGAAGTTCCCCTGGTTTTAGCTGAATATGTATTAGGTGCCTTAGATGGCAGACGCTAATTCAGACAGGTCGTATTTAGGCTAAAATAGACACTCAGTGCAGCGAGGTCACTCCTCCCCATAAATTATGGTCAGCTGTACTGAGATTTTCTTTGAAAAAACAGCTTAAATCTGCTATAAAAGACGCCGTATATAGAATTTTAGCGTTACCTCTTAGCACTTCGGCACCTTCTTTAAGCAAAGCAGCAGAATACAGCGGATTTTTTCGCCAAAGTTAATTAGCCGTGCCTAGGCAGAGAGCAAGGATACAGGATACTCAGAACATGTCAGATAGCTATGATGCAAGTAAAGTTCGCAATTTTTCGGTGATCGCCCATATTGATCACGGCAAATCGACTTTATCGGATCGCTTTATTCAGAACTGCGGAGGTCTGTCAGAACGCGAGATGACCGCTCAGGTTCTCGATAATATGGATATTGAGCGTGAGCGCGGCATTACCATCAAGGCTCAGGCCGTGACCTTAAAATATAAGGCCAGGGATGGACAGACCTATGAGCTTAACTTTATTGATACCCCAGGTCATGTCGACTTCTCCTACGAGGTATCCCGCTCGCTGTTTGCCTGTGAAGGAGCTCTGCTCGTGGTGGATGCCACCCAGGGCGTAGAGGCGCAGACCCTGGCTAACTGCTATCAGGCCATCGATCTTAATCTCGAAGTCATTCCGGTGCTCAATAAAATTGATCTGCCCTCCGCTGATCCTAAGAAGGTGATCGCTGAGATTGAGGATCTCATCGGCATTGAGGCTCAGGATGCCTGCTGTTGCAGCGCCAAAACGGGTGTGGGAGTCAATGAGGTGCTAGAGCGCATTGTCACCAGCATTCCTGCACCAAAAGGTGATCCTGAAGGTCCCCTGCAGGCTCTGATCATCGATTCCTACTTCGATGATTACCTCGGTGTAGTAGCCTTAGTCAGAGTCAAGAACGGCACGCTGCGCAAGGGCGATAAAATCAAGGTGATGTCCTCAGGGCATACCTGGGATGTCGAAAAATTAGGTATCTCTACTCCTAAGCGCGTGGATGTGCCGGCCCTGCACTGTGGTGAAGTAGGCTGGGTGGTCTGTGATATCAAGACCATTCATGGTGCTCCGGTAGGTGACACCATCACCAATGCCAAGAACAGCTGTACAGAGGCCCTGCCAGGCTTTCAGAAGGTGAAGCCTCAGGTTTATGCCGGCATGTTCCCGGTTGACACCGATGACTATAATGCCTTCAGAGATGCGCTGGACAAGCTGTCCCTCAATGATGCCTCGCTGTTCTTTGAACCTGAGAATTCAAAGGCCTTAGGCTTTGGCTTCAGAGTCGGCTTCTTAGGCATGCTGCACATGGAGATTATCCAGGAGCGGCTGGAGCGTGAATACAATCTGAATCTGATTACGACTGCTCCAACGGTAGTCTATGAGGTCATGCTCACCTCAGGAGAGGTAGTGCATATCGACAGTCCTGCCAACCTGCCGCCGGTCAGCAATATCAGCGAGATAAGAGAGCCGATTGCGGAATGCCGGATGCTGATGCCGGTCGACTATGTCGGCGCCATAATGACGCTCTGTCAGGAAAAGCGCGGTATTCAGACCAATATGGTCTATCATGGCGATCAGGTGGCGTTAACCTATGAACTGCCGATGTCCGAGGTCGTACTGGATTTCTTTGACCGCTTAAAGTCAGCATCCCGCGGCTATGCCTCTCTGGATTACAGCTTCAAGCGCTTTAACCGGGATGATCTCATCCGTCTTGACGTGCTCATCGCCGGAGAACGGGTGGATGCCCTGGCGCTCATTCTGCATCGCAGTGTGGCTCAGTCTCGGGGCCGCGCTCTCGTGGAAAAAATGAAGGAGCTTATCCCGCGGCAGATGTTTGATATTGCCATTCAGGCTGCCATCGGGGGACAGATTATTGCAAGATGCACGGTCAAGGCGCTGCGCAAGGATGTGCTGGCCAAGTGCTACGGCGGTGACATTACCCGTAAGCGCAAGCTGCTTGAGAAGCAGAAGGCCGGCAAGAAGCGCATGAAACAGTTAGGTAAGGTAGAAGTACCGCAGGATGCTTTCTTAGCGATTCTCAAGGTAGGTAAGGAATAGGGAGAAACCATCTCCTCAAGAGGAAGATCAAGATGAATTCTTTTTCATTATTTTTACTGATAGCTACAGTGGTCTCTGGGATCTGCTGGTTTTATGATTTCAAAAAGCATAGACCTGCCCGTCTGCAGAAGCATGCCGAGCTTAAGGCCAAAACTCCTGCGGTGAGCAAAAAAGAGCTCAAGGAGGCTTTAGAGCCTGTGGGCGTAGTAGGTCAGACCGGCTCGCTGTTTTTTATTATCCTCGCCGTCTTTCTGCTGCGCTCCTTTGTGGTGGAACCTTTCAGAATTCCTTCAGGGTCGATGATGCCGACCCTGTATGCAGGCGACTTTATCGCCGTTACCAAGTGGAATTATGCCTTCAGGGAGCCGGTTACCAATACACCGCTGCTTGCCACAGGTACGCCGAAAAGAGGCGATATCATCGTCTTTAAGTATCCTGAAGACCCAAGTCAGGATTATATTAAGCGGGTGGTTGGCGAGCCAGGAGATCTTGTGATCTATAACAATAAGCATCTTTATATCCTGCCGCGCGGAGCAAAAGAGACCTCCACCACTGAGGCAAAGCAGCGCAAGATTGGGATAGTCAAGCATACGGGTCTTTCCTTTGAGGAGAGCATCGATGTGCTCAGTGAGGATCTGCTTGGCTATGAACACGAGATCATGATCAATCCAAATGCACGTGAAATGCTGTCCTATCATTATCGTCAGGAAGGCAAAGATCTCGACGTCTGGGAAGTTCCTGAGAATGCCTATTTTGCGATGGGTGATAATCGCGACAACAGCAGAGACAGCAGATTCTGGGGCTTCGTTCCGTTTGAGAATGTGGTCGGCAAGGCAGTGGGCATCTGGCTATCCTTTGATTTTGACCGTCCGGAAGACAGCATGCTGCCAGATTGGTTCCCAAGTGGGATCAGATTTAATCGTTTAGGGGGCATTAAATGAGTGAGGCAGATAGAGTCAATGTCCTAGCTCTGCAGCAGATTGAAACCAAAATCGGTTATGCCTTTCAGGACATTAACTTACTTAATCAGGCTTTGACGCATCGCAGCTTTGGCCCAAATCATAATGAGCGCCTTGAGTATATTGGCGATGCTATTTTAGGCGTGATTATCGCCAAGCAGCTCTTTGATCAGTTCAAGGACTGTCCTGAAGGTGACCTGACTAGAATGCGTTCCACTCTGGTGCGTGAAACCACCTTGGCCGAAATTGCCCGTGATTTTCATTTGGGCGAGAACCTGCGCTTAGGGCCTGGCGAGCGCAAAACCGGCGGAGATCGCAAGCAGTCAATGATTGCTGATGCTGTAGAGTCAGTCATAGGGGCGATGTTTGTCGACTCGCATGAGAATTACCCTCTGGTGCGCAAAGTGGTGTTAAGCTGGTTTGAAGACCGTCTTGAACATATCAAGCCAGGAGATGGGCAAAAGGATCATAAATCGGTGCTGCAGGAGTTACTGCAGTCTCAGCATCTGCCTTTGCCTGATTATGAGGTCATTAAGATCACGGGGGCGGAAAACGCTCAGCAGTTTACCGTGGAGGTTAGGATTAACAATGTACCTAATTTCCAGGGCAAGGGTACCTCCAAACGCAAAGCCGAACAGGAAGCAGCAGGTAAGGCGCTTGAATATCTGCAGCAGAAGGCTGCCGCGCATAAGCATTAACAGATTAATTACTTAAAGGTTAGTTACAGTGCAGCAAGATAACAGCGAAAAGCAGAGCTATTTTGGTTTTGTGGCCTTAATTGGTAAGCCTAATGTAGGCAAATCCACCTTAATGAACCATTTAATCGGTCAGAAGGTCTCAATCACCTCCCGTAAGCCGCAGACCACGCGTAATCGTATTCTGGGCGTTGAAACCGATGGGGCCTATCAGATTGTGTATGTTGACACTCCAGGCCTGCATACGAAGGAGGCGCATGAGCTCAACAAGCTGATGAATAAAGCCGCCTCGGATTCAATGGGTGATGTAGAGCTGATCCTGATGCTCGTTGATCCTCTGCACTGGGGCACCGATGATGAGCTGGTGCTTAAGAAGATAAAAAAAGCCAAGGCCCCGGTCGTCCTGGTTCTAAATAAGGTTGATGAGGTCAAGAATAAGGAAGATCTGCTGCCTATCATCGATAAGCTGCGGACGCTCATCGACTTTGAGGACGTGGTGCCGATCTCTGCTCTTAAAGGTCAGAATCTCGACAGCCTCAGACAGGTGGTCAGAAAATACGTAAAGGAAGGTCCTCACTACTTCCCTGATGACAGCATTACCGACAAATCTCAGCGCTTTCTTGTAGCCGAGATTATCCGTGAGAAGATTATGCGCCAGCTAGGCGATGAAATACCTTACAGCACCACCGTAGAGATTGAGAATTTTGCTGAAGGTGAGACGGTGAGAATTGATGCTGCCATCCTGGTGGATAAGGAAGGTCAGAAGAAAATTCTGATTGGCAAGGATGGGGCGCGCATTAAGAAAATCGGCACCGAAGCACGTCTTGATATTGAAAGAATGCTCGACACCAAGGTTTTTCTTAAGCTCTTTGTCAAAATCAAATCTGGCTGGTCAGACGATCTGAGGGTGCTCAATTCCCTGGGGTTTGATAAATAAGGCTGCTAGCGGCAATCGGCAGGCAGATCTTCATTATCCGATCTGCCTTATTTTTCTTTGAAATCCCTTCTTTTATTCTGCTGCCTGGCGCTGTGCTGTGACACCTCTCATGCTGTCACTTAATATTCATATAGATTTAAATTTAATTCTTATGCTCTTGCATCTAGATAATTTATAATCCTAAGGGATAAAGCTGGCATTGCTAAAGCAGGTTAAGGTTCGCACAAGGTTAAATTACATGCAAAATCTATTCTCGATAATCATTCCTACCATGCAGAAGGACACTGAGGTATTAAACAAGCTTCTGAACGAACTCAATGAGGATGCAGGTGTAGGTGAGATTATTATCATTGATAATTCAGGAAAGGGCTTTGACACCAATCTCACCAAGGTTAAGGTATATGTTCAAACTGAAAACCTGTTTGTCAATCCAGCCTGGAATTTAGGCATTAGGCTGAGCAATCCTGACTTTAAGTTCTTTGGTACACTCAACGACGATATCATTTTTCCACGTAATTTCTTTGGTCAGGTGTTAGAGTTTCTCACTCATGCAGATGAACAGGTGGGACTGGTGGGGATTGAATGCCCTACAAATACCTTAAAGGAATTTTTTAACGAATATCCTGATGACTGTAAGCTTGAGTTTAGCGTGATAGATAAAATGCAGGATTATTGGGGATCTGCTTACTTTGGGGAGAAATCACACTATGTAGAGATCCCAGAGTGCATGAAAATCTTCAATGGCGACCACTTTATTTTTGTGCGTAATATAGAGGCAGGCAGACAAAATTATAAGATTTCTGGAGCGCATCTAAAACATCTGACCTGTCTAACTTCCAAGAGTTCCAAATCCTTTGACAAAATATTTAAAGATGACAGAAAAGCTGCCATTAAATATGGCGTCATTGAATTTTTAGATCTTAATTTCTGGCAAAGACTCTTTTCTATCCATTATTTTCATAAACATTATGTGATCTGTTTATTAGGCTTAAAGATGAAAATAAAATGGGATAAGGCACAGCAATAATGTTTATAAGAGCATTGGTTAATTTAATACCTAGCAAGAAAGCAGTAGATAAAGTATTCTATGAGTAGTATTTCTAAACTAAATCAGAGTCTCGACTTCAAACTCAGAATGATGAAGCTATATTCTGAGTTGAGATTTCCATTCAGTAAATCTAAAAGAAAACAGTTAAGATCTTTAATCGAAGAAAAACTGTGCACCAAGAAAATAGACTTTCAGGTTGAGTCATCTTTTGATCAGAATTCTGTCCCTATCTTTATTATTTCCTATAATCGACTTAGCTATGTTCAGCAGACAATTGCAGTACTTGAAAAATATAATTTAACAAACATTCATATTATTGATAATAATTCAGACTATCAGCCGCTGCTTGACTATTTAGGATCTTTAAAGTATCAGGTTCATTTTTTAAAAAAGAACTATGGACATAGAGTGTTATGGGACTGTGAAGAATTTAGACATTATGTTGAAGATGACTTATATATTGTCACAGATCCAGATTTAGAATTTAATCCAAATTTACCTAAAGATTTTATCGTTCAACTCTATAAGCTTTTAGGTTCTTATCC
>JAILLS010000106.1 GCA_024693025.1 Succinivibrio sp. | reverse complement strand
CTAAATATACAGTAGGGATGGAATAGCCCTAACTAAACGCCTGTGGACACTGTGTAAGACATCGAGTTGCGTATCATCGTAACTAATGCAGTAGTGGTTGAAGCAGGAAGCTCCGACTTCTACAAGTCGGAGTAGTTCACTAGATAATCTCAATACTAATGCCACAGGATTATTCAGGTTCCTGAACTATCTTATGGCATCGAGAGATTATTAGACTGATTCTGTGAGTCATCCGCAGGGTCCTCATCCACTCTGGTTTTATGATTCGCGATATACACCCCCAAGATAATTAAGGCACCGCCCAGGCTCTGCCAGAGCGTAAAGGTTTCATGCAGATAGAGCACTCCTGAAAACACTCCCACGAGTGTCGATACGCCAATAAAGGTGGAGGTAAGATTTACACCGATAGAGGATAGCGCCACGTTAGCGAGGAAGAAAGCCAGAATCGAGCTGTAAATCGCCAGATAAAGGATGGCGGTGAGGAAACTGAAATTGACAAAAGGCAGATGCACAAAAGACATGAGCTCACCAGAGATTAGAGCTTCACCCAGCGCCAGGCTGCCAAAGATGACCGCCCCTGACAGCAGCATGATATAGGTGATCTCAATGCTCGTAAAATTATGCAGCTTCACGACCTGCACCTCATAGAGCGCATAGCTTAAAATGGCCACCATCAAGAGAACATAGCCCACAGATGACAGACTTGAGGCCATGCCTTTTGACAGGACGGTGCACAGTACGCCCATGAGCGTCACGAGCACGCCCACTGTCTGCATGACCGTAGGTCTCTTGTTCAGCAGGAAGGTCGAGGCCAGAAGACAGACTACGGGAATACAGGCAATAAACACCCCGCTCTCTGACGCGGTCGTTTCACTGATGCCGATGGTTTCACCGAGAAAATACAGCACCGGATTAAACAAGGCCAGAAGCCAGAGGGGTTTTAGATTTTTGCTTTTAAGTCTGATTTTAAGAAAGCCTGCCCAGACCAGCAGATGCATCAGGATAAAAGCGATAAGAAAGCGCCAGCCTAACAGGCTCAGGATACTTGCCTCCGCAGTAGCCTGCTTGGTAAAAATATAGCCAAGCCCCCACAGAGCTTCACAGCCAAATGCACACAGACAGCCTTTAATTAGTATTGATTTGGTCATAGCATCGTCACTTTATTATTGATTTATTATCCAGTAATCTTCAGCACTTTAAGAAACTGACCAAGCCTAGCGTTCTTTCGCAGCACTGCTCCTTAACGCACAGCAGCTAAGCATGCTTGATACCTGTGAACTCCTTTTTTCACCAAAGCATCAGCAATCTGATAAAACACAAAATAAACAGCCTCTCACGCTTAAACTGCTTTAAACGTTAGCTACGCCTTCATCAGCGTTAATTATAAGATGCTGTTGTTTATTTCTGCAGGCACCTCACGATTCCTCCTGTCGGCACATCCATGACAGGTAAGTTAAGACCATTCTTCTTTTAACCTGCTGCAGAAACTCTAGATTCGCCCGATTGAATATAAATAAACCATGCAATATAGCCTTTATATATATTGTAGTCAGTTTATGCCGATCAGGCGAATTTTTAGGGGCAAAAAATATCAAAAAGGTTTTACAGCTCAAATAATAAGTGAAGAGAGGCACTGTTTAGGCTAAAATGACTTAGATTATGCTTACATTCATCTGACTTTCAGTCAGAATTTACCTTTAAATGCGTCAGCTTGACACCCTAAGCAGAACGGTTGCCATAATGAAGAAGTTCATTTTAAGGTTTTAAATATTTTTCAATAAGTTGCTTTAACTTCTGAGCATTTACTAGACTTTTTTCAGCGGTGCAGGCTTAAGGCACAGCTGCACCATTTGTTGATAAGGTCATATCAATAAAGGCATTTTTTTAAAATTTGTGATGAATATTTGGTCTATTTATGCAAAATTGAGTAACAATGTATAAGTAATAAAATTAAGGCTTTAGGTAATATTTTGAAACTCAGTACTAAAATCCGAGTTCTGATCACTATTAGCTGTATCGGTATCAGTGCCGCTGTGTGCACTTACTCAGCAACACTATTAAAAAATAGGTTGATTCAGACTGAATATAATCACCAGAAAGTGGTGGCAGATCTCCTGCTGCATGGCTTGCAGGAGCCTGAAGTAGTGTCTTTTTCCGTCAGCACGGCTGAGAAAGTCTCTGCTTATTTAGAGGCGGTGCGCAGACAGGCCACTCAGTTATATCCTTTAATCAGTCAGCCTAAATACGCACCGGTTTCCCTGTTCGGACTTGCCTATTTTCAGCAGGGTTCAGAGCAGAGCGGCATCTTCTATGCCCCCGGGGAGATTACCAGTCTTTCAAGCTGCGCTAAGGTATTCAAGCTCAATGAGGCTGAATACGGCTCAGGACTGACCTATATCAACGAGCATTTTGGCGATGCAGATCATTTTGCCTGCCTGTTCACTCCCAAACAGGCTTATCTTGCCTATAAACTGCCCAAGGACAAAGAGGGCAGACATTATGTCTTTCTTAAAAAGACTCCAGCTGAATTTGACCTGCCGCAGCCTGCCTATGCCGATCCTCAGAAAATTCAGCTTAACAACAAGTTAAAGCAGTATACCTTCAGCGATCAGACGGAGTTTGGGATCCTCGATCTCAACGGACAACTGATCTATGCCAATGTCAAGGATTTTCATCAGGAATTATTTACAAAAGAGCTGTTGGAGAATGCTAAAACGCAGGGCACCATCCAGACCTTAATCAAGAATGGTCATGAGGATCTGGTCACGGTAAGCTATGTGGATCAGCTTGGCTATGGGGTGGCGCTCACGCCGCGCGGTATGGTGATAAAACCTGCCATCACCCTCTCCTTTATCGCCCTGGTCGGCGGTCTGATCCTGCTCATCCTGCCGCTCTATCTGCTCGGCCGTTATGACAAATTTATCGTTAAACACCTCGAGAACATCAACAGCAAGCTTAAGGAAATCTCGCTTAACAACTTAAGAGATCCTGCCGCCCTAGGACCTCTGACTGAATCCCTGCTCAACAAGGAGACCAATGAGTTTACCGATATGAGCAATACCGTAGGCAATTTAGGCAAGAGCCTCGGTGAAAGTCTGAACTCCGTGATTAATGATACGGCCAAACGCAATTATGCCGAGGGTCTGTCAAATACCCTGCACAGCGTACAGCAGAAGCTGCTGCCGCGCGCAGAGGATCTGCCTTCCTCAAGATTTCTGGATATTGCCTCCTACCTGATCCCCAGCCGTAAAAACTGCGGTGATTTCTATGACGTCTTTAGACTCGATAAAGATAATATTGCGTTTTTAGTAGGTCAGATCTCCGAGAAAGGTGCCCCGGCCCTGGCCATCATGAGTGAAATCATGGTGATTGCACGCAATATGCTCAAAAACGAAAACAAGCGCCCTGCCGACGTATTAAACATGCTGAACTCCATGCTCATCAAGAAATACAGCGAGGAGAAGATCAAGGTACATATCTTTATGGCCATTCTCAGCGAGTTCACGGGCAATTATATTGCATCAAATGCCGGCTTCCTGCCTCCGCTGCAGATTAAAGGCAATCAGGTGCATCGTCTGGCGATTAATGCCGATGTTGAACTGGGCCGCGATGAGCAGCAGATCTATATGGATCACAAGAGTAAGATTGATTTTGGCGATATCCTGCTGCTGTATACCGACGGCATCACCGAGGCCCGCAACAGTGAGGAGGAAACCTTCGGGGTCAACCGCCTCTCAGAGCTGTGCGAACAGTGCGAGGATTTAAGCTCAGCAGATATTCTCATCTCCATCAACAAGGCCATCAAGACCTTCTGCCGCGATCTCGAACCGACTCAGGATATGTCGGTGCTCTGCATTAAGAAGAACGGCTGGAAGGAATAAAGCCTCCTCTCCATACCACAGACTAAAAAAAAGAGTCTTCAGCGTAAAAACTGAAGACTCTTCTACGTTATGCTTTAAGTGAACTATTTCTGATTCTGAGTCTTTAAGATATCGCGGATCTCAGTTAACAGCTGCACATCAGGAGCCTGAGCAACTTCTTTCTTCTCTTCGGTAATGAGAGACTGCTTGACTCTGTTGATGAACTTCATGGCCATGAAAATTGCAAAGGCAATGATCATGAAGTCAAACACGGTCTGCAGGAAATTGCCATAGGTCAGGACAATAGCCTCATGATCTTCAGTCTTGTCCTGCAGCTTGATGGCCAGATCCTTAAAGTCTACGTTGCCCACCAGCACACCGACACATGGCATAATCACATCTGACACCAGTGATGAGACGATCTTGCCGAAGGCAGTACCGATAACCACACCGATGGCCATGTCCAGCACGTTGCCGCGCATTGCAAAATCACGAAATTCCTTTAAAAAGGAAAGCCCTTTATCTGTTACTCCAGACATTTTTTTCTCCTGTTGTTAAGTTACCTGAATCTAGTACGGGCGGTAATCTCAGTAACTTTGAGATAAGCCCCCAGTCCTAAATCCATCAGTTTTTTAAGCTCTTTATCACAGTCCTCTTTAGTATAGACTGTAGTGTACCAGCAGGGCTCCCGCACCTTTTCATAGCGATAGCCCAGCTCCTTTAACCGGTCCTTATAGGCAAACGGTGTGGAGACGGCGTTGATGCGGTAAGAACTCTGTCTTGCCCGCTCCAGCAGCTGCATAAATGCCTCAGGCTCCACATGCATCAGCCATAATGCGGCCAGACAGTAATCATAGGCTCGCTGCGGCTGATAAAAAAAGCCATGCATCAGATTGAGATAGTCAAGCTCCCGACCCTGACAGCCAAACAGCTCCCAGGCAATCCCCCGTTCACTGCAGGCCCAGGCCAGATCGCTCCAGAAGGCAAAGCGACCGTCAAACAGCGGCCGCAGTCTGGCTGCACCATGGGCGATGATGAGCGGCTTGTTGGTAAGCAGCATGGATAATTTATCTTCATCAAACTGCTGCCCAGAAAGCAGATCATCGCTAAGCCCCGTGGTTTTCTGGCACTCTAGGGACAGCTCCTCATGCGGATCCTCATAGTTATCGAAGATCTCATCGATGGAGAGAATCACATTGCGATCCTTTGAATAAGTCGCCTTAACCAGAGCAAGCTCAAGCAGCTTAGGATTTTTCCTCAGCTCAAAACTTGTTGCATGCGCATGCATAAACACGCACTGATAGGTTTTCTCCTGCTCCTGCTTCTCCATAAGAATCAGGGGCAGCTTCTTCAGCACTCCAGGTACCGTCAGCGGGATCTGCTGCAACAGACGGTACTGCTCGGGATTCCTGCGGATCGCCTCAAGCATGCCAAGAGGAAAGCCAGTGTCTGTAACCTGCATGTTCTCAACCTAAAATTCGCAATGCATTATAAGCATTTTGAGCCTTAAATTAAATCCTAACTCACAATTTAGAGTACGGCATTAAGCGTCAGCACTCCTCCGCTGAGCGTATAGACCTGCCTGAAGCCATAGGCCTGCAGAATGCGGCAGGCCACATAGGCACGGGCTCCGACCCGGCAGGTCACAACCAGGGTGCGATCTTTAGGCAGCTCTTTAAGTCTTGCTCTTAAGCTGTCCAGCGGAATATGGATAAACTCCCCTTCCGCAGGAGGCATGGCCTCAATTTCAGCCTGCTCCCGCACATCAATAAGGAGCGCATCTTTAAAACGGGTCTTAAGCTCATCAAATCTGGCTACCTGCATAAGTCCGTCACAGACGTTCTGCGCCACAGCGCCAGTCATGCAGACCACATCTCTTGCGGCGCTAAAAGGCGGCGCATAGCAGTGCTCACGGCTTGCAAGATCGCTGACCCGACCGCCCAGGGCCATGACATCAGCAACCCCCTCAATAGCCTTACAGGCGCCCTGCCTGCCCACCGCACAGGCGCCTAAGAGTACCTCGGTTCTGCGGTTGAAGATCAGCTTAAAGTGCACCGGTGTGGTGCCGGGCAGAAAGCCCACCCTAAAGCCTGGATGCGTCCACACCACCTGGCAGTCATCACCATAGCGCTCGCAGGCCTCTGCCTCCGACAGACCGCATTTGGCAATCTCATAGCCGAACAGACTCAGCCCGCTGACTCCGAGAAAACCTGCATAGGGTTTAGGGTTACCCAGGATGGAGCCGCAGATGGCGCGCACCTGTTTGCTGATAGGTCCTGCCAGGGCAAGCGAGCTGATTTCACCGGTCAGCCTGTTTTTCAGCGCGGCCGCATCGCCTAAGGCGTAAATACAGCTGTCCGAAGTCTGCATCTGCTCATCGGTTACAATATGGCCTGAGGCGGACAGTTCCAGACCGCAGGCCTTAGCCAGAGCCGAACGCGGTCGGATCCCAATGCTTAAAATCACCAGATCAGTCTCAAGCGCCGTATAGTCAGCGAGCATCGCCCTGATGCTGCCGCCCTGATACTGCAGATTAAAGAGGGACTGGCCCTTGATAACATTCACGCCATGCTTGAGCATAATCTGATCCACATAACGCACCATGTCGGGATCATACTGCGGCATCAGCTGTCTGCTGCCTTCAAGCAGAGTGATCTGCAGTCCGCGCCTGCTCAGATTCTCGGCACACTCAAGCCCGATAAAGCCGCCTCCGACTACCAGTGCCCGGGCGGGATGATGTTCGCGAATATAGGCGGTAATGGCATCCACGTCATCTACGGTATGGACTAAAAACACCCCTTTTAGCTGACTGGCAAAATTCGGCAGCACCGGCTCAGCACCCGGTGAGAGAATCAGCCGGTCGTAAAAGAGCTCCTGCCTGACCCCGTCCTTATCCTGAACGGTCACATGATGTGTATCCCGATCGATGGCCACCGCCTCGGTCTCAGTGAGAATTCTTAGCGCATAGCGCTGCTCAAGCATCTCCTTGCTGGCCGCAAACAGACCGCTGCGTTCCGGAATAACACCGCCCAGATAATAAGGAAGACCACAGTTGGAAAAGGACGGATAGGCCCCTTTTTCAATCACGGTGATCTGGGCAGTTTCCTCTAATCTGCGCAATCTGGTCGCACAGGCCATACCTCCTGCGACACCGCCAATAATCACGATCTGCATCGACAAGCTCCTTTTCGTAATTTATGCACGTCTGCCTGATTCAAAGCTGACCTAGCTGAGATCAGCGGAGAAAAAGCCAAAGCGTGACCTAAAAAATGTCAAAATTGCACTTTGCTTGTTACAGTTTAAAACATCAGCTAGAATATTGCGAACGTAAACTTTACACATAAATCAATATCCTCAGCTTTAAAGTTATAGGTCGTTTTTATGTCAGATAATACAAATAGAATTGATGAAAAAGCAGCTGAAGTCTTAAATCAGATCCCCAAAAAAAACCGGGTCAGAACTGCTTTCTTTTATATGTCTGCGCTGCTTGTCGGTGCCATCTTAGGTCTTATCGGCAATGCTGAACTTATCGGTGTGATGAATTTCATCGCCACTATCTTCACCAGACTCTTCAGCTTTATCGCCATGCCGGTGATTGCCCTTTCGCTGTTAACTACCGTAGCGAAAATCGGCAACAATACCCAGTCAGGCCGCATTTTCATCCATACCATCTTCTATACTCTGCTCACGACAATCATAGCCGCCTCCCTGGCCGCCCTGCTCTATGTCATCATCAAGCCCGAAAATGTACCGGTCGCCCAGCTTGAAGGCGCAGAGACGCCGGACTTTGGTGCCACGACCTATCTGAATCACATTTTAAGCGTAGTGCCGAACAATCTTGTCGAACCTTTTGTCAAGGGCAATGTGCTGTCCATTCTGATCATCGCCATTATGTTCGGTCTGGCCCTGGCCCATATGCCGCAGTCTGCCGCCCGCAAAACCCTGATGAATTTCTTCTCGGGGCTGCAGGAAATCTTCTTTATGATCATTCATGCCATTCTTGCGATTCTGCCTCTGGGCATCATCGCCTTTACCGCGCAGCTGGTTGCCGATCTGGAGGCCGGAGTTATCATCGGCGGCATCTCCTCCTATTTTGTAACCGTGCTCTCGGCAAACTTCCTGCAGATGCTCGTGGTACTGCCGCTGCTGCTGTTAATCCGCGGTCTCAATCCGCTGCAGATTGCCAGAGGTATGGCTCCTGCTCTGATGGTGGCCTTCTTCTCCAAATCCTCAGCCGGCACCCTGCCGGTCACGATAGCCTCGGCTGAAGATAACCTGCACGTGGATACCCGCATCTCCCGTTTTGTGCTGCCTATCTGCACCACCATCAATATGAACGGCTGTGCCGCCTTTATTTTCCTCACTTCAATCTATCTGATGCAGAATGCCGGGGCTAACCTGACCGTAAGCTTTCTTCTGATCTGGATCGGCATTGCCACCCTGTCTGCCATTGGCAACGCAGGCGTACCGATGGGCTGTTTCTTCTTAACCCTCTCGCTGATGTCATCCATGAATGTACCGGTCCAGCTGATGGGCATCATTCTGCCGGTCTATGCGGTGATCGATATGATTGAAACCGGTCTGAACGTCTGGTCTGACTCCTGTGTGTGCAATATTGTCAACAAGGAACTTAAGGATAAGCTTGACGACACAATATGAGCGATACCGAAATCCTTGCAAGGCTGAAGAAATACCTCGCCTTAAGCCAGAGCACCAATCCCCATGAAGCGGCGATTGCTCTCAATCGGGCCCAGAAGCTGATGTCTGAACATCAGCTTTCACTGCATGATGTGCAGTTATCTGCAATTTCTGAAGAAACCATCCTGACGACCAGAGGTCTTAGAGATCAGCGCATCCTAGGCAAACTGCTGCACATCATCACCTCCAATTTCGGCTTATCGAGTTTTGGCCGGGTGCAAAGCGCAGCAGCTTACAGCTCGGTCACCCTGATCGGGCCTCAGGATCGTCTCTCCTCCGGAGTTTATGTACTGACTTTCTTAAGCCGTCAGCTCACAATTGTCAAAAAGGAATATCAGAAACAGCACGAAGCTGATATGACCGAAAGTGCCATAAACCGGTTTAAAAACAAATACCGCTATTATTATTCAGCGTGGGAGCTGCAGAATGATCCTGAGGTCATCTCTCAGCTCAAAGGCTTTATCTCGCGCTACAAGCAAAAGGAAACCAGATTCTATCTGGAGGGCTGGCTGGATGCGGTACAGGATAAAGTAAAGGTGTTTAACCTGACCACTCAGGAAAGACAGCTTATCAATGAATTTGAAACCAGCCATCATCCTGATCTGTACCTCTCAACCCAGCGCAGTCGCTTCTGTACTGCGGATCAGCTGAATGCCTTTCACCAGGGGCAAAAAGACGGCAGACAGGGCTTTGAGCTCTATCGAGGCGTAGAAGGCGTCGGCGCATCGAAGCTGACCTTCCGCTCCTAGCTCCTTATTCACTCCCATGTAAGGTTATGCTGCAGG
>JAILLS010000088.1 GCA_024693025.1 Succinivibrio sp. | reverse complement strand
AGGGTCCTCCCTGACTTTATTATTCCTTTCTGCAGGCATACCATTAAAACCTTAACTGCCGTCAACCAGTCAATTCAGAACGCTGAAGTTTTCGATGAGCTTTCTGTTACCCAGTCAGATTCCATTATTGACGCAGTCTATTACCATCCCAGGCGAACCCATTATCTTAGAAAAAATCTCAAGCGCATTATGACCAGAGTCATAAGCGCCTTGCAATGTCTATCAAAGTATAGTTTTAATGTGGCGCGACACATTAAAACTATAATGTGTCCTAATCCAAATGTGTACTTATTACAATAACTCTTTGAATTCACTGTAATCTTTATTTGTACTGGCAACATTATTTGTATCTTATTGTTAAATAATTAGAATTTTTAATAACAAGTCATAAATTTACTAAACTTAAAGTTGATAGGATAGCCAAGTATATTGTTTAATATCTTCAGTGATGACTTATTGGAGTTTACACGGAGAAACTTTCACTCTCCGGACTTATGCTCTTTGACAACAAAAAGGCCAGCCTGAGCTGACCTTATCTTTAAACCTTACTGCCAACGAATCCTCAGCTTAACAGCTAGCTGCCTGCTGAAGGTTTGGGCCTGAGCTAACTATTTGCGAGGCTCTTTATCATAGTCCTCTTCATCTAAAGGCTCATCTTCCTCATATTCATCCTCATCGGCCTGCTCCTCGTCCTCATCATAATCATCTTCGTCGTACTCTTCTTCATCGTCTGCGTCATACTCATCTTCATCTTCAACATCTTCTTCATCATAATCTTCGTCAGGATATTCCTCATCCTCTAGAGGTTCATCCTCGTCATATTCCTCATCATCTTCCGCATCTTCATCGTACTCATCATCCTCATCAGCAGACTCGTCATCTTCGTACTCATCATCCTCGTACTCGCCATTCTCCGGGTAATCCTCAGGCTGCTCCTCTTCCTCTGTGAAAGCCTCAGGGTCCTCAGCAAGGTTATCCTCATCCTCAAAATCCTGCTGAGAGTCACTGCGATTCAGCACCCACTCATCCCGGTCCTCACCGAACATCATACCGAGGTTGGCATCAGCCTGCACCTCCCAGTTCTCCACATCATGCTCATAGTCTGAGTCTGCAAACATGCCCTCAAAGTTATAGACATTGCCCACTTCCCAGTCCGAGAGAGGCTGATTGAAATTAGAGCTGGCAAACATATAGCTCATATCCCCGACCTCGGCCACATCCCAGCTGTTGAGAGGCTGATTGAAGACGGAGTAGGCAAACATGCTGCTCATATCCTCAACCCCGGAGACATCCCAGTCAGAAAGAGGCTGATTGTATTTTGAGTCGTAGAACATGCTGTCCATGGCATACACCGCAGATACATCCCAGGCGCTCACATCCTGATTGAATTCTGAACAGGCAAACATATTGCTCATAACCGAGACATTGCTGACATCCCAGCCTGAAATATCCTGATCAAAGACTGAGTTGGCAAACATAAAGGCCATTGAATCTACGGAGCTTACATCCCAGTGATCAAGCGGCTGATTGAAGCTGGAGCTGGCAAACATGCCATCCATATTGCGCACGTGCGAAACATCCCAGCTGTTAAGCTGACCATTGAAGCAGGAATGTCTGAACATATCTGACATATCAGTAACGTTAGACACATTCCAGGAGCTCAGATCCCCATTAAAGGCAGCATGCATGAACATGCCGCTCATATCTTCAGCATCTGAAACATCCCAGCGGCTCAGATCGCCGGTGAAGGCAGAATTCTCAAACAGGTTGCGCATGGATTTGACATGAGAGACATCCCATCTGCTCACGTCACCGTTAAAAGGAGAGTTGCGGAACAGGCCGTGCAGATCCTCAAGCTGTGAAACATCAATAAAATTCAAATCACACTGAGGACCCTTAAGCTCTAGGGTTTCTGCAATCAGTGCCTTGAGCTGCTCTAAGGACTCAACCGTAATCAGATGCGTATTCATAGCAAAATCTCCTCAAAGACGATGGCCTAAGGCCCATTCTATTCCATAAATGAGCTTTACTCTGAAAAAAAAAATCCCTGTTCCAAAAGATTGGAACAAGGATCAAGATTCTATAAGCTACAGACTATGGAAACAGACTTAGCCAAGATATTCAATCAGGGTTTTACGTACCGCACCAGGGCCTGCAATCTCCTTGGCAAACATGGTTTCTACCAGTAAACCTAAGCTCACGTCATAGAGATTGACGCCAAACAGAGCGGCATTAGAGAGAATCGGATGCAGATTGTCCTTGACGCTTTCCGGCTCGCCAAATTTAATTTTGCCAAGATAGCCCTGCAGATCTGCCTTCTGAGGATCATCAGAGAGCTCAATCGGCTTGCCGTTGTCATCTACAGCCATCAGATAGCGCAGCCAGCCTGCAATTGCCAGAGGCAGAGCCACCAGGGTAGATGCATCCAGTCCCTGCTTCTGATAGTTCTTCAGAGTTTCGCCAAAACGTACCGGTACCTTCAGCGAGGTATCAGTGGCAATACGCTGAGGAGTATCAGGCAGGCACTTGTTGGTCAGACGCTGTTCGACAACTTCGGTGATGAAATCGCGCGGATTGAGGATCTTAGGATCCTCCACCACTTTGAGACCTTCATCAAAGCCCAGCTTCTTGACCAGAGCAACGATCTGCTTGTCTTCCATTTCGGCGGAAATGCGCTCATAGCCTAAGACACAGCCATACACAGCCATGGCGGTGTGCAGAGGATTGAGGCAGGTGGTAACCTTCATGCGCTCGCACAGATCCACGCCGCGCTTATCGGTAAACAGCACCCCGGCCTTCTCAAGCGGAGGACGGCCATTCGGGAAATCATCCTCAACCACCAGATACTGAGGTTTTTCAGCATTGACAAACGGTGCCAGGAAAGTACCGAACTTGGTCTTGACCGGATCCATATCCTCGATACCCATGTCGCCTAATTTCTTGCAGATCACAGGATCTGGTCTTGGCGTAATCTTGTCGATCATGGTGCATGGGAAGGAGACACAGGAACCGTCATTCAGATAGTCGATAAAGTCACGCTCCACAAAACCGTTGTCCAGCCAGCCCTTGGCGATGGTCAGCACGGAGTCGCGCAGCTTGTCGCCATTGCGGGCACAGTTGTCCATGGACACCACGGCCAGAGGATATCTGCCGGCCTTGAATCTTTCAAAGAGCATGGCAGCTACTACTGACATGGCATGCTGGCACTTGCCAGGACCCTCTTTGAGATCGTGCTCGACACTCTTTAAGCGGTTGCCTTCAATATCGGTTAAGGCATAGCCTTTCTCGGTAATGGTAAAGGAGAGCATCTGCAGCTTAGGATCGCAGAACATCTGTCTTACTGCCTTAAGATCTGCCTCATCTGATCCATTGACCACATATTCGTGGACCACTGAACCTATCACCTGCAGTTCAACTGAGGTATCAGGCAGAAGCGTTACTGACATGGTCAGATTGTCATGCGGATCCAAGATTAAATCGCGGGACTCGGCGCTGATCGGGGTCAGGGTCAGAATACCGGACTGCTGCAGACCTTCATTGAGCAGCTGCTCCTGCAGAGAAGCGATAAAGCCGCGGAAAATGTTGCCGGCACCCATATGCAGCCACACCGGATGTGACACCGTATGCTCCTGCATCTTTTTAACATCATAGCGTGGTAAGACCACTCCGGCCTGCTCAAAAGCAGCCTTGTCCTTGCTGATCCCGTCTAATGTAACTTTCATTTTTCTTCCTTAATCCTTGAAATTGCCTAAATTAAAGCAGTGGCTGCTCAGTAGTGTTGACATTGTCAGGATATGGCATGCCCTTTGATTTGCGGATGGCTTCCTCAAGGCCAGTCAGGTAGTTAGCACCTAAGGCACGGTCGAACAGACCATAACCAGGACGTGCCACCTCATCCCAGATCTCACGGCCGTGATCTGGACGGATAATGCCGTTGAAGCCCATCTCGATTAAGGCTTTCATGATCTCATAGAGGTCCAGGGAGCCGGTGTGAGAAATATGAGCACTCTCGTGGAACTGATGATCGCCGGTGTGCTTGACGTTGCGGACATGGGCAAAGTGAATGCGCGGGCCGATTTCCTTGTTGCGGATAATCTTAGGCAGATTGTTGTTAGGGTTGGAGCCTAAGGAGCCGGTGCAGAGAGTAAAGCCGTTATATGGGCTTGAATTCATTCTGGCGATCTTGACCAGGTCTTCTTCTGACTTGCAGATTCTTGGCAGACCGAACAGATCATAGGAAGGATCATCAGGATGTACACCCATCTTGATGTTGTACTTCTCGCAGGTCGGCATAATGGCGTCTAAGAAATACTTGAAGTTGGCTCTGAGCTCATCTCCGGTCATACCGGCAAACTTCTTGATCTCTGCAGTAATTTCAGCGCGGCGGTTGAGCTCCCAGCCTGGCATCTCAAAGCCGTTGGAATTCTTCTGGATGTAATCAAACATCTGTTCAGCAGTTAAGCCTTCGCAGATCTTGCCGTCATAGGACATGGCCTTGGAACCATCCGGCAGCGGCATGGCAAGATCAGTACGGGTCCAGTCAAAGACCGGCATGAAGTTGTAGCATACCATGTGGATGCCGCACTTGCCGACTGCTTCTAAGGATTTGATATAGTTGTCGATGAGACGGTCTCTTTCCTTGGAGCCGTATTTGATGTCCTCATGCACGTTGATGCTTTCCACACCCATCAGCTTGAGGCCGGCCTTCTCCACAATAGCCTTGCGCTCGCGGACCTTCTCCTCAGGCCATACTTCACCTGCCGGGATCTCGTGCAGAGCGGTAATTACACCTTCCATACCGCCAATCTGACGAATTTTCTCTAAAGAAATAGGATCCTGATCTGGGCCATACCAACGAAAAGTCATGTGCATCATAGCTGAAATTCTCCTAGCAAAGAAATTTGAATGAATTAGAATACTTGTAATTCTAGTATACAAGTATTCTAAATGCTAGAGTAAATCCTAAAAATTGTGATTCTCTCCACAGTATTTAGACTATATATTTATATTTCAATAAATTGTTTATAAAGTTTAAGCCGCCTGACCGTCAGCTGATGCGGCGGCCGCAGGATTTATCCTTATATGGCGCAAAAAATATGCGCTGGATCGAATCTCCTCAAAGTGCAGACCGCAATCTTTTCTAAATACTTCTATAATGACTCTATTGTCTTATGCAGACCCGGTCTGCACAGGAGCTCACAAATAAAAATTTCAATCAAAAAAACAATACATAAAGGATAGTTTATGAGCGCATCACAGCCACAGCAAGAGACTTCTGTAAATCCGCATCTGAGCAAATTCGACCTGCTCTGGATCCTGAATCTGTTCGGCACCGCAGTAGGTGCCGGCATTCTGTTTTTACCCATAACTGCAGGACAGTCAGGGATCTGGCCGCTGTTTATTGTTACCGCGGTGGTGGGACCTATGACCTACTTTGCCCATCGGGGCCTGTCCCGCATGGTGCTCTGCTCCAAGTCAGAAAACGATGACATTACCAATGTGGCGGAAGATTTCTTCGGCAAGATAGCCGGTATTATCTTCACCGCCCTCTACTTCATGGCCATCTATCCGATCCTGTGCATCTATGCGGTGAGCATTACCAATACCGTGCAGAGCTTCATCACCAATCAGCTGCATTATGAGCCCATCCCCAGAGTCTGGCTCTCTTTGATCTGCGTGACAGCCTATATCGGCATTATTCTGTGCGGCCGCAAAATGGTCCTGATTTTTAATGAAAAACTCGTTTATCCGCTCTGCATAATTCTGCTGGTCCTCTCCGTCTATCTGATCCCTCAGTGGAGGCTTGCTGAGAATCTGTCTGCCGTGCCTGAGACTTCTGAGTTTATCTACACCCTGTGGATCACCCTGCCGGTGCTGGTGTTTGCCTTCAATCACTCCCCTGCCATCTCCACCTTTGCCGTGGATCAGAAACGCCACTACGGACAGCAGGCAGCTGACTTCTATGCTGCACGATCCTTAAAATATACCAGCGGTACCCTGGTGCTGTTTGTCATGTTCTTCGTCTTCTCCTGCGTCCTGACCTTAAACACCGAGGAGCTTGCACAGGCACGCGCGCAGAACATCAATATTCTCTCCTTCCTGGCCAATGAGCTGCAGGAGCCGCTGATCGCCATCGCAGGACCTGTCATTGCCTTCCTCGCCATCTCCACTTCCTTCTTCGGTCACTATCTTGGCGCACGCGAAGGCCTGAACGGTCTCATTGTCAAACTGAGCAAGAAGGGCACCCCCATGGTCGATAACAGGCGCACCACCCTGATCACCCTGTTCTTCTTTGTCTCGCTCTGGTTTGTCGCCACGGTAAATCCAAGCATTCTGAGTCTCATTGAAACGCTCAGCGGCCCGGTCATCGCCATGATCCTCTTTATCATGCCGATGTATGCCGTTGCCACCATTCCGGCGATGCGCCGCTATGCCAAACAGAAATCCAATATCTTTGTAACCGTCATGGGTCTTCTGACCATAGCATCCCTCATACTAAGCATTTTCTAAATTACAGCTCCTGCTCACAGGCAGGAGTCTGATTAGTCAAAGAGATTTTCATTATGATGACAAAAACTGATCCATTCGCCAACCGTCCCCCTGTGGAAACTGCCCTGTTTGACTTTTTCAAGATAGGTCCAGGACCCTCAAGCTCACATACCATAGGTCCGATGAAAGCAGGCCATGACTTTCTTGTGCTGCTGCAAAACACCGATCCTAAGCTTGTAGCATCAGGCACGGCGCTTGAAGTTACCCTGCTTGGCTCGCTGTCAGCAACCGGCATGGGACATGGCACCGATATTGCGGTTCTGGCAGGCTTACTTGGCAATACCCCTGAACACTGTCCGCCGGGTCTTTTGCAGAACATGCGGGAAAACCCTCAGGCCATCTATCAGTTCAAGGTGGGCTCCCTCAGCCTGCCGCTGAGCCTCAAGCAGATTACCTTCGGTCCTGTCAAACATGACAGCCCCTATAACAATACTCTGGTCATCAGGCTACTCGATGCCAATAAGCAGACCATAGCCGAACGCGAATACTATTCCGTAGGCGGCGGCTTTGTGCAGTGGAAAGGCTGGCAGGAGCCCAAACGCGGCACTCCTGCTCATCCTTACCGCAGCATGCATGAGCTGCAGCAGCGCCTTAAGGAGACCGGACTTGAGCTGCACGAGCTGATTATCGAAAACGAAATGGCCATCACCGGCATGTCAAGACCACAGATCTGGCAGCATATCGACGAGCTCAAGATGGCCATGTTTGAGAGCGTGGAGCATGGTCTTTTGGGCTTTGGCAAACTGCCGGGCACCCTGGGGGTCTATAAGAAGGCTCAGGCTATCCTTAAGCACTATCAGGGCCATAATCTGCTCATCGATCAACTCTTAGGCAGGATTAACGCCTATGCTTTTGCCGTCTCTGAAGAGAATGCCTCCGGAGGTGTCATTGTCACTGCCCCGACCTGCGGAGCTGCCGGAGTGATCCCTGCCCTGCTCTATGCCATGCGTGAAGATCTGCATATAGGCGCCCGCGCGCTCAACGAAGGTTTGGTGGCCTCAGCAGCGGTCGGCATGCTGTGTAAGCATAATGCCGGCATTGCCGGAGCAGAGGTGGGCTGTCAGGGTGAAGTCGGCGTGGCCTCCTCCATGGCCGCTGCCATGCTGGCACATGCGCTCGGCTACAATGCCACCGTGGTTGAGAATGCCGCGGAGATTGCTCTGGAGCACCACCTGGGCCTGACCTGTGATCCGGTCGGCGGGTATGTGCAGATCCCCTGCATCGAGCGCAATGCCATGGGAGCCATCAAGGCCTACAATGCGGTGCTCTTGGCCACCGCGGAGGCCGACACCCAGCATAAGGTTTCTCTCGATGCCGCCATCATGGCCATGAATGAGATCGGCCGCAATATGAACATCAAATTCAAGGAAACCAGCGCTGGAGGCCTGGCTGTCAGCGTGGTTGAATGTTAAGCTAAAAGCAGAGTTCATGAAGACACAGGAGACAGCATGAAAGGTAAGTTCAAAGCTAATTTTATGTGGGGTGCCGCTTCTGCCGCAGCCCAGGTCGAAGGAGGCTATCTTGAGGACGGCAGAGGACTCAGTCTATGGGATGTCCTGTATGAGGGGCATACTGCACATAATGAGTCACCGCATGAGGCCTGCGATCATTATCACAGGATGCGCGAGGATGTGGCGCTGATGGCTGAGCTTGGACTTAAGTACTATCGCTTCTCGATAAGCTGGTCGCGCGTGCTGCCTGAGGGTACGGGCAAGGTCAATCAGCAGGGGCTGCAGTTCTATAAGGATCTTGTGCACGAGCTCAAGGCCCACGGCATTGAGCCACTCATCACGCTCTATCACTGGGATCTCCCCTATGAGCTCTATAAAAAAGGCGGCTGGCAGAATCCCGAGTCAGTGGACTGGTTCTGCGCCTACACCAAAACGGTCATCGACGCGCTTTCAGATGAAGTCAGCCTGTGGCTGACCTTCAATGAGCCTAACTGCTTTATCGGCATCAGCTATAAGGATGCACGCCATGCCCCATTCCTCGATGACAAGGCAGCCCTGATCCCCTGCACCAGACATGTGCTCCTAGCTCACGCTAAAGCCGTGCAGCTAATCAGGGAGAACGCCAAACTGCCGCCTAAGATCGGCTTTGCCCCGACCGGCCCGGTCTACAAGCCTGCGGATCTGAGCGCTGCGGCGATTGAAGAGGCCCGCAGGCTCACCTTCAGCAACACCCTGCAGGGCCCATTTTCAGTGGGCTGGTGGATTGATCCGGTCGTGCTCGGACAGACGCCACGTGATGTGGAAGATTATCTTTGCACCACGCTCTTTAGCCCATCTGAGCTTGAACTGTTAAAACAGCCGCTGGATTTTCTCGGCTTTAATCTCTATCTGGCCGCAGGCTTTGACGTCGAAGGCAGCGCCTATCAGAGCAACGAATATCAGGGCTGTCCGCGCAATTCTCTTGGCTGGCCTATCGATCCTGACTGCATGTACTGGGCCATCCGCTTCCTGCAGGACAGATACAAGCTGCCGCTGCTCATCACCGAAAACGGCATGTGCAATAATGACTTTGTCATGCTCGACGGCAAGGTGCATGATCCGCAGCGCATCGACTATATTCACCGTCATCTGCTCAAGGCTCAGCAGGCGGTCAGTGAAGGCTATGATCTCATCGGCTATATGTACTGGTCGATCATGGACAACTATGAATGGGCTGAAGGATATGATCCGCGCTTTGGGCTCATCTATGTTGATTATCGCGATCAGAAGCGCATCCTCAAGGATTCAGCCCTCTGGTACAGCGAAGTGATTAAAAGCAACGGCGCCTGTCTCTAGGCTTAGGCCTGCGGCATCACAGCACCAAGCTGTGATGTCTCTTAGTCAGGCTTTTCGACTTAAACAGCAGTGATGGCAGCTTTTCTTTCGTCACTGCTCCTGTTGCAGCACCTTAAACTTAACCGAATCACGTCCTGAGGTTTTGGCAGTATAAAGCGCCTCATCAGCTAGTTTTATCAGACGGGTAACCGGATCGGAGAGAGCGTGCGCCTCCTCGCTGTTTAAAAATCCCACCCCGATACTGATGGTGACGAAGTGATGTTCAAAATGCTCATGACTGATCCTAAGATTGCGGATGCTCTCGCGCAGGCTTTCGGCAATTTTCAGGACCTGTTCAAAACTCTGATTGTCAAACAGGATGGCAAACTCCTCGCCTCCATAGCGGAACAGAGATTTATTATAGGGTTTGAGATGTTTAATCAGTGCATCGGCGACTGAGCAAAGACAGTGATCTCCGGCCAGATGGCCATATTCATCATTGAAATCCTTGAATCTGTCGATATCAAGCATGAGCATGCCCAGCGTGCCCTCCCGGTTTAACAGCTCTCTGGTCTTTCTTAAGATCTTCTCATCAAAGGCGCGGCGGTTATAGGCGCCGGTCAGATGATCCGTTTCGGTGAGCGCCACGCGGGTATTGTGCTGATCCGTAATGTCTCTTATCAGCACAAAATAGACTTCCCCGTATTCAATCGTGTTCACGAGGCGTCCATAATCATCCACCCAGCGGATTTCGCCATCCTTTCTGCGGATACGGTATTCAATGTAATCAAGCTGCTTATCGTTACTTGCCACCTGCATGCTGATGGATTTTTCGATGCGCTCCAGATCATCCTCATGCACCATGCCCACAAAGGTAAAGCCCGTCAGACTCTTAAACTCATTCATATCGCGGCATTTGAACATATCCAGCACGATATCATTGACATAGAGGAGCTCCTCGCCGCCTTCGGCCTTGTACACAAAGAAGCCGCCCGGCATGCTGCGGCCGAAGTCGACCAGCTGCAGGAAGGAGATGTGTCTGGCATCCTGCTTGAGATTGAGATCATCTTCAAGCCTGATGAGTTTCTGCAGAGAGTCTACCTTGCGCTGTGTAGTCTCCCTCATCCGGTATTCCTTGTCATCATCAATCATGTCCACCATGATTGTGGCAAATCTCGGATCAAACTGTTTATGCATGCCGCCGATGATTTCGGCTCTGACGGTAGCCTGCGGCAGCGCATCACGATAGACGCGGTTGCTGGTCATGGCATCGTAGGCATCCGCTACGGCAATGATGCGGGCAATCTCCGGGATCTCCTCGCCCTTGAGGCCGTCAGGATAGCCCTTGCCGTCATACCTTTCATGATGCCACTTAGCTCCGATCCTGAGACTGGGCATTTCCTTGATGTTGTCAAGAATACTGGCCCCGATATTCGGATGAGACTTGATGCAGTCATATTCATCCTTGGTCAGCTTCAGGGCCTTGTTGATGACGTCATCGGGCACACCGATCTTGCCCACATCGTGCAAAAGTCCGATCATATAGATATCAAGCTGCTCTTTTTCCGTATAGCCAAGGCGTCTTGAGATCTCTCTGGCATACTGCGCCACCCGGCCTGAATGACCGTTGGTATAGCGATCCTTGGCATCGATGGTATCGGCCAGAGTCTGCACAATATGCAGCAACAGATTCTTATAGTCATTGCTGATTTTTTCAACTTCGCTTTCAAGTGAAGTTTTAGAGGCAACCAGCTCTTTGGTGATCTCATGAAAGAAATGCGAAATGATAAACGAATCAGCAGTGCTGCTCGTGTCTGCCGCACAGTGCGGAGGCTGCAGCTCCAAAGACGGCTGCTGATCTGCTGATGAATCACGCATGGCAACCACTACCGAGGCACTGTTGAAGACCCCGCCGTCTCCTGACTGACAGGCAATTTCACCAAAGGAGTGACAGTAGCAGAAATCCTCTGCGCAGTTCCTGTAAAACTCAAATTCACGCGCTTCCTCATCGCGCATAAAAGCGGAGCGGTTATTGCAGATATAGAGAAACAGCGCCTCAGTATGGCTTTGCTGTAGCTTCTGGGCCTGAGCATAGGCCTCCTTGAGGATATCTTCCTGAGTGCAGTAGGAAAAACTGACCTCCTCACCGGGATTGATGCGTCCGTTGAAATAAAAGGTGCTGCCGTTATAACCAATCGGTATGAAGCAGCGCTCCGTATTCCTGCGCCTGACGAGAAGCGGGAAGAGCCACACGTGATTTAAAAAATCCTGATCAATGTTCACTCCCAGATATTTGTGAAACACCTCAGTGGCAGGCAGATGGTCAATGGTCCTGATGGCGCTGGTGCCAAGAGGCGGCTCAGCATCAAGTTCAATCTCCAGACTGCGGCCAATCGGTTTCCAGCTCTGCAGAAGCTGCATGCTTACCTCAAGACTTTCGCCGCAGTAGGCCAGCACCGAGATCCCCGTGGTGCTGAGCTCAGATCCGATGGAGAAAGAATCCGGATCTACTGTAACTCTGCCATTGATAAAGCTGGCACTTTTTGAGAGCGAGCCAAAGATTGGCACATCGCTGAAGGCCTCACCTAAGCTCTGTACGAAAGTCACGGTGTCAAAGAGCTGATTGGCAGAGTACAGCTCAATGCCCTTAAGCGCCTTTAACTGTTTAAGCTGCCCGATAAGGCGCTGCGCCGCTGCCTGTTCCTGACCGCGCTCACAGGCAAGCTGAAACGGGAAAAATTCACTGTGTTCAGAGATCAGCACATTGACTCTGATGCGCCCAGGAGGATCCTTAGGGTTTATAACCGGAAATTCAGAGAGGCCAATCACGGGAGAGAGCGGTGCCAGCTTGCCAAGACAGGCCGTGATGAGCTCAGCCTGCTGCAGGGAAAGCTTTGCGGTATAGAGATGAAACACCATCCTTACCGCAGGATCTGAGGGGAGATACTCTTTGATAATGTGCAGAGATTCTATAGCACTCTGAAAATCTTCATAGATTAAATTTAACTGGCGCATCGCTCTTTTGAGTTAATCGGTGATTTAAAGCATTAATTATATAGTTAAACTTTATGCTTATACAGCAGTGTATGTTAATACTTTTCAATAATGAGGGATCTGACACGGTCAGGCCTTAAGCGTCTGCCTCCAGGTATGGCTGTCTCTTATGGCATTTGGTTATTTCTTACCGGCAGGCTTGCTGCCATCTTTTGCACTGCGCTCTAAAGCGGCAGGCGATTTAGGCAGACTGATGGCGGAATTTGACAGGGCGCTTGCATAGGCCTCCTCATCGCGCTCCTCATTGGTGGCCTGCTTGACCAGAGTCTCCCCGTTTGAATTAAAGGCAGCCGGCATCACCTCAGTCTGCAGTGAGGCCGTATCTATAGGGGTCATCACGGCATTATTGGCTACGAGCTCAGCGAGAGCACGCTCCTGCATGCTCACCGCGACATAACGGTTGGCCAGATCGCGCATAGCCTGCAGGAAGGTCAGATAGATCTCCGAGGAATGCATGGACACACGCTCCCGCCCGATAATGGAAACCAGATTTAACTGATATTTGTCGATATCGCGATTGAGCTTCTTGCTGTGCTTGATCATCGCCTCCACATTCTCTGCGTTCGGCGCCTTGCCGATAAGCTGCATATCCTCGCGGATCCGCTCCAGGCGCTTGTAGAGATCAAAGAGCGAGCGCTTCATCTCCCCGCCGAAAATGGTATGCCGGTTGGCCACGTGATTCACGCCCTGATCAAGAGCATAGCGTACCGATTTGGCCGCCTCACGCATATTGGAGAACACCAGATAGAAGAAAAACTTGGCATCGATGGTTCCGCCGCCTTCCTTGCCTTTCATCAGGGAAAAATGCGGACCGTAATTGGTATCAAGCGCCAGTCCGTAATAGGCGCTGCGCTCCTCAGATATCGCCTCCTGAATATTGGAGGCCTTGTTGCGCGCCTTGCGCAGCTGAAACTCGTTATCCTCAAAGAACGCACCGAGCGCCCGCTGCAGGCAGACCACGTTTTCGGCATAGAAATTAGGCACCGCCTTCGTCACAATCTCTAAGATCTCCTGATCCGTCTGAGCGGTCAGAATGCCGGTGGCGGTATCGGCCTTAGGCTTGCGGATAAAGTTAGTGTAGGCCACCACTCCTATCACCACGCAGATGAGCACTAAAGCAGCCCCGATGCCGAGATTGAAGAGAATAAAGGCGATGAAGAAAGCATTGGTAAAAGCGCAGATCCCGGTTAAAAACCAGCCGGCCACCACGGTCACCACGCCTGAAATCCGATAGACGGCACTCTCGCGGTCCCAGGCACCGTCGGCAAAGGAGGAGCCCATCGCCACCATGAAGGTCACATAGGTGGTAGAGAGCGGCAGCTTATAGGAGGTAGCCACGGAGATCAGAGCGGAGGCCAGCACGAGGTTCACCGAGGCCCGCACATAGTCAAACGGCAGCGGGACCTGCCCCTTGATCACCGGAGCCTTGCGGTAGCGTCTTGAGATCATCTTGAGCACAATCTTAGGCATCAGCCCATAGACAAAGCGTGAGACCCCCAGTCCCATGCGGGTGATGACACGACCGAGGAAGGAGGCGCCGAACTGCTCGCGCTCGCCTCTGGTGCTGGTAGAGAGGTTAATGGAGGTCTGCACCACCTGCCTGGCTTTTTTGGAGGTGCACAGGGTAATGCTCATGATAAGTCCGGCCAGGAACAGCCAGATGGTGCTGGTGCGGGAATCCTCGTTCAGACAGTCCATCGCGTAATAGATGGATTCCACGCCTGACTCCTGCCAGTTCAGATAGGAATCAAGGGCGGCCAGAGGCACACCGACGAAGTTCACCAGATCGTTGCCGGCAAAGGAGAAAGCCAGGGCAAAGGTGCCGGAGAGAATGATCAGCCTGAAGATATTCAGATTAAAAAGCGCCATGATCTGACCTAGCACCGTGAAGAAGGCCAGGCTGCCCCAGATGATCTGCTCGATGTGCGCATCGATAAAGGCGATATAGGACGGCTGCATGAAGGAGGCGCTCTTAGCTCCCTTGATGATGAGAAAGTAGCTGATGGCCGTCAGGGAGAGCCCGGTAAAGATGCCGCCCAGATATTTGGTGGGCCTTGAGAATCTGAAGGAGAACAGCACGCGGCAGCAGAACTGCACCGCCATGCCGCAGACAAAGGCAATCGCTACCGAGGTCAGGATGGCCGTGACTATGGTCGCGGTCCGGTCCAGCTTGATATAGTCAAAGATCTCGCTGTAGGACAGGCCCTTCTGCTGCAGGATGAAAAACGAGGCAAACACCGCTGAGCCTAACAGCTCAAAGACTACGGACACAGTGGTGGAGGTCGGCAGACCGAAGGAGTTGAAGATATTCAGCAGGATCACATCGCTGATCATGACTGCGGCAAAGACCAGCATGATATCGGAGAAATTGAACATCTCGGGGTGGAACATGCCCTTGCGCGCCACTTCCATCATGCCGGACGAGAAGGTGGCGCCCAGCAGCACCCCAAGACAGGCCACCAGCAGCACCACGCCTAAAGGAGCGATTCTGCAGCCTACTGCCGAGTTTAAGAAGTTGGCCGCGTCATTGCTCACCCCCACAAAGAGATCAAGAGCCGACAGAATGAGCAGCATTACCACCAGGACAATAAATAATGATTCGAGCATGATGTTCCTTTTAACGTATAACTCTCAGTTCTGAGCTGCAATATCCTTAAAGCGGATCTCCTCAAGCACCTCGATTTTAAAGATATTAAGCACTTTAGGATCAGGACAGGCAAACAGCGCAGTACCTCTGGGATTGCCCGGTACCTGTCCTCCGTAACGCAGAATATCTGCATACACAAAGCCGACATGCAGAGCCATGGGACACAGATCCCCCCGCTCCCGGTCAAAATCCCAGCTCTGCCCCACCCGGTGATGGTGATGACAGCCCGCACTGCCCAGCGGTCCGCGGGTTTCCATAAGCGTGATGAGTATAGTGGGACGCGGCATCTTAACTTAGGCTCTAGAGCCATCCTTTCTTTTTGAAAAATAAATAGGTCATAAGCGCTGAGCAGATCATCAGCACAATTGACAGCGGATAACCTATCTCCCAGTCAAGCTCCGGCATACTCCTGAAATTCATGCCGTACACCGAGGCAATCCAGGTCGGCGGCATGAACACCACCGCGGCCACCGAAAAAATCTTGATAATCTTGTTAAGCTTGTGATCGGTATAGCCCACCGAGGCCTCGAGCTGAAAATTGATCTTGTTGGCCAGAAACGAGGTATGCGGCAGAATGGATTCGATGTCGTTGAGCACCTCGTCGATGGAGCGCTCCTGATGATCATCGAGCATCGAGGCAAAGGTCTTTTTGATAAAGCGCAGCGCCCTTCTGGTATCGTAGAGGGCCTGCAGGATCTGACTGTTGAGCTCCTCCTGATTGATAAGCTCATGCAGCGTCTCATCCACATGCTCCTCATCAATGAGCTGATCGGCAGTTTCATCCAGGGTGCTGTAGGCATCCTCAATCAGATCGGAGAGCTGATCGACCTTAAGCTCCTGAAGCAGCAGCAGAATATCAAGAGCACTGCGCACATCAGCCTTCTGTCTGCGGATATAGTAGCGCATCAGACGGACTATGGAAACCTCCTCTTCCCTGAAGGAGACCAGCAGGTTCTTACGCATGGTAAAGGACATGTTGACACCGCGCGTATCATTGGCAAGACGCTGCGGGAACAGAGACAGAATATGCACGCCGTCAGGACCGACCCTGAAACGGGAGGACGACTCGATGTCATCCATCTCATCCTCTTCAGGCACATCCTCGACAAACAGCTTTTCAAGCCACTCACGCTCGGCATCATCCGGCTGATTGACATCCAGCCAGATCACATCGGCAGGTAGAATGCTCTCGGGCTCTACATCTCTAAGCTCGAGCTCATTATCATCTTTTAGAAGACAGGCAGTAATCATCAGACCTCCCGTTCACAACGCAGTATCCGCGTTGATATAGATGGCGGCAGCAGCTGCTGCACGGGAACGTGTGCCTCACACGCATCACTAAAAATTATTCAATTCGTAGCGTATTTTTTCACATCTTAGCCCTGAGATCTAGTTTTTTCTTAAGCATAAACCTAAATTTAGGTGCTCAGCTCTTAGGCCCTGCAGTCCTGCGGCGTGGCAGAAACAGCGCGGAGATAAAGACAAAGAAGACCGGGATAAAGGAGACTCCCACAAAGGTGGCCACCAGAGTCCCGCCCACAATGGCTGAGCCGATGGAGATCTGGCTGGCCGCCCCCGCTCCGTGCGCGAACATTAAAGGCATGACGCCTAAAAGGAAGGCCACCGAGGTCATGATGATCGGGCGGTAGCGGATAGCGGCGGCGCGCCTTGCGCACTGCATCAGCGACAGTCCCTGCAGTCTGAACTTATAGGCATACTCAATGAGCAGAATCGCATTCTTGGCCGCAAGTCCCCCTGAGGTGATAAGACCGATCTGCAGATAGACGTCATTTACAAGGCCGCGCAGATAGACCATCAGCAGAGCCCCCAGAATGCCGAACGGCACAATGAAGAAGACTGACAGCGGGATCACCCAGCTTTCATAGAGCGCGGCAAGACAGAGGAAGACAATCAGGGCTGAGAGAATAAAGAGCCGCGTGCTCTGACCGCCTAAGAGCTGCTCCTGAAAGGACTGCCCCTGCCAGGCATAGTTATAGTGATGCTGATGTCCGGTGATAATGCGGGCAATTTCCGCCATAGCCTCCCCTGAGCTCACCCCTTCGGCAGGCTCTCCGGAAATCGGAATGGAGGAGACGCCGTTAAAGCGCTGACTCTGCACCGGACCATAGGTAAACTGCGCTCTGGCAATGGAGCGCAGCGGTACAATCTGACCTTCAGCGTTGACCAGATGCAGCTTGAAGAGATCGGAAAGTTCCGTGCGAAACTCAGGGGCTGCCTGCACATACACCCGCTTGACTCTGCCGCGGTCGGAAAAGTCATTGACATAGCGTCCGGCCCAGGCAATGCTGATGTTCTCGTTGATCTTATCGCCGTCAAGATGCAGCATCGCCGCCTTATGATCATCAAAGCTCACCTTAAGCTGCGGACTGTCAGGCAGATTATCAGCCTTGACATTGGAGAGCAGCGGACTCTGGTTGGCCAGATTCACAAGCTCATGCACGTCGCTGACAAAGGTGTCATGGTCCACGCCCATGAGATTCTGCACCTGCACATCAAAGCCGGCTGAACTGCCCATTCCCCGCACGGAAGGTGGCAGGCGCAGATTGATGCGCGCCTCGTTATGCCGTCTGAAGACCTGATAGGCGCGGCTGCGGATCGCCTGTGCCGAACGCGCATAGCCCTTGCGCTCTTCCCACGGCTTGAGCTTGAGACTCAGAGAAGCGGTAGACTGTCCCTTGGCCGCCCCGCTGCTGAAGCCTAAGGTCAGCATGATGCCTTCAATGTTCTCCTGCTCATGCTCTCTGAAATACTGTACGACCTCATCGGCCACCTTCTGGGTCTGAGCACGCGAAGAGCCGGCCGGCATCACGATGCTCACCGAAAGCAGGCCCTGATCCTCAGTAGGCAGAAACGAGGTCGGCACCAGTCTGAAGAGCAGCACTGAGACTCCCACACAGCCCAAGGTCACCAGCAGACAGGCAGGAATATGCTTAAGCTGCAGGGCCACCAGCTTAAGATACAGCTCCTTGGAGGCGTTAAAGCAGCGCTCAAACCTGGTCACCTTCTGGTGCTCGTGATTTTTAGGTTTTAAATATCTGGCGCACAGAGCAGGCGTGATGATCAGGGCCACCGCGATAGAGAAGAGCATGGCCGAAACAATGGTCACGGAAAACTGCCGGTAGATTTTGCCCGTGGCCCCTGAGAAGAAGCTCATCGGCATAAAGACCGCAGCGATGACGAGCCCTACCCCGAACAGGGCCGAGGAGATCTCCGTCATCGAGGTGAGCGCAGCCTGCGTGGCATTTAACTGTCTGTCCACCATCAGGCGGTTGATATTCTCCACCACCACGATGGCATCATCTACGAGAAGCCCGATGGAGAGCACCATGGCAAACAGCGTCAGCGTGTTGATGGAATAGCCTAAAATGCCCAGCACCGTCACCGTGGCACACAGCACTACCGGGATGGTCAGACACACGATCAGCGTGGCGCGCACATCCCTGAGAAACAGCAGGATCACAAGAGCCACCAGGAGCAGAGCCTCAAGCAGCGTCTTGCCGACCTCCATAAGAGAGGCCTTGACATAAGGCACCGTATCATACGGAATGGCATATTTGATGCCGTCAGGCAAAAGCGGCTCCATCTGCTTTAAATAGGCAGCCACCCGCTCTGCGGTATCTACAGCATTCGCCCCCTCCGTAAGGTCTATGGAGAGAGTGGTATAGGGATAGCCGTTATAGCTGCCGCTGTAGGTATAGCTTTCACGTCCAAGCTCAACCTTGGCCACATCCTTAAGATAGATGGCCGCCCCGTTTTCCTTGGCTTTAAGCACGATGCGCTCAAAATCCTCGACGCGGCTTAACATCTCGCGGGAGGTAATCGTGATGTTCAGCGCCTCGCCAAAGCGGTTGGGCAGAGCTCCGAGCTGTCCTGAAGAGATCTGGCGGTTCTGCGCCTTGATGGCCGTGACCACCTCCTGAGGATTGAGTCTGAAAGCCGCCAGCTTGTTTTCATCGAGCCAGACTCTGACCGCATAGGCAGAGCCGAATACCGCGATGCTGCCTACGCCGTTGAGCCTGCTTATCGGATCCTGCAGCACCGACACCACAAAATCCGCAATATCCTCCTCATCGAGCGTGCCGTTATCGCAGTAAAAGGCAATGCGCTGCAGTGTATCATCGGAGACCTTGCGCACCGAGACGCCGTTATCCTGCACGGTCTGAGGCAGCCTTGAGAGAATATTCTGCATCCGGTTCTGTACCTGCATCTGCGCCACATCCGGATCAACCTTCTGATCAAAGAAGAAGCTCAGATTGGCATCGCCCTCAGAGCTCGTCTTAGAAGAGAAGTACAGCAGATTGTCAAGGCCTGACATCTGCTGCTCCACCACCTGCACGACCGAATTTTCAATGGTGACGGCAGAGGCGCCGGTATAGCGGAGCATCACGCGCACCGAAGGCGGCGCAATATTCGGGAAGCGGGCGATCTCAAGATTGGGCAGCGAGAGTATGCCTGAGAGGATCACGATGAGCGCAATGACCGTGGCCAGTACCGGACGCAGAATAAAGAAACGGCTGATCATGGCTCACTCTCATGTGCTTTAACTTTAAGTCCGTCCCTGAGCTGATTCTTGCCTGAGACTACCACCTGCTGTCCCTCGTCAAGCCCCTCAATTACCAGGTACTGCCCGCCGCTTATAAGCTGTGCTTCAATCCTGCGCCGTTCTACTTTGCCCTCGGTCAGCACATAGACAAAATAGCGTCCCTTGGCATCGCGGATCAGGGCCTTCTCAGGCACCAGCAGCGAATGATGCATAATGCCAGAGTTCACGCTGGCCGTAAGATTCATACCGGGCAGCAGCATATGATCGGGATTGGCAAAAAGCGCGCGCAGCGTCAGATTGCCGGAGCTTTCATCCACCTGCACCTCGGAGAACTTCAGCACGCCGGTGTTTTCGTACTGCTCGCCAGCGCCCAGATTGAGGCGCACCTTAAAGCCGCCTTCAGGCACCGTCAGAAGCCCCTGATGCAGCTTAATCTGCCAGCGTCTGAACTCGTCAGCTGACATCTGCAGATCGATATAGATTTCCGAGATATCCACCACCGTGGTTAAAGCCTCGGTCTGATTGGCCGTCACCAGGGCGCCCTTGGTAAAGCGTGACTTGTCGATAAAACCGCTGATGGGAGAGAGCACCCTGGTATATTCAAGATTTAATTTGGCATCATTGAAATTGGCCAGCGAAATCTTCTGCTTGGCCTCTGCCTCGGCAAAGCCTGCCTTGACATCCTCAAGCTCCTGCGCGCTGACCGAACGGGTGTTGCTCAGATTCTGATAGCGCTTAAGCTTGGAGAGCGCCAGATCAAGCTTGGCGCAGGCTTCCAGATATTCTGCCTCGGCAAGCGCATAGCGGTTTTTAAAGGGACGATCGTCAATCTGATAGAGCGGCTGCCCCTTTTTGACCATTTCTCCGCCGGAAAAGAGCTGATCGCGGATAATACCGCTGACCTGCGGTCTGATATCGGCACTTTCAAAAGCGCTGACCACACCGTTCAAAGGACGGCTGATCTCAACATCCTGAGGCTTTAAGGTAAGATATTCAACCTCAGGCGTCACCTTGCCGGAGCTGTTCTGCTCAGGAGCTTTCTGACAGGCAGCCACCAGACAGCATAAACTGCCTAAAAGCACCGCTGCTTTGCCTAACTGCATCTCTGCCTCTCTTCTGCTGTTCTCTTGTGCAGGCCTGCACTCACCATTCACATCCAGACTAACTATAACACAACAGCCTGAAAGCTAAAGGTTTAACAGCTCAAGAAAATCAAAAAAAGGATTAAAAGAGAAACAGATATTCGCGCTAAAGCTTAAAAAAGCCTCAGCGCGAGCATCTGTTAGACGCTAAGACCCTGCGCTCTTGCACGTGCAAGAATTTCCTTAAAGCAGACTAAGGAGTCACCGACGCAGCAGTTACTGAGGCTGAGTACTTCCTGCTCGGTAAGACAGAGCAGGCCTGAGACCTCACTGCGCTGTCTTACCGTGACAGCGCGGGTACGGGCATAATATAGGTAGCCAAAATGAAAATGCTGACCGTCTGCCCAGATATGTTTATAGACGCCCAGCGGTACAAAGGCGGATACCTGCTCGGGAACCTTAAGCCCAAGCTCCTCATAGAGCTCACGCTGTGCCGAGAGCACTGCATCCTCACCATGCTGCATCACTCCGCCGACACAGGCATCCAGAAGCCCCGGGGCATAATCCTTGCACAGGGTGCGCACCTCGATTAAAAAACGTGAGGCCGCATCCTGACAGACGATATAGGAGCAGCGGTGCGGCAGTCTCTGCCTGCGCATCTGCGCCCTCTCCATGGTGGTCACGATGCGGTTGTCCGCATCGACAATATCCACCAGTTCACCAGCAGGGTTCGTCATATCAGGCCTTAGCGCGAGACTGACGTCCTGAACGTGAGCCTGAAGAGCCTCTGCCCTGCCCTTTGCCCTTGCCCTGCCCCTGGACATTACCCTGCAGAGGGTTTACCGTCTTGAACTTGTTGGCAATATTCTTGATGGTGGAAGTCAGTTCCTTAGGATTAAGCTTCTGCTCACTCACCATTTTATAGCCCACCGCACCCACAACAATGCCGCAGGCAAGTCCAATCACAAATTTTGATGAGAGAAATTCAAAGTTCATCTGCTGTTCCTCACTGTCTTTACTGTCTTATTCCTGTGTCTTTCTGGACTGCACGTCGGCAATCAGATCCTCAAGACGCTCTTTCTGAGCTTCAAGCTCTTCTAAGGTCAGCTCCGCATCCTCGGCAACTGTTTCAATTTTCTTGAACAGGCCGCTATCCTTAAGCCCCTTGAACTTGGCATCGAGCTCATCCTTGTGCTCGCTGTAATATTTGGCACCGAGGCATCCGGCTACCACACCGGCGGCAAAACCTAAAATCAGATTCTTATCAAAAGTCATAGTGTTTCCTTAAAACTAATTATGAGTCCGTTTACGTGGTTCAAGCAGTACGCGCGCACTGTTGAGCACCACCCCTAAAGTTGAAGCATTGTGTACCACAGATGCCCACAGCGGCGTGATCAGGCCTAGGGCTCCGAGCATCATGGCACAGGTATTCACCGCAATGGTGACATTAAAATTCTGATGGACAAGACGCATGGTGGTCTTGCCGATATTGATAAACTCCGGCAGTTTGAGCGGATCCTCAGAATTGATGGTGACATCAGAGGATTCCATGGCCGTATCAGTACAGCCGGTGCCCATCGCCACTCCGATATCCGCATAGGCCAGAGCCGGAGCATCATTGATGCCGTCGCCGACCATCAGTACGTTGCCAAGGCTCTGGGCTTTGGCCACATAGGAGGCCTTGTCTTCAGGCATCACTTCAGCAAGATACCCGTCAAGACCGACCTGCTGGGCAATCACCTTGGCTACCTCACGGTTGTCACCGGTGAGCATCATGATCTCTTCAATGCCGTTATATCTGAGGCGGTTTATCGCCCGCTTGAAATCATCCCGCACCGGATCGTCAACCTCTACGACGCCTAGGAGCCTGCCGGCTCCGGCCACATAGATGAGAGAACCGGTAGGACTGGTCTTCTCAGGCTCAAGCGTAAGCGCGATGTGCTGCTCTTCCATAAAGAGCCTCGAGCCCACCAGCACCTCGCCGCCTGAAAAACCCGGGCATTTATTGATATGGGCAAGAATTCCTCTTGCCACCACGGTCGTAGTGTCCTCATGGTGCGGCACATTCAGCTTGCGCTTTCTGGCTTCCTCTAAGATTGAGATGGCCATCGGATGGGTGGAATGCTGCTCGGCAGAAGCTGCCAGCCTGAGCACCGTCTCATCCTTGACCTTATCTGCGGTGGTGATCTTCACAATGCATGGCTTGCCCTTGGTGATGGTGCCGGTCTTGTCGAGGACCACGGTATCGATGTTGGCCGCCTGTTCAATAAAGCTGCCGCCCTTAACCAGAATACCGGCCTTGGCCGCTCTGCTGATGGCCGCAGAAATCGCCGTAGCCGTGGAGAGCTTAAGACCGCAGCTGAAATCGATAAAGAGCATATTGAGCACCCGCTGAATATTCCGGGTGGCAGCATAGACAATGATGGCCGCCAGGAAGGATACAGGCACCAGGGCCGTAGCCATACTGTCAGCATAGTTCTGAATCGGAGCGCGGCGGTTGTTGGCATCCTCCACCATATGCACGATTCTGGCCAGCGACGTATCATCACCTACCCGCTCGACTCTGATCTGCAGCTCGCCTAAAGCTACCACGGTACCGGCATAGGCGCGATCCCCCTGCTTTTTGTTGGCAGGCACGCTCTCCCCGGTAATGGCCGCCTGATCGACGGCCGCCTGTCCTGAGACCACGGTGCCGTCCACACAGATCTTCTCTCCGGTGTGCACTGACACCAGCATGCCGACCTTGACGTCCTCAATCGGCAGCTTGCGCTCAATGCCGTCCTCGCCATTCACCCAGACCTCGCGGACATCCAGGGCCACCAGATTTGAGATATTGGTGCGGGCTCGTTTGGCAGCCATGGTGGTAAACATCTCGGCACAGTTAGAGAGGGTTAACAGCGTCAGGCTTGATTCAGGCTTGCCGGCAAAGACCGAGGCAAATACTGCCGTGGCCGTCAGCGTATCAGCATTAGGCTTGCGCTCCCTTAGAGCGCCGACCACGCCGTTTTTAATCAGCTCCGCAGACATCAGGATCACGCTCAGCGATCTGAGTGCGGTGGTGGAGGCAAACAGGGTCGGATTTAAACGCTTGAGCGCTTCGAAGAACACAAAGCAGCCCAGGGAGAGGATGGCGCTGCGGCGATGAGCCTTGAAATCCTCTGCAATATCATTATCTGAATGCGTATTCACGCTCAGCTGTTTTTGAGCTCCTTTGATAACCTGCCTGCTTTCAGCAATAAGCGCGGTCCCTAAAAACTTGGAGAGCACCAGGCTTGCCTGATAACGGACCGTATCCTTGTCCGCCATCAGCTTGACTGAATTGTCGCAAACCAGGGCCGCCGCCACACCAGGCACGCGACGCAGTCTGGCTTCAAGCTCACAGCAGCGGTTGTACTCTAATTTTACCGGAAGCGGTAACTTTAACACCTTCATATTTCAGCCTTAAGTGCTGCATGCACTATTCATCATCTCCGCCAAGCTTAGGATCTGGATGCGATCTGCGCATCAGCAGAGCCAGTCCCCACAACAGAATCTGTGGTCCTGACGGACGATCCCCGTTATTGAAAACCCGATTAAAGCCATAGATGAGCAGAATCATGCCGGCAATTCTGGTCAGAAAGGCAGGCTCAGTATGGTTAAAGAATTTGGTCAGAAGCTGCTTTACATTCTGGAAGGTATCATTGACATTATCCGCTACAGTCAAAACTCCGGTCGGAATAATCGTCTCCTCCTGCACCGCATGCTTGCCGGCAATCTGATGGGAGAGCGCGTCAAACAGCGCATTGATGGCCTTCTCCGAGCAGGTATAGCAGATGGTCACGGAGCCGGTTATAGGGTTGACCTTGCAGGAGGTCATGCCCGGAAAATCCTGAAGCTCATGCTCAAGCTCCCGGCACACCTCAGGCTGTCCCTTGAGAGCCTGGCAGGAATAGCGTCTGCGCCCCTTGATGCGATGCGCAATCACCATGCCATTGTTAGTAAAGAGCAGATTGCGCAGCGTATTCCCGATCTGCACTCCTGCATCAAATCCCAGCATATTTTTCATATTCAGACGCCTCTTGCATATTTTTTTCTGGCGCCATCGACAAGATGGCCCAGGAAGGAATTAGGCACTATCTTCTGGGGATCATAGTTAATCACTATGCTCCCCGTTGTCCGGTTAACCGTATAGTCATCAATTTCCGCTATCGCATCAAGATGGGAGCACAGTTCAGCATAAGCGGCATCATCCTGTTTAAGGGGAGCATAGACGGCCCTAATTCTGCCTTCGGTAAAATGTGCTATCTCGATGTGGCTTAACACCAGCGCAGCTTTGATGGCTTCTTTAGATAATCCTGAAAATAAATTTGAGAACATAAAAGTCCAAGTTGAGTTAGTGACTGCTAATTCTAGCATCTAATTCCGTCGCAATTCAATGCTATTTTAAATCTATAATTTTAGTTGTGTTAGGCTAATTTTATATAATTTTCAATTTATTAGGTTACCTAAAGCTAACAACTCTGCTGTAATACCTCCCTATCTATTTAAATAATTTTCAAAAATTCCCTTCAAGCTAACTCTCTGAATTTATAATGGGCAGAACAGAGTCAGAACTGACCTTGGCATTCCCAGAACAGGACAGTCGTATGCAGCTTAATGAGATTACGCAACAAATCATACAGGGTTATTTAATCACGCCTAAGGAGGCTGCCGCACTGTGCAGCTATCCTTTAGACAGGCTGTGTGCCTCTGCAGCAAGCATTACGAGAGCCTTCTTTGCCAATCAGGTTGAGCTGTGCTCCATCAGCAATGCCAAATGCGGCAGATGTACCGAGGACTGCAAATTCTGTGCTCAGAGCATCAGGTTTAAAACCGAGGTGCAGAACAGTCCGCTCAAAAGCTGCGAGCAGCTCTTTGAGGAGGCCAAAAGCATGGCAGATCAGGGAGTGCAGCGTTTTTCCCTCGTGACAGCAGGCGTCAGACTCAGCCGCCGCGAAATTGAAGAATGCGGCAAGGCAATCGAGTACATCAGAGCGCATCTCAATATCGAATGCTGCGTGTCCCTGGGTCTGCTCAAACTTGAGGATTTTCTGTACTTAAAGAGCAAAGGCGTGAGCCGCATGCACTGCAATCTTGAGACCTCCGAGAGGTTTTTCCCTGAGATCTGCTCCACGCACACCTTTGAGGACAAGCTGTCTACGCTTGCGGCAGCTAAGGCGGCCGGACTTGAGATCTGTTCAGGCTGCATCATCGGCATGGGCGAGAGTCTTGAAGATCGCCAGAGTCTGGCCTTCTCGCTGCGTGAAGTCGGAGCCTGCTCCGTCCCCGTGAATATCCTCAATCCGATAAAGGGGACCCCGCTTGAGCGGCAGCCTCCTCTAAGCTTTGACGAGATAAAGCAGTGCATCGCTCTGTTCCGCCATATTCTGCCCCGCGCCGTGCTGCGCCTTGCCGGAGGCAGAATACTGATTAAGGAGCGCTATGCTGAGCTCTATGACTGCGGTGTAAATGCCCTGATAACCGGCGACATGCTCACTACCTCAGGTCTTGGCGTCAGACAGGATCAGCAGATGCTCAGCAAGCTCAGCTTAAGCTCAGCCCTTATTCCACCTAAATTCAAGGAAATCTAATGAACAGCTCCACAGAGATCATCGCTTTGGAAGAAAAAATCGCCTGGCTTGAAAATCAGCTTGAGGAACAGGGCGAGCAGCTAAACCGAGCCTTAAACGAGCTTGCGGCGCTCAGGCAGGAATTTGCTCATCTGTATCAGAAAGTCAGCGATCCCTATGCCGTGCGCTCTCTTAAAGATGAGGTTCCTCCGCCCCACTATTAGCTGTACGTAAGGCAAAGCTTCAGCCTCTGTCACACCTTGTCAATTCGTCAAGATGACCGATTTTTTTCAGCGCAAATAAAGTATAATATTTACATCCTGCAGGCAAGTTAGGCAGGATTCTAAGACTTGGTTCTTCAGGCGGACCTGAGGCTTAAAGACACACTATGCCTCAGGTGATTTCAGGTTACATCGCTAAAAGCTTATATGATAAAATTCAAAACTCTCTGCTCCGGGACAGTCCTAGCCGTAAAATTCACCGCGGCAGCTCTGTGCCTGACTGCGCTGCAGCTGTCAGCTCAGGCAGAGGATCTGTCAAGTCCCGAGAAAACCGAGAGTCTTAAAGTTCTCAGAATGGGCTTTACACCAAGCAAAGGGTATCTAAGAGAGCAACCAGATCATACCTATGAAGGTCTGGTCTATGACTATACCGAGGCGCTCTCCAATTATGCCAAGGTCAAAGTCAACTATATTCCCTGCACTCAGGATGAGTGCTATGCCATGCTGCAGCACGACAAGCTCGATGTGGTGGCCAATGTGCCCGCTACCGCCTCTGATGCGGATCCGCTGCTCTCCCTATCGCGCCGCGCCATTTCCTCCACGGTCATCAATATGACCAGACGCAAGAACTTTGCCAAGAAACGCAGCTTTGACAGTACCTGGCGCTATGGTTTTGATGAAAATACCCTGTCCCGCCGCGTGCTCAATGAATCCTTAGCCGCCATCGGCGAGGAAGAAGGCAGTCAGTATGTGCTGATCCCGTATAGCGATGAGAAAAAAATGCGCAATGACTACCTGATGGAGGATCTTGACGGACTGCTCTTTGATTCAGCCACGGCTCCTGAGGATATCAAGGTCACCCATCAGCTATTCAGACTCAAAACCTATTATGCGGTCAAGAAATCAAATGAAGCCATCCTGAAAATTCTTGACACCGCTGCCGACAAGCTGGTCCTCTCGGCGCCGACTTTCCGCGAGAGACTCTATGAAAACCATCTGCACAATGTGCAGCCTTTAGTCTTAACCGATGAAGAGCAGCGCTATCTGAACAGCAAAAAATATTTCAAGGTCTTAGTTTCGCCCAATCAGTATCCTTTCTCCTATTTTGACCAGCATGGCGAGCATCAGGGTACCCTGCACTATATACTCTCGCTCTTTGAACAGGATCTGGGCATCAAATTTGTCTATCAGCAGACCACCGATTACCAGCAGATGCTTGAAGCCTTAAAAAGCGGCGACATTGATCTCATCGGCGATTTCAACTATGACTTCAACTGGGCAAAACAGCAGCAGGTGCGCCTGACCATGCCCTATATCTATGCTGACTATGTCGCCATTCAGAAACAGGGCGTGCCGCTGCCTGCCAGGCCAAAAATTGCCATGATTGACGGCTATCATTACTCTAACTATATTAAGAATAACCTGCCTCACAGCAACATTATCAGCTGCCAGAACGCGCAGGACTGTCTGCAGGCAGTCAGCGAAGGACGCGCTGACGTCACCTATATGCAGAGCATCAATGCGCGTTATACCATCGAGCAGGGTGATTTCTTCTCGCTGTATACCCCAGGTCAGGTCATCTTCAGTCATGCCATCGCCATGGCCCTGCCCCCGCGCACCTCAGATCTGATGGAATCCATCATCAACAAGGAGGTGGCTCACCTCAAGTCACAGGATCTGCTCAGTCTGCAGATTTCTCTGGGCTTCAATCAGGAAGCCAATCACAGCTTCAAGCGCATGATGTATGAAAACAAGCTGATGACCGCCTGTCTTGTGATCGTTTTTTTAATCATCCTGTGTACCATCATCTACCTGTCGCTGCATAAGCAGCGTGCCCTTGCCAGTCAGGCCTGGCGCGTACTGCACTATGATGAGAGAACGCAGATGCCTAATCTGACCCTCTTCTGTGAGCAGCTGGCCTACTTCGTGCTCAATCCGCACAAGCTCAAGGGTGCCGATTTCTATGTCATGAGCATCACCTCCAAACAGTTTGATCTGCTGCGCAAGGCTATCGATGATGAAAACATGAGCAAGGGTATCGCCCAGGTGCTCAGCGAGATGCAGAAAAACGGACCGTTCCTCGAACTGTTCGGCATCGACTCAGAACGGCAGATCATTCAGTGTCTGTGCAAGGTGCCGAGCAATATGAGCTTTGACGAGCTGGCCTCGCTGATGCGCAATCGTCTGGCCTCCTTCAACTATTCAGGCTATAACCTCCATCTCAATCCGAATATTGGCGCGATTAAGGTTGTCGACGGATACTGCGCCAAGGAGCTGGTGACCTATGCGGATATCACCCTGCGTGAATCCTTCCTGCAGCATAAGCCGGCGCTGCTGTATGCTAAAGATCAGTTCAGCAATATCGTGCTCTATGAAAAGGTGGAGACCTTAGTCAGCAAGGCCCTGTATAACCATGAGTTTGAAATTCTCATCCAGCCTAAATATGATCTGCAGTCAAGACGCTGCGTTGGCGGAGAGGCTCTGGTCCGCTGGAACAGTCCTGAGCTCGGCCACCTCACGCCAGGTCAGTTCATTGAAATTCTGGAGAAAAACGGCCTGATTCTGGAGCTTGACTATTTCATGCTGGACTCTGTCTCCGAGCTGATAGCCACCTGGACGGCCCGCAATCTTACCCTGGTGCCGATCTCCATCAATCATTCCGGCCTGCATATCAGTGAGGAAGGATATCTTGACAAGATCAAGATCATTTCGAGCAAGTATCATCTGCCGAAAAACAGTCTTGAGATTGAGATCACCGAGACAGCCTTTGTCAATTACACCACCAAGTCTACGCGTGATGACGCTCAGGAAATCATCGACAAGCTCCACGCCATGGGCTACAAACTCTCCATTGATGATTTCTGTACCGGCTACTCCTCCATTCAGATGCTGCAGAGTCTCACTGTCGACTGCCTGAAGATTGACCGCGCCATCCTGGTAGAAGCGCATAAGAGTGAGCGTGCGGCGGCCGTGCTGAGAAATGTCGTAAGATTAGGCGCCGATCTCAACTGTCAGGTGATCTGTGAAGGCATCGAGACGCCTGAAGATGAAGAGCTGCTCAGGCAGAATGGCTGTCTCTACGGCCAGGGCTTCCTCTATGGCAAGCCGATGCGCATTCCGCAGTTTGAAGAATTCATCAAGCAGCATGCCTAGGCGCCTAGGCGCTAAGAGCACTGCGCTCCTGGAACTGCTCTGTGCCTCTGTGAGCTGATGACCAAACTCTGGTTCTGAACCTTACCAAGAATAGAAAGCCCCATGCTGGCAAACCAGCACGGGGCTTTTAACCTATATAAGGAAGAGGCTTAGAGAGTGACGCCATCCTTCCAGATCAACAGCTCATGGAAGCCGCGTTTCTCTGAAACGGAGAGCTGACCTGAAGCCACCTTGAGAATGTAGTCCAGCAGCTCTTCAGCGAGTTCATCAAAGTCCCTGCCATCCACAATGGCGCCGGCATTGAAGTCAATCCAGTTGCCGCCCTTGCGGGAGAACAGATCATTGTTGGTGGAGATCTTGATGGTCGGCACCACGGTGCTAAAAGGCGTGCCGCGGCCGGTGGAGAAGAGAATGATATCCACACCGGAGGCTGCCAGAGCCGAGCAGGACACACCATCGTTGCCAGGTGCATTGAGCAGGTTTAGACCGGTCTCTTTAATGGTCTCCGTATACTTGAGCACCCCGCGCACTTCAGCCTTGCCGCCTTTCTGCACGCAGCCTAAGGATTTATCCTCAAGCGTCGTAATGCCGCCGGCCTTATTGCCTGGAGAAGGGTTTTCAGAAACCGTCTCACCATGGGTCTTAAAGTAGTTCTTGAAGTTATTGATGAGATCGACAGTCTGATTGAAGACCTGCTCGCTGCAGGCACGGTTCATCAGGATCTGCTCAGCACCGAACATTTCAGGCACCTCGGTCATCACTGAGGTGCCGCCGGCACCGACCACCAGATCGCTGACTCTGCCGATGAGCGGATTGGCGGTAATGCCTGACAGACCGTCAGAGCCGCCGCACTTCAGACCTATTCTCAGCTTGGAGAGAGGCACGGTCTGACGGGTAAACTTATTGGTCTTCTCCAGAAGTCTGTCGATAATGGCATACCCGCTTTCCAGCTCATCCTCGACATCCTGACTGTTGAGGAACATCAGGCGGTCGTCATTGAGATCGAGGAATTTCTTGAAGACGGCAAGATTATTGTTCTCACAGCCAAGACCTAACACCAGCACGGTGCCTGCATTCGGATGACGGGTCAGAGCAGCCAGCAGGCGCTGGGTGGTTTCCTGATCCTCACCCATCTGCGAGCAGCCATAAGGATGGGTGAGCGCATAGCAGCCGTCCACATTCTTATAATCCATCAGCTTTTCGCGGGCATAGGCCTCAAGCTCTTTGGCAATATGGTTGACGCAGAACACGGTCGGAATAATCCAGACCTCATTGCGGATCCCGACCTGACCGTCAGCGCGCACATAACCTTCAAAGGTTTTGTTCAGCTGCTTTAAGGCTGCCGGAGGCACCTTGTTATAGGTATAGGTATTGGTTCCGGACAGATTGGTCTTCACATTCTGGCTGTGCACATGCATGCCCTGCTCTATCCTGCAGGTAGCATGTCCGATAGGATATCCGTATTTGATGATCGGATCGCCTTCCTTGAGATCATGCAGCGCAAACTTGTGTCCGCGGGTAATGTCCTCTTTGAGCACCACCTCGCCAGCCGGGGTGGACATGACTTCGCCCTTTTTGAGATCCTCAAGAGCTACTGCTACAACATCCTCTTTAGGATTGATAACCACACAACGCATTAGGCATTCTCCTGCAGGTCACGCATAGTTGGCAGAATTCCATCGGTAATCACCGCATGGGTAAGCTTGGCCACCATGGTCATTAAATCAACATCTGAGGATAGATCACGTCCCCACAGCTTGGTATCAGACAGAATAGCCTTGACGGTAGACTGAGCTGAAGATTCGGATTTCTGATAGAAGGACCAGGCCTTGCTTAAGGCTTCTACGGCATACTGATCATCCTGGAACTCCCCGCTCTTGCCGTCAGCTCTCTGCACCTTGACCGGAGAGACCCCGCCTGCATTCTTGTAGAGTGCAAAGTAAGCGGCTAAGGCAAAGCAGAGCTTCTTAGGCAGCACACCCTTGGCTCTGGCATCGAGAATGGATGGCAGCACACGGGCCTTGATCTTGGAGGTGCAGTTCATCAGAATCGAGGCCAGCTGATGGTGCAGGGACGGATCCATGAAACGATCCACTACGGCATCCGCAAACTCAGTCAGCATCTGCTTGTCGAGGTTGACAGCCGGAATGATTTCATCATAGATCACAGAGCGGGCAAACTTGCCGGTCACCTCATGGGTCATCATCTGATCGACGGTATCAAGACCAGCCAGGAAGGCTGCCGGAACATTGGAGGTATGAGCGCCGTTGAGGATTCTGACCTTGCGCAGACGGTATGGAGTAATATCTGAGGCCACCACTACATTCAGACCGGCTTTCTGCAGAGGCAGCTTTTCCTTGACCTCATCGCCGCCCTCAATGGCCAGGAAGTTGAAGGTCTCACCGGTGGTCATCATGGCATCTTCATAGCCTAACTGCTCTTCATAGCGCTTGGCATCTGCCTTAGGATAGCCTGACACCACGCGGTCAACGAGGGTATTTAAGAAGGTGCACTCATTGTTAACATAGGCCTTGAAGTCATCACCAAGCTTCCAGTCATCGGCAAGCTTTAAGATGATTTCGCGCAGTTTTTCACCATTCTTCTCGATGAGCTCGCAAGGCATAATGAACAGACCGGCATTTTTCTTGCCTTTAAGGGCCTTGAAACGCTCGCACAGCAGCTGGGTGAGCTTACCCGGGAAGGACTGCGGGCAGCCCTTAGCCGGAAGCGGCTCCTGCACATAGACAATACCTGCCTCGGTGGTGTTGGAGAACACAAACTCCAGATCTTCTGAGGTAATGCATTTCTTTAAATCTTCCCAGTCGCTTTCATCATAGGCATTCTTGCAGTCGGCAATGGTATTGATAATTTCAAAGGTCTCCACTGTCTTGCCGTTCTCCATACCGTGCAAAATGGCGGTAAACAGATTATCCTGAGACTTCAGAACCGGCAGGCTATGGCCATGAGTACTTGGCTGAACCACCAGAACCCTGCCGTTAAACAGGTTCTGTGAATTCATTCTGAAAATCATCCAGTCTAAGAAGCAGCGCAGGAAATTACCTTCGCCGAACTGAATGGCCTTAATTGGAAGATCTGATTTGCATTCTGGTTTAAGAGCTAAACTTAACTTACTCATGTATTATGTCCTTAAGTAAATAATAACCATGTCAGCTGAGCATAAGCTCAGCTGACCTCAAAAAACGGCAATAGAGTCTATGCAGTAAAGTCAATTTCGACCTTGAGCATATCAGCACCATGCGCGGCAAAATCTGCAAAAGCGGTTGCGGCATCATCAAACCTGTAGGTATTGGTGATGGCTTTTTTAAGATTAACCTTTCCTGATTTTACGAGATTTATAAGATTTAAAAAATCCTGTTTAAGCGCATTTCTTGATCCAAACACGTTTAATTCTTTCTTTTGCAGCAAAGTGAAATTGAAATCAAGGTTTTTCTTGCCCACCCCGATCAGCACCACGCGTCCGCCGAAGGCAGCCACGTCGATGGCATTCTGGAAGGTTGAAGGCAGGCCTACCGCCTCGATGGCGACGTCAAAGCCCTTGCCGTCGGTTACCGACTGGCATTTTTCCACAAAGCCCTCGCCGTTGTTGTAGATGCCGCCGTCTAAACCGAAGTTCTGCACGGCATAGTCGATTTTCTTCTGCGCCACGTCGGCAATATAGACGGTTGCGCCCTGAGATTTGGCAGCCACGGCCGCTAAGGCTCCGATGGTACCGGCACCGATGACCAGCACCTTATCTCCTGCCTTGACCTTGCCGCGTGTGACAGTACCGTGATAGGAAATGCAGAAAGGCTCGATAGCGGCAAGCTCAGCCGGATCCAGGCCCTGACCGTCATAAATGCGCTCAAACGGCATGGTGATGTACTCGGAGAAGGCTCCGTCACGCTGTGCGCCTAAAGTCTCGTTGTGCTCGCAGCAGTTGACCAGACCGCGCTCACAGCTGTAGCACTTGCCGCAGTTGAAATACGGATTGCAGGTGACAATCATGCCCTCCCTGAGGCCATAGGAGCTGGCATCGCCGTTGAGTTTCTCAATCTGCGCAGAGAACTCATGTCCCGGAATGCGCGGATAGGAGGCATAGGCAAAGGTGCCGCGATAGGTACCCAGATCCGAGCCGCAGATGCCGCCGCGCAGGATCTTAAGCAGAGCCTCACCCTCTTTAGGCTCCGGCATCGGAGTTTCGATAATCTGAACTTCACCTGGTTTCTGAATAATGATGGTTTTCATGTTTAATCCTTGTTTAATAAATTAAGTTCACAAGTCCGATACTGAAGGTAGGGACGAAAGTTAAGAGTAAAAGTGCGCAGATCAGGAGCATATAGAAAGGCACAGCCTCTTTAATAAAGGTCCCCATCGGGCATTTGGTAATCGAGCAGGTCACAAACATCAGCGTGCCCATCGGCGGCGAGAGTGCGCCTAAGGCAAAGTTGAAGATCACCACCATGGCAAAGTGGATCTCATCGATGCCAAAATGCTTGGCCAGAGGAGCAAGCAGCGGCACCAGAATAATCATGGCAGCATTGCCCTCGATGAACATACCTATGATGAGCAGGAAGACATTCACGCACAGGAGGAACACCACCGCATGATTGAGATGCTCGATGAACAGGCCGGTGAAATACTGCGGGATCTTCTCCTTGGTCAGCGCCCAGGCAAAGGCTGAGGCTGCGGCGATAATCAGCATAATGGCTGAGGAGGTCAGCACGGTTTCCTTCATGCCGCGCAGCACATCGTGCAGAGTCATTTCCTTATAAACTACGCCTAAAAGCAGCGAGTAGACGATAGCCACCGAGCCTGCCTCAGTCGGAGTGAAGGCGCCGATCCGGATACCGCCGATGATAATGATCGGCAGACACAGAGGCAGAAATGCTCCCTTGAAGGTCTGCCAGATCCGCTTTTTTGAGGTATCGACCTTGACCGGACTTCTGTAACCGCGCTTGTAGGAGACCAGACCCACGAGCAGCATCAGGAACACGCAGAGCAGCAGCCCCGGACCGATACCAGCGATAAAGAGCTTACCGATGGAGACATTGGCAATCGAGCCGTAAATAATCATCGCAATCCCCGGAGGAATCAGCGGCGTGATAATGGCGGAGGTTGCGACCAGCACTGAGCCGAAGGCCTTGGAGAAGCCGCGCTTTTCCATCTCAGGCACCAGCATTTTGGCTTCCATGGCCGCATCAGCGAGGTTAGAGCCTGACAGGCCGCCCATCAGAGTAGCAACCAGCACGGTCACATGTCCGATGCCGCCTATGATATTGCCGACGATGGACTCGCAGAAATCCACGATGCGCTTGGTCACACCCGTGTAGTTCATAAACACGCCGGCGCAGACAAAGAAAGGAATGGCTAAGAGCGGGATGGACTGAGAGCCGGCCAGCACGCGCTGCGCTAAAATCACGGAGTTGATTTCAGGGTGCAGCACGAAATACGTGACGGCGGCGCTTAAAATGGCGATAAAGACCGGCAGCTTTAAAAACAGCAGCACCAGCAGGACTACAGAGGCAATTCCAATTGGCAGATCCATGCTTATTCCTCCTTCTCTTGCACAGGTTCAGCCTGTTCAGGCTTATCCTGCCGGTTAAAGAAAGTGGCATAGGTCAGGCTTATCATCATCAGGATGCAGCAGACCGGAATGATGGCATTGATAAACGAGAACGGCACATGCAGAATGGAGGTGACCTTGCCGATCTTGATCATCAGCTGCACCATGTTGCAGCCTAAATAGGCCACATAACCCAGGACCAGCATGGTAATCACATAGTCAAGGCGCTCTACAAATCTGCGCAGGTTCTTAGGCATCAGGTTGACCACCATTTCCACCGCCACATGACTGCCGTATCTGAAGGCGGCCGAGCCACCCAGAAAGGTCATCCAGAGGAAACACCATAACTGTACTTCTTCGGCCCAGATAATCGGTTTGCTGATGAAGTAACGCATGATCACGCCTCCAAAAGTCACCACTACCAGAATACAGAGAGCAACTGCGGCCAGAAGAAGATCAATATTAGCTAATATATTGTTTTTCTTCATAAATTATTAGTTTTCCCAGTTATTTGAGGATACAAAAAAGGCCGCCTATGCAGTGCTGACGGCCCTTTAGGTCAGATTTTAGTTCATGGCTTTCTTGACAGTGTCATAGAGGCCAGGAGTCCAGTCCTTGAAATCAGGTAAGGTATAGAACTTCTTGGAGGTTTCCACCAAAGACTTCTTGAACTCGGCAGACGGATCGAGCACAGTGACGCCTTCAGCCTTGAACTTGGCGATGATGTCAGCCTCAGAATCCTCAACGATCTTGTTCTGATACATGGCAGCCTCATGGCAGGTCTCAACCAGAATCTTCTTCTGCTCGTCAGTCAGGCTGTTGTAAAAGTCTGTACCTACCACGATATTGGTAATGTTGAAGACGTGACCGTCTAAGAGCAGATATTTGGCAACTTCATGGAATTTGCCGTTGTACAGCACGGCCAGCGGGTTTTCCACACCGTCAATGGTGCCCTGCTGCAGGGAGGTATAGACTTCACCTAAAGCCATTGGAGTAGGAGTGGCACCTAAGACCTCAAAGCCCTTGACCTGAATATTGTTGGTCGGCACACGCACCTTCATGCCCTTGAAATCTTCAACCTTGTTGACCGGCTTGGTGGTCAGAGTATGACGGGCACCATATTTCCAGTCAGCGCCGATGATCTGCAGGTGAGCCTTCTCAGCTACGAGCTTGGCCTGATCCTTGAACCACTGGCTGTCGTTGAGCTTAAAGGCCTGCTCCCAGGTATCAAACAGATATGGTCCGAAGACGATACCCATATCCTTAACACCGCGGTCATAGAAGAAGGCGCCGTCAGTCAGGGTGCAGACCGGCTCACCAGCCACCATCTGATCCATCACGTCATCCTTGGATCCTAACTGAGAGGAAGGATAAAGCTCAATCTTCATCTTGCCGCCGGAACGCTGCTCAATAAGTTCCTGCCATTTATGACAGCCTAAATCGAATGGTTCACCTGGATTGTTACCATAGCCTACTCTCAGGACAATGGTGTCATCAGCAGAAGCTGTCGCCATAGCACCGAGTGATAACACACCAGCTACACATACAGCCACAGCAGTTCTTAAAGCAATGTTCTTCATGTTTTTTGATTCCTTAAGTAAATTTATAAAAATCAGGGCTACCCTCTGGTATCCGCTGTGTAGTAGATATTGCATCTCTCATGCCAGATATTTTCAGCTTGAAATTAAAAGGATATTTTTAAATCTGTATAGATTTGAAACAATATGGAAGATTTCCCTGTTTCACAATGTTTAATTTTGAAACAGGAAAATTTGAAACAGCTCACAGGCAGACGTTTGAGCAAAAACTGCCTAAGACTTAGTTGATGGCGGCGATGAGTTTTGACATGTCAGCTACGCTCATGCCACTTTCCTGATTATAGAGTCCCACGGAAAAGGCATGGCCCTGCTCGGTAAAGGTGGCAAGAAACACCCTGCCCTGACGTCCCTTAAGCTTTACGAGACGACTGCCCACCTTGACCTGCTGTTCCTCAGCATAGTGGTTATAATCACCACTTACCTCGGCACTGTCTGCACTTTTGCGGATACACAGCTGCGCTCCTGCTGCATTGGTATAGATCACCTCGGTAAGCCGCTGCGGCATCGCCCGATAGATCACCTCAGTGTAACCCATTAAAGACTGAGGACACTCAAGTTTCACTCCTGAGAGAGTGTTGGCTTCAGCAAGAGTCCTGCAGTCCAAAAAAGGATTGGCAAGACCTACAGCCTGTGAGTTTATCTGAGGAGAGTCAGGTTCCATAAGCGCCTCACTGTTCTGTTCACAGCCAAGAAGTGTGACCACAAGAGTGGCAGCAGCAAGGCTTTTACATGTGCGTTGAATCAGATTATGCATTTAATGCTACCTTGAAAGAAAACATCCTTAATATTTAAATAAGTTAAAAAAACAGTAATTTTAGGTCAAAAATGAGAAATATTCTCCTAAATCTACCAAATATTTCAACTATAATAGACATGTAAGCTTGAATTTCCGAGTTAAAGGTGCCTCTTGCACGTAAGAGCACCACCTTCACCATCAGCTGCTAATACACTTAAGTCTTAGCCTAAATTTACCACAAACAGCTATCCAGGAGTAAGTCATGACTGAAGCAACCGTTCCAACCACTGTCACGCAGGATGAGTCTGGCACTGAACAGTCCCTGTTAGACACTATCAGATCCTTAAAGAAAGAAAACAAGGAGCTTAAAAAACAGCTCTCAGAAGGCGGCATAGCCAGCGATGAAGGCGAGCAGAAGAGAAACCGCTATGGTCAGAGATGTTCTGCCGGCGGGCGCGGCATGGGCGGCGGACGAGGCCAGGGACGCGGAATGATGTGCGAAAGTCGCGGTCAGGGCTGTGAAGGTCGGCAGCATGAGGCCGACTCCATGCAGCATGGCTCCTGCAAAGGCGGCTGTCAGAAACATGCCTAGCCTGACTTAGAACAGCCAAAGCTCTGCCTGGGTGCAGAGCTTTTTTATATAAACTATGTAAATGCTCTCCTGCGCCCGCCTTGTTCTCAGCCAGCAATTCACAAGCCTGGCTCAGATTAAGCAAGATAAGTCTATTTTCCAGAATTTTTAGGCAAAATAGGCGGTGTAGTGCTCTGAAAACTCTCTTATGATGACAGCATAACTGCAGCAGACCAAGCTGCCGTCAAGGTCTACAGACACAAGAGAGAACAACATGTTTATCAAAGCCCTACAATCCATCGAATCCATACCTGAAGGATATCTCATCAAAACCGAAAGTGCATATGTCAAACTGGTCTTTATGACCGAGGATATCATCCGCTTCAGAGTAAGCTTCGATCACCGTTTCCAAGAACAATCCTATGGCCTGGTGCATACCTGCTGGGCTGATGATTTTGACGAGGTTCTCAAGGACGAGAGAACCAGATCTGAAAGTCTTAAGGTGCCATATGAAGATGAGGGCGAGGACCTCGTGTTCACCACCTCCTCTCTCAGGCTTAAGCTGCACAAGTCGCCTTTCTATCTGCGCCTCTATAATCAGGACAATCAGTTAATCTATTCTGATCTTAAAGAGCGTGCCTATGATCAGGATCAGCTGGGCAGACTGACCCACTATTCCCTGTTTGACTATCAGCTCGATCACTGCTACGGCTTTGGCGAGAAAACCGGGAAACTCGATAAAAAGGGCCGGCATATGCGCATGGCCCCTAAGGATGCCATCGGCTCCGATCCTGAATTTGGCGAGCCGCTCTACAAGCATGTACCGTTTTATGTCAGAGTCAGTGAGCAGCATCTGCATGCGCTGGGTCTGTTCTACAACAATTCCCATGACGCTGTCTTTGATATGGGCAACGAGCGCAGCGGCTACTGGGACAGCTACTGCTATTATCAGACCGATGGCGGAGATCTCGATCTCTTTTTAATCAACGGTCCGACCCTCACTGAGGTGACACAGCGCTATACCTTCCTGACCGGCACGCAGGCCATGCCGACCAAGCAGAGTCTTGGCTATACCGCATCAACCATGTACTACACAGAGCTTGATAAGGACTGTGATAAGGAAATCTATCGCGTCATCAGAAAATACCGTCAGGAGCAGATCCCTATAGACAATTTCTGGCTGGCCTCAGGTTATACCTCAGGCGAGCAGGATAATCTGCGCTATACCTTCAACTGGAACAGAAGGCGCTTCCCTGATCCGGAGGGCTTTATTCAGAAAATGACGGAGGATGGCATCAATGTTATTCCGAATCTGAAGCCTGGCGTCCTTGAGCATCATCCCTATCTTGAGTACTACAGGCAGCAGGATGCCTTCGTTAAAACCCCAGACGGCAGTCAGGACTATATCGGACGCTGGTGGGGCGGCGCGGGACGTTTTGTCGATTTCACCTCTAAAAAAGGCCGCAGTGCCTGGCAGGAGCTGCTGAAAAAACAGATCCTGACCAAAGGCATTCAGACCATCTGGAATGACAACTGCGAGTTTGACGGAGTGGAAGATCGCAACGCTCAGGTCAGCGCCGACGGCTGCGGCGGCACCATGGCAGGCTACAAGCCTCTGCAGGCCAATATGATGGCTTATGCAGGACTTAAGGCCTTTAAGGAAGTCTACCCAAATATGCGTCCTTATCTTATCAGCAGAGCGGGCTTTGCCGGAATTCAGCGCTATGCTCAGGTCTGGGCAGGCGACAATCTCACCTCCTGGCGTACCTTAAAATTCAACATTGCCACTCTGGTCGGCATGGGGATCTCAGGCATGGCCAACTGCGGAGCCGATATCGGCGGCTTTGCCGGTCCTGCTCCTGAGGCAGAGCTTTTGCTGCGCTGGATTCAGAACGGAATCTTCCAGCCGCGCTTCTGCATTAACTCGGCAAACTCTGACAATACCGTCACCCAGCCCTGGATGTACCCGTCCATGCTGCCTTATATCAGGGAGGCCTATCAGCTGCGCTATCATCTGATGCCTTATCTCTACTCTTTAATGCGTCAATCTCATGTCGACGGTCTGCCGGTGATGCGTGCACTCTGTGCTGAATTCCCTGAAGATCTCAGAAGTTACTCGGATGAGCACTATACCTTCATGTTCGGTCCAGCACTTCTCGTGGCAAACGTAGTAGAGAAAGGTGCCAGTGAGCGCCGTCTCTATCTGCCGGGCGGCAGCAGATGGTTTGACCTCTCCCGGCATTTTCAGGCCTATGAGGGCGGTCAGGAAATCAGCTGTCCGGTCGACCTCAAGAGCATTCCGCTGTTCCTGCGTGAAGGTGCCATTATCCCTTCAAGCCATGACTTTAAGGATAATGCAACCACTCCGGTTCGCAATCTTGATCTGCTCATCGAAGGCTCTAAAGACTGTGAATTCACGCTCTATGACGATGACGGCTGCACGCAGGATTATCTCAGAGGCGCCTACAGTGAGCTTAAGATCTCAGTCAAGGCCGGTGCACGCATGCAGATTAACTTCCAGCACCAGGGCAGCTATCAGACCAGGCTTGAACGCATGCTGCTTAAGGTAGTGAGCCTTAAACGCAGTGCGCTGTATGTGGCAGTCAATGGAGAGAAATTACCGCAGTTCCTCATTGAAGATGACTTCAAGGCAAGCTCTCAGGGCTGGTTCTATGCCAATGAAGAAAATCTCATCTACATTAAATACCCTGCCCTCTCCTCTGACTATACCGTAGAGGTCAGCTCCGAAAAATTTGATCTGATCGGTATGGAAAATAACGGTTAAGCAAAGTTTTTTTCAAACGCAAAACATCATCTGCCCTCAGCCTCAGCTGGGGGCTTTTTTATAATGATTGCCTCAGAGCCGTACAGCTTTAATCGTTTTAAGGCAAAATAACCTAAAAATTAAATACTTGTATGTTAAGCTGCAGCCTTAAAAATCTGCTAAGTTAGCACTTAACGGAGGCAAACATATGGAAAAAATCACTTTTTTTGGCACGCACTCCTATGATCGTGCTAATTTCACCGCGGCTAATGCCGACTTTAACTTTGACCTGCATTTCCTGCGCAGTTTTCTTGACGAGCATACCGTCAAGTACCTTGAAGGCGCTCGAGCGGTCTGTGTTTTCGTCAATGACAATGTCAACCGGCAGGCACTCTACTCTCTGAAGGATCAGGGAGTTGAGCTTGTAGCTCTGCGCTGTGCCGGCTTTAACAATGTTGATCTGCAGGCTGCCAAATCCTGCGGCATCAGAGTGGTAAGAGTACCGGCCTACTCACCTCATGCCATCGCTGAGCATGTGGTAGCACTGCTTTTGACTTTAAACCGCAAGACTCATCGCGCCAATCTGCGCACGCGTGACGGCAATTTTGCGCTGCATGGACTGATGGGTTTTGATCTTTTTGATAAAACGGCCGGCATTATCGGCACCGGCAAAATTGCCCGCGTGCTCATTAAAATTCTGCAGGGCTTCGGCATGCACATCCTGGCCTATGATCCATATCCTGATCTTGGCTATGCTGAGCAGAATCAGGTGCAGTATGTGGATCTCAAGACGCTCTATGCTAAGTCAGATGTGATCTCCTTAAACTGTCCGCTGACCTCGGAAAATCGTCATTTAATCAACCGGGAGGCGATAGAAGGCATGAAAAAAGGCGTTTATGTGATCAATACCGGACGCGGCCCGTTAATCGACACTCAGGCTCTGATAGAAGGTCTCAAAAACGGCACGGTAGGCGCAGCCGGACTGGATGTCTATGAGGAGGAGAGCAGCTATTTCTTTGAAGATCGCTCCGACAAGGTGATTCGCGATGACAACTTAAGCCGCCTGTTAAGCTACAACAATGTCCTGATCACCTCGCATCAGGCTTTCTTCACCCAGGAAGCCATGCACAGCATAGCACTTACCACGCTTGCAAACTGTCAGGAATATTTTGAAGGCAGGCCTTTGAGCAACGAGGTGTGCAGTCAGGCCTAGCTGAAGATAAAAGATTCAGTCTCCCGGCAGGAGGCTGACTTTAAGCTGCAGGCCTACGGCAGTTCCTTTCGTACAACCGCGAGAATCTCCATGCGGCCGCGGCAGATTATACCTATACGCAGAGCAGCGCTCAGAGCTCTGCGTTCTACAGTGTGCAAAACGCCATATACTCATAAAGTTTGCAGGTATTACCGCAACCATAAGCTCAATAAATGTAAGCGCAGGCAGAGGCTCTGTGAACTGATTTACACAAAGTCTGCCAACCTGGTGATTGAGACCTAATGCTGCCCTTGTGATCATGCAACACACCTTAAGGCTCTCCTTAGCTAAGCTGCGTAAGAGCATACTCAACATGGGGCGAGCAATGCTGATCCTGAGAATAATGCTCTGTAACCGCTCCAGAAACATTCCTGTCTTTCCGTATTTCTTCTCGCGTGACTTATGACAGTCTGTCACCTAAAAGAAAAAATCCTCTGTTCCTTAATCTTTCCAGATGTTAAGAAGTGCAGGCATAACTTTAACATAATTAAATGTTCTACCTTCCTCCTGATGATTGTAAAAAAACTTCAGCACAAGAGCTTCAATAAAAGCAGAGTAAGAATGAGGTTATGGAAAAACATTCTGTAAGTATCATAAAGCGTACCAGGTACGAAAAAACTGCGTACTTTACACGAAAATTCTTCGTGCTAGAATGCCACAGAATTTTTTATGGAGAACATTTATGCATAACAACAATCTACCTTTTTATGTCAATGCCTATAGTGAAGACGAGAAAAAAATCGCAGAAGAAATCATCGCCTTAGAAAAAGAGGCACTTGACAGATATTTTCGTGGCTATATGTCAGGTTACCTTGAACTCTGGTCAAAGGATGACTTCACCTATTTTGATGCCAATACCAGGGAGCGCACCGATACTTATGAGGAAGTAGCCGCCTTTCTTAACAATGTTATAGGGACAAGAATGCATGCCGACTCCTATGATTTTCATGCTCCGCGTGTCCAGTTCGGTAAGGATATGGCCGTACTTACCTATCAGCTGCATGCAGACACCTCGCTTATCGAGATGCATTACAACGTCATAGAGATCTTCAAAAAAGAACATGATTCATGGCAGGTCATTCACTCCACCTGGGATCTCATTACGCCGTTTTCCAAAGATGTTAAACGTCCTAAAACCAGTATTACGCTGTGAAGACTTTCTGTAAACGCCTGTTGGCGCATCAGCCTGGCTGGCATGCGTGGTACTTACTAAAGCATAGACTACAGACTGCCTGAGACATCTGCTGCGTTAGGATCAAAAGTGTCCTTTAAGATCTATTTCTAAAACATATTCAGATGAAATCATGTCTGGATGCAGCAGGTAAACGTAAGGATGTCCTGAAGCATTGTCCAGGAACACTGAAACAGCTGTTTGCGGATCACTGAAACGGCTGTTTTCTAATCACCGAAACATGAGAAAAATCCACACAGCAAAGAGGCTGGCTCTACATTTTATTTTTAATCCTGATGAATGCCAACACAGTGGCATCTGCAAACTGTGCTCTTGATGCCTAGCTAATTTAATAATTAGTCAAAAAGACTAATCTATCAAAAAATTTGATCTGAAAAAAAGAGGTGACATTCTAGTCACCCCTTTACTATCAGTAACTGACAAAAGCGGTCTACATCAGGCCCATCATGGTAGGAATACCGATGGAGAGCCATGGGATATAGGTCACCAGCATCAGAATGCCGAGCAGCACCAGTACGTACGGGATTAAAGGCTTAATCACCTTCTCGATGGAGATGCCTGACACTGAGCAGGAGACAAACAGGACTGAGCCAACCGGTGGAGTCATGCTGCCCATGCACATATTGAAGATCAGCACCACGCCAAACTGCACCGGGGTCATACCCAGACTCTGAGCAATCGGCAGGAAGATTGGAGTGAAGATCAGAATGGCCGGCGTAATATCCATAAAGGTACCGACTGCCAGCAGAATAAGGTTGATCAGCAGCAGGATCACATATGGATTGTCGCTTAAGGACATAATGTACTGTGAGATGGCTCCTGGGATCCCTGAGAAGGCCATGACATAGGACATGGCAGAGGATGAGGAGATCAGGAACAGAATGATTCCCGAGACACAGGCACTATCCAGCAGAATGCGCATAAAGCTCCTGAAAGTTAATGACTTATAGCAGATGGACAGAATCAGACAGTAAGCCACGCACACACCTGCACCCTCGGTCGCGGTAAAGATACCGCCCACGATACCGCCGATGACAATGATAATCAGCAATAGACTTGGGAGAGCTTTTAAAGTAATGGTGAGTGCCTCATTCAAAGGAATGCTTTCACTGACCGGATATTTATGGCGCTTGGCATAAATATAGGCTACCAGCATGGTGCCTAAGCCCATCAGAATGCCCGGAATATAACCTGCCATAAACAGTGCAGAGATGGAGACACCGCCTACCACTGCAGAATACACGATGAATGCAGAGGTTGGAGGGATCAGCAGACCGGTTGGCGCAGAGGCAATGTTCACTGCTGTGGCAAAGCCCATGTCATAGCCTTCCTTCTTTTCAATCGGAGCCAGAGTACCGCCGATAGCAGCTGAAGCAGCCACGGCAGAGCCGGCCAGAGCACCGAAGAACATATTGCCGAGCACATTGGTCTGAGCCAGCGAGCCTGGAATTTTACCCACGAAAATCTTGGCAAAATCAATGAGACGATTGGCAATACCGCCATTGTTCATAATATTGCCAGCCAGAATAAAGAGCGGTACGGCAAGCAGCGAGAAGCTTTCGATACCACTGTTCATCTTCTGCATGGTTAAAAAGGTGATCTGACTCCAGTCCATCGCACCCAGGGCAGTAACCAGAGAGGATACCACGATACAGATGGAGATCGGCACGCTTAAGAACAGCAGCACAATAAAGGTGGCAAACAGCACGAACACCGAAGTAGCAATGGTCGGATCCATTATTTGTCCTCCTTTGACTGGCTGAGTTTCTGTCCGGTGACATCCTCATAGAGATTGATCACCTGAGCTAAGACAATCAGGGCACCTGAAATAGGAGCCATGGCATAGACCACGCCGCGGGAAATACCCAAAAGCGGTGAATACTGATCCATCACTGACACAGAAAGATTGGTACCGCCTACAATCATCACAAACAGCGCGAAGCAGAGGATTAAAGCATCTACTCCGATCATCAGAATGCGCTTATAGGCATCCGAGAGCTTGTCGCGAATGAAGATCAGGGCCATATGCTGCCTGGTCGAAAAGGCGTAGGCAGCTCCGATAAAGCCGGTCCAGATTAAAAGATAGCGGACCAGCTCTTCGGTAAAGGCAGTAGGCGACTGAAACACATAGCGTGACACCACCTGGATTAACACCATCATGGTCATGGCTATGAGCAGAAAAGCGGCTGTCCGAGACAGAACGAGTTCGAGCACCCGCTTAATTAACATAATGCCTTGCTGCATAATTATTTAGCCTGTGCACTCTTGATGATGTTGATCAGGTTGGCTACGCCAGGATACTTCTTGGAATAGGTTTCAACCATTGGAGCGGTAGCCTGACGGAAAGCTTCCTTGTCCACATCGGTCACGAACTCTACACCCATCTTGCTCTTGGCTTCTTCGATGGCTTCCTCAGTTGCCTTATCCCAGGCATCCTTGTGCCACTGAGTGGAATTGAAGGCAGCCTGCAGCACGATGTTCTGCTCTTCCTTGGAGAGCTTGTCCCAGACCTTGGAGCTCATCACCAGGGCATCCGGGATCATGGCATGCTGGTCAACAGAGTAGACCTTGCAGACTTCACCGTGCTTGCCGGTGGTCAGAGCAGTCTCATTGTTCTCAGTACCATCGATAACGCCGGTCTGCAGAGAGGTATAAACCTCACCATAGGCCATAGCTACCGGGATACCACCTAAGGCTTTCATCATGTCGATCTGAGATTCCATGTTCTGCACGCGGATCTTCAGGCCCTGCAGATCAGCAGGAGTTCTGACGGCCTTGTTCACAGTGTAGAAGGAACGGGCACCTGATGTATAGTAGGTTAAGGTTACGAAGCCGCTGTCATGAGAAGACAGGAAGAAATCCTTCATTTCCTTGGAATCCATCACCTTATAGTAGTCTTCAGTATCCTTGAACAGATATGGCAGACCGAAACCATGATAGGCATCAAAAATAGCTGCAAGACCAGGAGCTGACACCTTAGTCATTGGCAGTACGCCGTTCTTGAGCTGCTCGAGGCACTCAGTCTCATT
>JAILLS010000050.1 GCA_024693025.1 Succinivibrio sp. | reverse complement strand
CCGTTGCGCTCATGCCAGCCTTTGCGGTAGCCTTCCTCGCAGACTTCGATGAAGCTCTGTACGAATGGTAAATCGGTAACTTTGGTCATTTATATCTCCACTATTTTTATGCAGTAACCTGCTGCACGTCAAAGGACTGTCTGATGAGTTCGCGTGCCTCGGTTAAATCTTTTATTTCCCCGTCACGGATCAGCTGAGCGCAGATATTGCCAGCTGCCGTGGCTTCTATTGGTCCTGTCAGCACCCGCTTGCCGGTCTTTCTGGCAATCAGGCTGTTGAGCAGCTTGTCCTGACAGCCCCCTCCAACAATATTGATGGTGTCAAAATGGCGTCCGAGCACCTGTTCAAGCTCGTCTGCTGCCTGCTTATAGCTGTCAGATAAGGATTGATAGGCGCAGTTGAAGAACTCTGACTCAGAGGTCGGAGCGCGCAGTCCATGGGCTTTACAGTATTCACTGAAGGCCTTGTGCATCGACTGAGGCGCCAGGAAGATAGGATCATTGATGTCTACGGTTTCATGATAATCCACGCCGGCCCGGGCCAGATCATACTGCTCATCAAAGGAATAATTATGGACAGTTTCCTTCCTGAGATTCTGCAGCACCCACATGCCCATGATGTTTTTAAGGTATCTTACGGTATAGTCATAGCCGCCTTCATTGGTGAAGTTCAGCTGACGGCTTGCCTCAGACAGCTCCGGCTTTCTGAGCTCAGTGCCGATTAAAGACCAGGTCCCTGAGGAGAGGAAAATACTGTCCTCGTGTTCAAAAGGTGTGGCGAGCACGGCTGAGGCCGTATCATGGGAGGCAACTAGGACTACCTCGGTGTTAAAGCCTACCTTCTTTTCAATCTCTCTGGTAAAGCTCCCGCAGAGGGTACCCGGCAGCTCCGGCCTGAAAAACAGCTCCTGCTTAAGTCCAAGACTTGCCAAAAGCTTGGGATCGTAATCGTGGGTAGCCTGATTGAGCAGCTGAGTGGTAGAGGCATTGGTAAACTCATTCTTCATCACTCCCGTCAGACTGTAATTAAGATAGTCCGGGATCATCAGAAAGTGTCTGGCCTGCTCTAGTACTTCTGCTTCCTGCTGAGCCTGAGCATAGAGCTGATAAATGGTGTTGAACGGCTGTCTCTGGATACCGGTGAGCTGATACAGGTCAGAGGCACTGATTTTCTGCTCTGAGATCTGCTCGATAAGTCCTGCCGTGCGCTCGTCACGGTAGCTGTAAGGTACACTGAGACGCTTGCCCTGTTCATTTAAGAGCACATAGTCAACAGCCCAGCTGTCAATGCCCATACTTTTTATCTCATAAGGCAGCGCATTGAGCTTCTTAAGACCTGCGAGGATTTCAGTTTGCAGTCCCTCAAGGTCCCAGACTAAGTGCCCGTTTTTGAACGAGGCACCATTGAGGAAACGGTGGATCTCCTTTAAGTGTAATTTACCGTCCTCAAGCGTACCTAGGATCACACGACCACTAGATGCTCCCAGATCGACGGCAACGTATGCCTTCATGGCATTCTCCTATTGTCAGATTGTTTAAAGGAAAAAGTAACACCTTGTTTTTGTTTAGCAACAATATACAACATTTATTTATGTTGTTTCTAGTCTGTTTGAATATTTTTTGGCATTTAAATTAAATTTTGTGAGCCAGTTTGCAATGCTGAGCGTAATTAAATAATAGTTAAATTAACCTACTAAAACTTAAATAAAAATAATGATGAAAGTATAATTTTATCCTGATCTGAATAAAAGCAGTCAGCTGCTGAATTATGGAATTTAAAGTTCTGAAAAATCATAAAATAAGTATAAATTTCAGTGCTTAATTTGCAGGTAACTTATAAACTGAGCTAAAAATGAGTAAATGTGATGAATACCACAATTTTGGTAAAAGCATGATGTGATTTTATGTGGTTTTTATATACTCTATACACAGGTGAACAACACACAACATCATATGGAGTTTGAACATGAATTTAGATAAGGCTTATGCACTGGCTAAAGAGATGTATGCTGAGTACGGCATTGATACTGATCAGGTGATATCCAAGGTGAAGAGCATTCCTCTGTCTCTGCACTGCTGGCAGATTGACGATGTGCATGGTTTTGAAACTTCTGCGCATGCTTTGTCAGGCGGTATTGCCACCTTCGGAAATGCCGGAGGACTGCCTCAGAATAAGGAAGAATATTTTGAGCGCCTCACCAAGGCTGTAGATCTGGTGCCGGGCAAAAAGAAAATCAATGTGCATGCTATCTATTTGGATGCCAAGGGAGAGACTCCGGAGCGTGATGCCATTGAGCCTGAGAATTTCAAAATCTGGGTGGATTATGCTAAGCAGCATGGTGTGGGTCTGGATTTTAATCCGACTTATTTTTCTCATCCTAAGGCAGCTTCAGGCTTTACCTTATCTTCTGCTGATGACAAAGTGCGTGAATTCTGGATTGAGCATGGCAAGCGCTCACGTAAGGTGGGTGAGTATTTTGGGCGTGAGCTTGGCGAGCGCTGCATCACCAATCACTGGATCCCGGACGGCTACAAGGACAAGCCGATTGATGAGCTCGGTCCGCGTCAGCGCCTGATTGAAGCCTATAACGAAATCTTTAAGGAACAGATTGATCCTAAGTACAATATTGATGCGGTAGAGAGCAAGCTGTTTGGGCTCGGTTCTGAATCCTATGTCACCGGCTCGCATGAGTTTTATCTTAACTATGTCAACAGTACCCGTAAGGCTATCATTACCCTAGACTGCGGACACTTCCATCCAACAGAGGTGGTCTCGGCCAAGCTCTCCTCCATGCTGGCCTTCAATCAGGAGGTGATGCTGCATGTGTCGCGTCCGGTGCGCTGGGACTCTGATCATGTGGTCCTGCGTGACGATGAGACCAGAGCAGTGATGCTGGCGATTGCCCGCAATGATGCCTTTGACAAGATTCATGTGGGTACGGACTGGTTTGATGCCTCCATTGATCGCGTGGCTGCTACCGCGATTGGCGCACGCGCTGTACGCAAGTGCATGGTTGAAGCTCTGCTCGAGCCTACCGCACAGTTAAAGCAGCTTGAGGCACAGGGCAACTATACGGCACGTCTTGCGCTGGTTGAAGAGCTCAAGGATCTGCCGTCAGGCATAGTCTTTGATGAGCTGTGTGCCGAGGAGCAGGTTCCAAATCGTGAATGGCTCAAGGATTATCTTTAGGTAAGACTAAAAGCTGAGGGATATGACAATGATTAGAAAAGCAAGTCTGATGCAGGTAAAGCCTGACTGTCATGCCGAGTATAAAAAGCGCCATGACGAGATTTTCCCGGATCTGGTCGCTGAGCTTAAGGCTCATGGCGCCCACAACTATTCAATCTATCTTGATGAAAAGCGCAGTCTGCTGTTTGCCTATGTGGAGATTGAATCAGAGGAGCAGTGGAACGCCGTGGCGAACACGGCGGCCTGCCAGAGATGGTGGAAGTTTATGCGCGATATTATGCCTTCAAATCCTGACAACAGTCCGGTGAGCGAGGATCTCAAGGAGGTCTTCCATCTAGCTTAAGTTTAAAAGTGACTCCATGGTCTGACTCTGTCCGCAGTGCTGTGACGGCACTTAAGTGAGACAGAGTTTTTTTTGCCTGAAATTTAAGGGGGCAGGAGTTTAGCCGCGCTTTTAACTTCGCCTGAAGCAGGGATAAGGCTCAAACCCTGATAATCTTGAGCCTGCGGATCTGCCGGATGGGGATCTGCTGCTTGGCGCTTTTGAGCACCAGCACGCCTAAGGCAGGTTCAATCTGATACAGCCGGTCGCTTTGCGTCAGCAGATGCCCTCCCTCCTTGTACAGATCTGCGCAGAAATAGGTAACCTCAAGCTGAGGCTGTTCCTTAAGATGGGCACACAGATAGGCAAGAGTGCTGTCCAGGCTGTTCTGCTCCTCTTCGGTAAGGCCGGGATCCTCCAGAACCTGACGATCGCTCTCGGCAATTGCCTCATCGTAGCCATCCAGGGCATCAAAGGGGTAGAACTGATAGGCATGCTGCTCCCGTGTTAAGGGATGGGGCAGCTTAGGATAGAGATCCTTCAGATAATCAATCTTGAGCAGCTGCGCATAGGATTTAGGTGGTTGAGAGCTCATCTTGGGCCTTTTAAGTCATGCACTTTAAAGCATTATAGCAAGTTCTGTCCTCTAAGCTCAGATGCATCTGAGCTTAGAGAGTATGCTATAGTCTAGGCATGACTGAGCGCTGTTACCTTGCCATAGATTTAAAGAGTTTTTATGCCAGTGTGGAGTGCGTGGAGCGGGGACTTGATCCCTTTGACAGCAATCTGGTGGTTGCAGATCCTACGCGCGGCACCGGTACGATCTGTCTTGCGGTGTCTCCAGCCCTCAAGGCTTTAGGGGTTTCGAGTAGGCCGCGGGTCTTTGAAGTCAACCAGACCTTAGAGCAGCTCAATAGAAAGCGCGAGCATCTGTGTCAGTCGCTCGGACGCCCCTTTGTCGGCAGCACCAGGTATCATGAGCTCATAAAGGATCCTGCGCTTAAGATTGAATATCTTAAAGCGCCTCCGCAGATGCGCAAATATCTTAATGTGAGTGCCGAGATCTATGGCATTTACCGCAGTTTCTTTGAGCAGCAGGATTTAAGTGTCTACAGTATCGATGAGGTCTTTATCGACCTGACCCATTATGTGAAGCCTAATCTTACGGCCAGGGAGATCGCCTCGCAGGTGGTCGAGAGAATCTATAAAACCACCGGGATTACCGCTACAGCAGGCATCGGCACCAATCTGTACCTGTGCAAAATAGCCATGGATATTGTGGCTAAGCATCAGGAGCCGAATGAATTCGGACTGCGCATCGCCTCTCTGACCGAGCAGAGTTTTAAGGAGCAGATGTGGACGCATACTCCCATCACGGACTTCTGGCGCACGTCTGCCGGTACGGCACGCCGTCTGGCCACTCTCGGACTGTATACCATGGGAGATATTGCAGAATATTCCTGTGACCGGCTGCAGGTGGAGAAGCTCTATAAGCTGTTCGGCATCGGGGCGGAGCATGTGATAGATCATGCCTGGGGGGTAGATCTGACCACCATGCAGGATATCAAGGCCTTAAGACCGCGCCGCAAGAGTCTCTCGCAGGGGCAGGTGCTGATGCGACCCTATAACTATGAGGATGCCAAGACCGTGGTCTGGGAGATGGCCGAGCAGCTTAGCCTGCAGCTGGTTGAGTACGGCTATATGGCAAAACAGGTGAGCCTAGATCTCATCTATGAAGGCAATGAGCTTAAGCACAATGAGCAGCTTAAAGCCGAATATCAGGGGCCGCTGGTTTTGGATCATTACGGACGGATAGCGCCTAAGCCTGCCCACGGCGTGCTGACGCTTGAGCAGCATACCTCGGCCACCTCGCTGATCACCGAGGGGGTGATGCGGATCTTTACGCATAAGGCTGATGCGCGCTTTTCGATTCGTCAGATCAGGGTATGTGCTTTAGAGCTTCTGTGGGAGAGTGAAGTGGCCTGTCTTAAGGAACAGCACAGGCAGGAACCGGTGCAGCTCGATTTGTTTGGGGATTATGAGCGGGCACAGCAGCAGGAGCAGCAGAAAGAACAGCGTTTAGCTAAAGAGCATCGCCTGCAGCAGGCGATGCTCAAGATTAAAAGCCGGCATGGCAAGAATGCCATCATGCGTGCCGTCGATCTGCTGCCTAATGCGACTACGCCGCTGAGGAACCGGCAGATCGGCGGACACAAGGCTTAACCGAAGATCTTGATATAACCCACGATCAGGAGCACGCCGATAATGACCGGCAGTACATATCTGAAGTACCAGAACAGGGCCGGATTGATCTTAGGACCGCTGCCGATATTGCACTCTTCCACATATTTATGCCACTGCATACCGGTTTTGGCGGTAATAAACAGCACAAAGAGCAGTGAGCCGCCCGGCAGAATATTGTTGGAAATGATAAAGTCCTGCAGATCGAGAATGGTACTGTTCCCGCCCATCGGATGGATATCTGACAGCAGGTTGTAGCCTAACAGAGCAGGCAGGGACATCACCATAATCACACAGAAATTGATGATCGTGGACCGCACGCGGCTGATGTCAAACAGTTCCATGCAGATGGCCACAATACTTTCATAGACAGCTACCAGGGTGGAGACAGCGGCAAAGAGCATGAAAAGGAAGAAGAAACCGCCCCAGAAGTTGCCGTATTCCATATTCGGGAACACGGTGCTCAGTGTCACAAAGAGCAGGCTCGGACCGCCGTCCGGCTCCACGCCATAACTGAAGCAGGCCGGGAAGATCACAAAGCCGGCCAGCAGTGCCACCAGCGTATCTAAGGTCGCAATGGACACGGCCTCTGAGAGCAGCGAGTGCTTCTTGTCCATATAGGTACCGAAGATCTCGATGGAGCCCTGACCTACAGAGAGAGTAAAGAAGGCCTGACCCATGGCAGCCCAGAGGGTTTCCGAGAGCTGTTTAGGATCGGTGAAGGCCTCGAAATTCGGTTTGAGATAATAGGAGACACCCTCGCTGAAGCCTGGCATAAAGCAGGATCTCACGGACATGAAGATGAGCATGGCAAAGAGCAGGAGCATCATGGGTTTGGTGATGCGCTCCACGCCTCTGAGCACGCCCATGCCGACGATGAGAAAGGCTACTACCGTGACGGTGGTCATGCAGACAAACAGAGTCAGAGGGTTTGAGAGCAGATCATTAAACTGCTGAGCCGCTAAATCCTTGGTGAGTCCCTTGATGATCCCGCCTGAGAAGAATTTATAGCAGTAATAGAGCAGCCAGCCTGTGATCAGACCATAGAAGGACATCAGCACATAGCTGCCCGGGATCAGCCAGAACTTATTGCGATGCCACTTGCTTCTTGGTGCTTCCAGGGTTTCAAAGGCCTCTGCAATGGAACGGCGGGCGCAGCGGCCTACGGCAAGCTCCACGGTTAACAGAGGTACGCCGACCAGCAGAAGGAAGGCAAGGTAGAGGATCACGAAGACTGAGCCACCATAGGCTCCGGTAATCGCAGGAAAACGCCAGACATTGCCAAGTCCGATGGCACAGCCAGCGGCAATCAGTAAAAAGCCAAGACGGGAGGAGAACTGTTCACGTTCCGACATTTTTTTCTCCAGAAATTATGCAAAAAAGCCAATATATCCCTGCACAAATAAGGCGAGGACCAGAATCGGGAGTACCCACTGATAATACTTGCGGGCGGCGGCAGGTAATTTTAATCCTTTACCTGTATTGGTCTCCTGCAGATAACGGTCAAAGCCCCAGCCTCTTTTGACAGTCACGTAGAGCACGTAGCATAAGGCGCCTAAGGGCAGGATGTTCTGGCTTAACACAAAGTCATATGTATCTAAAATTGTGCTCTGTCCGCCCATAGGGTGAACATCAGCGAGCATATTATAGCCGAACATGCAGGGTAAACCTAGTGCAATCACCGCAAGGCAGTTATAGAGCACGGCTTTAAGGCGTGAAATGCCAAAGAGATCCATGCAGATGCCGATCAGGTTTTCAAACACCGCGATCAGAGTGGACAGTGCAGCTAAGAGCAGGAAGAAAAAGAACAGACCGCCCCAGAACTGACCATATTCCATATGGGAGAAGACTGACACCAGAGTGACAAACACGAGACCTGGCCCGGCATTAGGCTGTACGCCATAGCTGAAGCAGGCCGGGAAAATCACAAGGCCAGCCAGCAGGGCCACCAGCGTATCGAGAATCGTGATGATCACGGATTCATACATCAGACTGTACTTTGAGCTCATATAGGAGCCGAAAATCTGAATGGAGCCTACGCCAAGACCTAAGGTAAAGAAGGCCTGACCCATGGCGGCCGCTAAGGTGGTGGAGAGTCCCTGGGAGTGCAGATTGTCAAGGTTTGGCTTCAGATAGTAACTAAGTCCCTCGGCAAAGCCCGGCAGAGTGAAGGAGCGAACTGACAGAAAGATGAGCATGAACAGCAGCATGACCATTAAAGGCTTGGTGATGCGCTCCACGCCTTTTCTGACCCCTAAGGCACAGACGGTAAAGCCTAACACGGTGACAATGAGAGTGGCCACAAACTGACTTTTAGGATCCGCAAGCAGGGCGCCGAAATAGCCGCCGGCAGACTCCTGATTGAGCTCGGTGCCGAAAGCTCCGCTTGAGATCTTCACGGCATAGTAGAGCATCCAGCCGGTGACCAGACTATAGAAGGCCATCAGAATGTAATTGCCCAGGATCATCCAGTATTTATGTCTTGCAAAGGCTGAGCCAGGAGTCAGGGTTTCAAAGGAGGAACCCAGGCTGCGTCTTGAAGCCCGGCCTACGGCAAGCTCAATACTGAGCATCGGGATACCGACAAGCAGCAGAAAGGCAAGATAGACCATGACAAACAAGGCTCCGCCGTAGGCTCCGGTAATATAGGGAAAACGCCAGACATTGCCAAGTCCGATGGCACAGCCTGCGGTGATGAGCAGAAAGCCTAGTCTTGAGGAAAACTGTTCTCGGTTCATAATGTTATCCAAATACAGAGTAGTAGACGTTGATGACCAATAGCGCAATGCCGACAGGAAGCACATATTTGAAGTAAGGGGCAATGGCAGACGGCATCTTCAGGCCTTCACCGCGGTTGCACTCCTCAAGATACTTGCCAAAGCCAAAACCGGTCTTGGACATGACAAAGAGCACATAGCAGAGTGCACCTAAAGGCAGTATGTTATCGCTGATGATAAAGTCTTCTAGATCCAGAATGCCGCTGTTAGGACCAAGCGGATGCACGTCTGACCAGAGATTGAAGCCTAAGAGGCAGGGAATCGAGATCAGGAGAATCACGGCGAAATTGCACAGCACGGCACGGCGTCTTGAGGTCGGGAACAATTCCATGGTGGTGGCAATGATATTCTCAAACACGGCCACCAGAGTTGACAATGCCGCAAAAGTCATGAAGAGGAAGAAGAGTCCTCCCCAGATCTGACCATGATCCATATGCGAGAACACGGACACTAAGGTAATAAAGATGAGGCTGGGTCCCTGATCCGGCTGTACTCCGTAGCTGAAGCAGGCAGGGAAGATAATAAAGCCTGAGAGCATGGCCACTACGGTATCGAGCAGCGTAATGTTCAGCGCCTCAGTCAGCAGCGTGTGGCTGCTGTGGGAGTAGGTGGCAAAGATCTGAATGGCACCGATACCAATGGAGAGCGTAAAGAAGGCCTGACACATGGCTGCCGATAAAACTTCAGTCAGAGAGTGCTGATTGAAGGCCTCAAGATTAGGCGCGAGGTAATAGTTAAGACCTTCTGAGCAGCCCGGCAGGAGACAGGAGCGGACAGCCAGAAACACCAAAAGGGTAAAGAGCAGCAGCATCATCGGTTTGGTGACCCGCTCAACTCCTTTGCGCAGACCCATGGCACAGATGGCAAAGCCTAAGGTGACCACGGTCAGCATATGGGCAAACATATCGCCTGGTGAGGCGAGCATGCCGCCAAAGGTCTGACCTGAGATCTCTGCAGAGGTATTGACCCCGAATTCACCGCTGAAGCCTTTGATGCAGTAGAACAGCATCCAGCCGGTGACTACGCTGTAAAAAGACATCAGGACATAATTGCCTAGGATCATCCAGAACTTGTTGAGATGCCATTTGCTGCCCGGCTGTTCCAGATGCTCAAAGGAATCGGCCAGACTGCGTCTTGAAGCACGTCCTACCGCCAGCTCCATGGTCAGAAGAGGCAGACCAAAGGCAAACAGGAAGATGAGATAGATGAAGACAAAGATGGCTCCGCCATACTGTCCGACAATAAACGGAAAGCGCCAGATGTTGCCGAGCCCGATGGCACAGCCGGCGGCGATCAGTACAAATCCGAGTCTGGATGAAAAATGTTCACGAGTGGGCATATAGCTTGTCCTTAAAGTTTATTACGTGATGCAAATATTAACATAAAGGGCTCGATGCGCACATCGAGCCCCAATTTGCTTAAAAAAGGTGAGAACCTTTTACTTAAAGCTTAACAGGAGAGCAGAGTTATCTTTCCTCGCGCTCTTCCACAAAGCTGCTTTCTTCAAAGGTTTCGCTTTCCTCATCGGCTGCATCAGGAGTGGAAAGACCTTCGGTTAATGCCTTGATAGACAGACGGATACGTCCGGTGTTGTCAATGTCCAGGACCTTAACCTTGACCTTATCGCCTACGCGCAGATAGTCATTGACATTTTCCACGCGCTCATCGGCGATCTGAGAGATATGCACCAAACCGTCACGGCCAGGGAGAATGTTGACGAAGGCGCCAAAGTCAGTGGTTCTGACCACGGTGCCGTCATAGTTCATGCCGACTTCAACCTCGATGAGCAGATCATTGATGCGTTTGACGGCTTCCTCGGCAGAGGCCTGAGACGGGGCAGAAATTCTGACGGTACCGTCATCATCAATGTCGATCTGGGAATTGGTCAGAGACTGAATGGTTCTGACGTTAAAGCCGCCCTTGCCGATGACTTCCTTAACCTTAACCGGCGGCACCTGAATGGTGACAATTCTCGGGGCATATGGTGACATCTGTTCACGTGGAGCAGGCAGGGCCTTCTCCATGATATTCAGCAGGTGAATACGGGCAGCATGCGCATCGGTTAAGGCATTCTGCATGATCTCACGGGTGATGCCGTCAGTCTTGATGTCCATCTGCAGGGCAGTCACGCCATCTCTGGTACCTGCAACCTTAAAGTCCATATCGCCTAAGTGATCCTCATCACCCATAATGTCGGTAATGATGGCTACACGCTCGTCTTCCTTGACGAGACCCATGGCAATACCAGCCACAGGAGCCTTGCATGGGACGCCGGCATCGAACAGAGCCAGTGAACCGCCGCAGACCGAGGCCATGGAGGATGAACCATTGGATTCAGTGATCTCAGAGACCACACGAATCGTGTATGGGAACTGTTCGAGGCTTGGCAGTACTGCTCTTAAGGCACGTTTTGCCAGTCTGCCGTGACCGATCTCACGGCGCTTAGGTGAGCCTATAAGACCGGTTTCACCCACGCAGTAAGGAGGGAAATTGTAGTGCAGAATAAATCTGTCGGTTCTCACCCCGGTCATATCCTCAAAAGTCTGAGCATCACGCTCAGAACCTAAGGTGCAGGTGGCGATAGACTGAGTCTCGCCACGGGTGAACAGGGCACTGCCATGTACGCGCGGCAGAATGCCTGGGGCGATGGTAATCGGTCTGATCATGCGCAGACTGCGGCCGTCGATACGCTTTTCACCAGAGAGAATACGTTCACGGACGATGGTCCTCTCAAGGTCAAAGAACATCTTGGCGATGCTGTTGGCTTTGTCTGCCCACTCTTCTTTCTGAGCGGTCAGCTTTTCAGTCAGAGCAGTCTTGATCTCCTCAAGACGATTCTGTCTTTCCAGCTTGTCTACGATGCGATAGGCCTCGCCGATGGTCTGTTCTGCCTCGGCCTTGACCGCAGCGAGCAGTTCTTCATCCTGCTGTGGCTTCTGCCAGTCCCAGACCGGACGGTTAACCTGTTTGACAAATTCTTTGATCTCGTTGATCACGACCTGCTGCTGTTCATGACCGAACATCACAGCACCTAACATGACAGACTCAGGCAGAATGTTGGCCTCGGACTCCACCATGACTACAGCCTTGTCAGAGCCTGCAACCACCAGGTCAAGCTTGGACTCGGCGATTTCTGAGGTCAGAGGATTGAGCACATATTCATCATTGATGTAACCCACTCTGGCGGCACCCAGAGGACCGTTCCAAGGCAGACCGGAGGTAGCCATGGCAGCGGAGGCGGCAATGATGGAAATAATATCTGTAGGGACTTCAGGGTTAGCGGACATCACAGTGACCACAACCTGCACCTCATTGACGAAACCGTCAGGGAAGAGAGGACGCAGCGGACGGTCAATCAGACGAGAGATTAAGGTTTCACCCTCGGAGGCACGACCTTCACGGCGGAAGAAGCTGACCGGAATTTTGCCTGCAGCATAGGAACGCTCCTGATAATTAACGGTGAGAGGGAAGAAGTCACGCCCCTCAATTTCTTCTTTGCGGTTGCAGACTACCGTGGCAAATACCGTAGTATCGTCCATGGAAGCCATGACAGCAGAGTCTGCCTGTCGACCTATAGCACCAGTTTCCAGAGTGATATTATGACGACCATATTTAAAGGTGCGTGTAATAGGATTCAGATTCATCAATTTCTCCAATCTACCGCTATTAAATTGCCTCTTTTCGCGGTTCCTATAGTTAAAAAAATAGGCGGCCTTAGGCCGCCCTTGCCAGACGCTATATTAGCGACGGAGCTGAAGTTTTGAAACGATTGCAGTGTAACGTGCAAGATCGTTAGCTTTTAAGTAGTCAAGCAGTTTTCTGCGCTGAGCCACTAACCGTAACAAACCGCGGCGGCTGTGGTGATCTTTCTTGTGCTCTTCAAAATGAGGCTGGAGATCTGTGATTCTTGCAGTTAATAATGCAATCTGAACCTCAGTATAACCAGTATCTTTTGGATTACGACCAAATTCAGCAACAATCTTTGCTTTCTGTTCTGTACTTAATGCCATTTTTAATGCTCCATTTGTGATAACTATAACCAACCCTCTTCTCCGATCACAAACTCAGAAAAGAGGACGTCAAATTTTACCTTGACTTTGCCTTAGATGCAAGCACTCTCTGAGTGTTTAGCGGCTAAGACGTAGGCTAAGTGTAAATAGGGCAGGATTAGACGGATTTTCAGCAGCTGTTACCTGGAAACTAAAAAGCTGTTTTAGTTTAACTATTTAATTGCACCTAATCCAATATTTTCTAGGGCAATATCCTTGCGATTTTTCCAAGCTTCCAGATAAATTTCTTTCACTAAAAATTGTGTAAACCTGTAATATTAACCATCAGATTATAAAACTGATGATCTTCAACCCATTGAGAAATCGCATTTACTTAAATAATCCGCACGATTTCCATTTACTTTGACCATGGGCTGTCATTTTGCTCAAAAAAACATAACTTGATTGGGCAATCGTCCAAGCAGAGGTTTTCCTGAACATAAGACTTCAGAGCACTTTCAAACATACAGTCCTTTTTCAAGGGCTAACTATACAACTTTGCACAGCATTCTGACAGCCAAAGTCCTAAAGGATGCGCAGAAATCGTACGCAGATCAAAAAACTGCGGCTGTGTGTGGCTGAAAAAAAGAGATGCAAAGCAGGAATTCATCCAAATGTCGCGTGTTTAAGTCCGCATGTTATGATGTGGGGCGAGGCAGCATAGCCAGAACCTAGCAGAAGGATTGAGCAAGCGTGAAAGAGAGCCAAGAGAGCATAAGCCCTGAGGGGACAGTTACCCTGAAAGTTGAAAGGTTAAGCCCTAAGGGTGAGGGGATTGCCTGCTTTGAAGATCAGGAGATCTATCTGCAGCAGGTACTGCCGGGAGAAGTGGTAGAAGCTATGCTGGGAGAGCCTTTTGCAGAAGGCTCCAGACGCCGCCCGGGAGAGGTAGTAAGCTTTAAGCGGCAAAGCGCCGAGCGTCAGTTGACGCCCTGTCCACATCTGCAGCACTGCGGAGGCTGTACCTTAGGTCTTTATCGTTATTCAGCGCAGCTTGAGCTGAAGGCTCAGGATGTCAGAGCCATACTCAGCGAGCTTAAGCTGCCGCCTGAGCTGTTCTGCAGGATGGTCCCAAGTCAGGCAGAGCAGGCCTGGCGCTGCAAGAGTATTCGCTATGTAGAGCAGGTGGCAGGCAGCTTCAGGCAGGGCTTTTATGCGGCAAGAAGCCATCAGCTCTGTCCGATTGCTCACTGTCAGGCCGAAAGTCACTGGATGTCTGAATTTGCCCTCGCGCTAGAAGCGCTGCTCAATGCACAGAGTCAGGAGCTTAAGGCCTTTTTAATGCGGGATTTAGGACCGGCACGCCTGGTGGTGCTCATCAGCCACAGCCGTCCTGTCAGCTCCTTTATCCGGGCTTTAGCACCTCTCTGTCAGCGCTTTTCCTTAAGCTCCTTACAGCTTTTAGTCCATGAGGGCGCGGAAAATTCACTGCTGTCAGGCAGCGTAGAGCTGCTCTATGGCTCGCCTAGGGTGATAACCTCTCTTGCCGATCTGAGCTTTGAGGTGGGGGCTAAGACTTTTCTACAGGTAAATCCAAAGGTTGCAGAGCAGATGTATGAGGAGGCGGTGAGCTTTTGCTCTGAGGCAGATGCTCAAGGCACGGCACTGGATCTCTGCTGCGGGATCGGCACCATGAGTCTGATGCTCGCAAGACACTTTGCCAGAGTGGTGGGAGTTGAAATCGTGCAGGAGGCGGTAGATGCAGCCAGAGCCAATGCCAGCCTCAACGGGCTTGATAATCTTGAATTCAGGGCAGCCGACCTCAGCGCGGTGCTGCCGGAGCTAATTTCAGAGCAGGTGAATGCCGTAATCTGCGACCCGTCAAGAGTTGGTATTGGTGAGCGTAACTGCCAGCTGCTTGGCAAACTTGGGCCTGGCAGCAGACTCTGCTATATCTTCTGCTCGCTTAAGGCCTTCAGGCGTGATCTGCCCTGTCTGCTCAGATCAGGCTTTGAGGTCTTAAAGATTCAGGGTTACGATATGTTTCCTGATACTCGGATGCAGGAGACAGTGGTGTTTCTCTGCAAAAAATAAAAAATTCCAGTTAAGTTTGCTTAACTGGAACTTTGGCAGTCTAGGTCGCTTATTCGTCCAGACCGTTGAATTTTAAGACCACTTCGCGTTCAAAGACTCTTTCGCAGTAGTGGCAGCGCATCAGCACCTGACCGTGTCCATCCCGGCTTATCTTAAAGCGCGGGGTAGCTCCGGCTTCCTGATGGGTGATGCAGTTGCTGTTAGGACATTTGAAGTCGCCCACGGTTTCATGCGGCAGGCGCAGATTATATTTATCCACTACCTTGTAGTCTTCTATCAGATTGATGGTGGCATTAGGGGCCAGAATGGCCAGCTGCTGAGTCTGTGAAGGGGAAAAAGTCACGTCGGAAATTTTAATAATATCCTTGGAACCAAGATTGCCTGAGCGCAGATTAAAACCTACGGTAATATGGTTATGCTTGCCGAGGAATTTAAACATTCTCAGAATGTTGATGGCCTGACCTGGAGCAATATGGTCTATCACGGTACCATTGGCAATCGCTTCTACCAGGAGCTTGTTCTTGGAGACCTGATTATCCTGTGAATCCTGATTAACTGACATAGCTTAGATCTCCTTATTCATAACTAAAGCTAAGAGAGCCTCGCGGGCATAGACCCCGTTTGCGGCCTGTTTAAAATAATATGCATGCGGGTTCTGATCCACATCCAGAGTGATTTCATCGATGCGCGGCAGCGGATGAAGGATCTTCATATTCTCCTTGGCATCGGTGAGCATCGCATTGGTCAGCACATATTTGGATCTCAGATGCTGATATTCAGTTTCATCAAAACGCTCTTTCTGCACGCGGGTCATATAGAGAATGTCCACCTCGGGGATCACCTCTTCAAGCGTCTCATGGACTGAAAATTCAATATTCTTCTCTTTAAGATGATCAAGGATGTACTGCGGCATGGCCAGAGAGTCCGGGGACACCAGATAAATCTTGGCATGGTACATGCTCAGCGCTTCGGCCAGGGAATGTACGGTGCGCCCATATTTTAAATCACCGACAAAGGCAATCTTGATCTCTTCAAGGCGACCCTGGGTTTCATAGATGGTAAACAGATCAAGCATGGTCTGAGACGGATGCTGATTGGCGCCGTCTCCGGCATTGATTACCGGTACTGAGGCTACATCTGCTGCAAGTCTTGCTGCGCCTTCCTTAGGATGTCTGATAACCAGAGCATCAGTATAGGAGGTGATGATTTTGATTGAGTCTATCAGTGTTTCGCCTTTTTTGCCTAAGGAGGTATTGGAGGCATCCGGGAAGCCGATGACCTGTCCGCCTAGGCGATGGATTGCAGTCTCAAAGGAGAGTCTCGTCCGGGTGGAACCTTCAAAGAAGGTGACGCCGATGAGCTTGCCCTGCAAGAGATCGTGACGCGGCTGCTGTTTTAATTCCTGAGCGGTTTTTAAAATCAGCTCGATATGTTCCTTAGAAAACTCAGAAACGGAAATGATATCAGTTTGAAAGAGAGGATTGATCATAAATGTTAGCGAATGAGGCCCCCACTAGAAGTGGGACGGTGTTCGTCTCCTGCTTTAATCTGTTGGATAACTTTTTCTTTTATGCAAAGAAAACAGACAGAACATGACGCGACACGCTTTCAGGAATCTGTGGCAATGAGGCGGTGTTCCTGAAAAACTTATTATACTGAAAAATAAGCGCAGCGTGAAATCTAAACTGAACTAATTGTTGCTCTGAGGCATTCTGATTCCTGCTTTCAGTTAAAGAGCTGAAGCCTGACGGAGCGATGAGATTGTAAAAGTTGGAACAGTGGGGGAGTACAAGCGGCCTATCTTAGATATTTATTTGAAATTAAACCGTAAATTAGATCCTTGTAATCATGAAAAGATGTGTTATAATGCCTATCCGTTGATGCTTAGGCATTCGACGGCTGACTTTAAGTCTAAAAGTCAGTGCTGCACAGGGGCGTAGTTCCAATGGTAGAACAGCGGTCTCCAAAACCGACGGTTGAGAGTTCGAGCCTTTCCGCCCCTGCCAAATCTATAAAAAAAATCACATCATTATGTTCTTTTTTCAGTAAGCAAGAATAAATCTTATTGCAATGAAGATGATTCAGATGTAAAATTTTGCGCGTTCAGTACATCTGTTTCAGGGATGGTTCATATTTGGTATTTGATCGTCGAACCTCTTACTCTGATACAGCGGATTACAGGTTTTTTAGGTTTGAGTGATACAATCTTGGGAGTTTAAAGATGAAAAAGGTTTTGACCGCTTTAGCAGTATCTGCATGCTTATTTATGACAGCCTGCAATGATCAGGCACAGTCTAATCTGATAGGTGTGGTGGATATTGAGCGTGTGATGAAAGAGTCTACTCCGGCAGAATCTGCACGCAAGCATTTAGATGAAGTGCGCACTACTCTTCAAGAAGGCTATAAATCATTAGAAAAAGAATGGGAAAACGCTCCAGCTGCTGATCGTCAGAAAGCTTTAGCTGACGGCTTAAATGTTCTTAATCGTCAGATGGCTGCTGAAGAGGCTGCTGCCAATCAGGTCGTGCATAAGCTGATGAGAGACGAAGCTCAGGCTTGGGTTGACAAGAACAAGGCTTCATTCGTGGTGTTAAAGCCAAATCTTTTAGCCAGCAGCGCCAACATTGATATCACTTCCGATATCATTGCCGGCATGAATGCAAAGCCTGCTCAGTTCGCCAAGCTGCCAACCGTTCAGATCTCTCCTCGTGATGAGGCCAAGAACGACAAGGCAGAGCCGGCTAAGAAGAACTAATTTTTCAAAGTTTAGGTCATTAAGAATATTAGACCCCAGCAGTGAGGTCTAATATTTTTTTCTCTAAAATGGTTGATGCTATGCTGTTCAAGCCCTATACCATTGAATGGCAGCTGCGGGATAATGCAGCAGTCAAAGCTGAGGTGCCCATGGCGCCCAAGGCTCAGCCTCTTCCCCAAAGTGCTAAGACTCCAGAGCCTGCCGCTGCCGAAAGAAGCGCAGAGCCACTGCCAGATTCAGCGGCTGTGACTGTACCTCCAACCGTTCAGCATCTAGTGTCTGCCAAATCTTCAGCACCGCCTGCCCTCTGGTCAGCCTGGCAGAACCTGCCCTATGCCTTACGCCGCAGGCGTGCAGATCTCTTTATCGAGCAGCGGGCCGAAGTTGACTTTCTAGGCTCACTCTCTGAGTTTCTTGCGCACAAACAGTTTACCGTACTACCTTATGATGACACTAAGCGTTATCTGCCTACCGATATTCTGCTGCTCAGTGCAGGGCAGGTGGTGGATGCAGGGACAGTCTGTTATCTGCAGCAGGGTAAAAAGGCAGTGTGGGAGTTTTTAAAGGCATGTTTTCCTTCGCGTCTGTAAAAGTGCCTCGGGAGCAGCTCAGGCTTAGAGTTTTAAATACTGAGGATCTTGGCTTACTGCAGAGGATGGAGCAGCTTGAGACTCTCTGTCACCGTAATCCCTGGGATGAACGTTCCTGTCGGGAATGCTTCTCTGAAAGCTATAAAATCTGCGCCGTATTTTTAAGCAGCAAGCTGATTGGCTATGCGGTGATCTACGCCACAAGAGGCACCACGGATCTTCTGACCATCGGGATTGATCCTAAGTATCAGGGCAGAGGCCTAGGGGCGCTGCTGCTTGAGTTTACGCTGCAGGAGGCGGTGGCACAGGGGGCTGACGAGTGCTTTTTAGAGGTCAGGGTTTCAAATCTCAAGGCACTAGGTCTGTACCATAAATTTGGCTTTGTGAAGGTCGGGGTGCGCAAGGGCTATTACACCGCCAGCGCAGGTCAGGAGGCAGAGGATGCCTATACCATGGTCAATTCAGCTCTCAAAGAGACTTTAAGCTGCAGTTTAGCCTAATTTAAGTGAAGTTTTAGCCTAAATTTTCAGGAAAAAATTGGGCTGTCTTAGAGGGAGAGTGTATAAATTTTAAGTGAAAGGATCAAAGAGTGATCTGTCAGACGTTTTGAGTATGTAAAATCCCGCCAAATTTCCGCTTTTTGTCATTTAATTTTATAATTCTACTTTGTGCATTATCCGTTTAAAAAACTATCCCTTTAATCGTCGGATTGAGGGAGCAAGATGGTGTTTTTGAGGAGCATCAACCGGATTTGTTTAGGTTTTAAGCTGTAAGCATGCTTAAGGTTTAGACCTGATGAGTCCAGACAGTCAGATAAGATGGCACAAGGCAGGCCGGTCATGCGGCTGATTGTTGCTATGTTATGGCAAGCTTTGATCTGCTGTATAGCAGTCAGAACCTTGCTGAACGTGACTGTGTAATCAGCAACTGTACAGCGCAAGCTGTCAGGAGCGCGAATCCACTGAAGAAAACGCCTTATTTCGGTAAGGTGGTTTAGTAGGACTCCTGGATGTGAGATCTAGGAGGAAGTTAACCAAACAGAAGGAATACACCCATGCTGATAGGTATACCCAAGGAGAGTTTGTCTGGTGAAACTCGCGTAGCAGCGACTCCAGATACTGTGACAAAACTCATAAAGTTAGGCTTTGAAGTAGCAGTGCAGAGCAAGGCAGGACTTGAATCCAGCTTTGATGATGCTGCCTATGAAGAAGCTGGCGCAAAAGTTGTCAAGCCGCGTGAGGTTTGGAACAGCGACATTATTTTCAAGCTTAATGCGCCAAATGATGATGAGATCGAGAATATGAAGAGTGGCCAGACTCTGGTCAGCTTTATTCGTCCCGCTCAGAATAAGGAGTTGGTGGATAAGTTAAACGCCAAGAAAGTCACAACTCTGGCTATGGATATGGTGCCGCGTATTTCTCGTGCCCAGTCCTTAGATGCCTTATCCTCAACAGCCAATATCAGTGGTTATCGTGCTGTCATTGAGGCTGCTCATGCCTTTGGTCGTTTCTTTACAGGTCAGGTTACCGCTGCAGGTAAAGTTCCTCCTGCCAAAGTTTTAGTTATCGGTGCTGGTGTGGCAGGCCTGGCCGCCATTGGTGCCGCTCACTCCCTCGGCGCAATCGTCAGAGCCTTCGATACCCGTCTTGTGGTGGCTGAGCAGATTAAGTCCATGGGCGGTGAGTTCTTAAAGCTTGATTTCAAGAATGAGGAAGGTGATTCTTCAGACGGTTATGCCAAGGTCATGTCTGATGAATTCATCAAGGCCGAGATGGAATTATTTGCCAAGCAGGCTAAAGAGGTGGATATCATCATCACCACAGCTGCTATCCCGGGCAAAGCCGCTCCTCGCCTGATCACCAAGGAAATGGTCGCTTCCATGAAGCCTGGTTCAGTGATTGTTGACCTGGCTGCTGCCGGCGGCGGCAACTGCGAATGCACGGTGGCCGGCAAGGTTACCACCACTGCAAACGGTGTAAAAGTCATCGGTTATACTGATTTAGCCGCAAGACTTCCAGCTCAGTCCTCTCAGCTCTATTCCACCAACCTCGTGAATCTTGCCAAACTCCTGTGCAAGAACAAGGATGGTCAGATCAATGTAGACTTTGAAGATGTGGTGCTGCGCAATATGTGCGTTACCCGCGATGGTGATATCACCTTCCCGCCTCCACAGATCAGCGTGTCGGCCGCTCCTCAGGCTCAGCCTAAGGCTGCTCCGCCAAAGATCGAACAGCGTCAGATCTCTCCTCTGCTCAAGCGTACCTGCGTGGCAGTGGTGCTGGCTCTGTTCCTGGTGATTGGCTTCTTTGCTCCTGAGGAATTCCTGCCGCACTTTACCGTGTTCGTCCTCGCCTGCGTCGTCGGATATTATGTGGTCTGGAACGTAAGTCACTCTCTGCATACCCCGCTGATGTCAGTGACTAACGCTATTTCAGGAATCATTGTGGTGGGTGCGATGCTGCAGATTTGCTCAGCAAGCACTCTCGTGGCTGCCTTTGCGTTTATCGGTGTGTTGATCGCCTCCATCAATATCTTTGGTGGTTTCGCGGTAACCCGTCGTATGTTAGCAATGTTCAGAAAACAGCAGTAAGGCCATAAGGAGAAAAAAATGTCATTTGGTATTGTACATGTGGCCTATATTTTAGCAGCCCTGATGTTCATCATGGCTCTAGCAGGTCTGTCCAAACAGGAAACCGCCAAACTGGGCTGTATGTCTGGTATTGTCGGTATGGTTATCGCTCTGGTGGCTACCTTCTCTGAGGTAGAGACCGGTCAGGGCTTTACTTTTATCGTGGCAGCCATGGTGATCGGTGGCTGTATCGGTCTGTATGTCGCCCGCAAGGTGGCAATGACTCAGATGCCTGAGATGATCGCCTGTCTGCACAGCTTTGTGGGTTTAGCCGCCGTGCTGGTTGGCTATAACAGCTTCCTCGAGATTGGCATAGTGGCTCCAACCACTGTGACCATTCCGGCTAACGCCTCCATTGCTCAGATCAATGAGCTTTTAGATGCCGCCAAGAATGTGGCAGAGGCTGCAAACTCCGCTATCCCACCAGGGGAACTGGGAATTCACTTAGCTGAGATCTTCCTCGGTATCTTCATCGGTGCTGTGACCTTCACCGGCTCTATCGTAGCCTATGGTAAGTTAAATGGTACCTATAAGCTGAGCATCTTCAAGTCAGCACCTCTGACTCTGCCTGGCGGCAACTGGCTGAACTTAGGTGCCCTGGTGATCTCTCTGACCCTGATGATCTGGTTCCTGGTTGAAGAGCAGCCATCGATTGCCTGCCTCATCATTATGACCATCATCGCTTTCCTGTTTGGTATTCACTTAGTGGCTGCCATCGGCGGTGCTGATATGCCGGTGGTGATCTCCATGCTGAACTCCTATTCAGGATGGGCAGCTGCAGCTTCAGGCTTTATGCTCGACAATGACCTGCTGATTGTGACAGGTGCTCTGGTCGGCTCTTCAGGTGCTATTCTGTCCTACATCATGTGTAAGGCCATGAACCGTTCCTTCATCTCGGTGATTGCAGGCGGCTTTGGTAATGCTCCTGTATCCCAGAAAGAAGAGGAAATGGGCGAGTATCGTGAGCTCAAGGCTCCAGAGGTTGCCGATCTCCTGAAGAATTCCTCCTCAGTGATTATCGCCCCAGGCTATGGTATGGCTGTAGCTCAGGCTCAGAATGCCGTTGCATCCCTGACTGAGAAGCTCAAGGCTCGCGGCATTGAAGTGCGTTTTGCTATTCACCCTGTAGCAGGCCGTCTGCCAGGTCATATGAATGTGCTCTTAGCTGAAGCTAAAGTTCCATATGATATTGTGCTGGAAATGGATGAAATCAATGATGATTTCGAAAACACCGATACCGTACTGGTGATTGGTGCTAACGATACCGTCAACCCGGCTGCTGCCGAAGACCCAACCAGCCCGATTGCCGGTATGCCGGTGCTTGAGGTCTGGAAGGCTCATAACGTAGTCGTGTTCAAGCGTTCCATGAACCCTGGCTATGCAGGCGTGCAGAATCCGCTGTTCTTCAAGGACAACTCCGCCATGTGCTTTGGCGATGCTAAGAAGACAGTGGAAGAGATTGTGGCCGCTATCGGTGACTAATCTTTTAGCCTGAACTTCTGTATAAAATAAAATCCCCAGTCATAAAAAATGAGTGGGGATTTTTTATACTCTTCAATTGAAGCTCTCAGTCCTCTGAGGCTTTCTCCTCTGAATCCTTCTGCAGCTCAATCCACAGACATTCAGTTTTGCCTGCCTCAACTTTGCCGAGGGCTGAGGAGAGCCTGGCGATCCTGGCTGACGAGCGGATTGCGATCAGCGAGGTCAGCGTCGATTTAACCGTTTCTGAGACCTTTGGCAGGTCAATCTTCAGCATCGGAGTACCGGTATTTAAGACCTGTCCTGGCTGGACCAGAGCCTTGCAGCCCTGAATTGAATAACGGTCCATGCCGATGCCGAAGACTAGATAGAGATCTACTCCGCAGGGAGTATGCAGAGCGATGGCATTCTGCGTGGCTACCACATTGATGACCGTGCACTGGCAGGGAGCGAGTACCTCATCACTTTCAGGGACAATGGAGAGACCATCGCCGACAATCTTCTCTGAGATCACCACATCAGGCACCTCGGTGAGAGGCACGATAGTACCGCTGACCGGAGCAAACAGCACCAGATCGGCATTATCGAGCGGCACGTTATCATCAAATTTTTTAAATAACTTCGAAAATATGGACATAAGCAGTTTAAATATTGAGGTTTAAATCATCGATCAGCGAGGAGATCTCCCGACCGGTAAACAAATTCATGACCTGTTTGTAGAGCTCTTCATCAAAGCCAGGCTGGACATCCTCAAGATGCAGATGCTCGAGGGCCTGCCGCAGCTTATCAATACGATAGCTTTCGACCGTAATGTAGGTAACGCCAAGTTTAAAGAAGAACGGCATGAGTTCAACTCTTGAGGCATAGCGTCCCGCTACGCCGATCGGTACGCCTGCCTTGTAGGCAGCCCGGGCGGCCATCATCAGCATCTTGGCTAAGGCCGGGGTGAAGGTCTGGGTGGCAGGCCGAGGTGCGGCAGCATATTCAGCCAGACTGCTGGTACCGATAATGAACATGGAGCACTGATCGGCAAAAGCTTTGGCTGACAGCACGGCGGCCGGGGTTTCAATCATCAGTGCGGTATCGTACTGGGAGCAGGGGATCTGCTCTAGGACCAGCTCATCCTGACTCTCCTGACACAGCTTGTGCAGATACTTGCTCTCGCTTACCCTGGTGACCAGCGGGAAGACTATGGTGATCTTGCGTTCAGGTACGGCGCGCAGCATGGCGCGCAGCTCTTTTTTCAGAAGACGCGTGCCAACTCCTGCACCATAGCCCTTCAGGGGACCTTCATCGTCGGTATTGACCGTGAACATCGGATTCTTATCTGCGGCAAAATCAAAGGTTCTGGCTGCCAGCGGAGCGTTTTCCGCAACTGAACTGAAATATGCTCTGAAGAGCTCAACCAGGTGATCCTCGGTCGGTTCCTTCTCATCGCTGAGTACCAGAAATTCTGAGCGCAGCAGGCCTATGCCATAGTGCGAATAGAGATTCTGGATTTCAGGTCCCTTAATGGTACCAACTGAGCAGGACAGGGTGACCTTAGAGGAGAAGGCCTCATTGAGAAAATCATCGCTATAGGGTCTGGTCTCGGCTTTTAAAGTGTCAATTGATTCAGCAGGCGGATCCACAATCACCACGGCATTATTGGCGTCCACCACCACGGTGGTGCCGTTTTTGATGGCACTGGCCCCTACGACATTGAACATGGCCGGGATATTGAGCTCACGCAGCACGGTAACCAAATGTCCTGAGGTGCGTCCCCCCTCCAGCACCAGACCCTTGACTAGATTGGTAGGCAGTGAGAGGAACAGGGCGGGGGTGAGATCCTCGGCAATGATAATCACTTCTGAGCTGAGGTTAGGAATTTCGACCTGAGCAGAAGTTGAAATCAGATTTAAGGAGGAAATAAACTCTAAACACAGGTTATAGGTCTCTAAAAATTCCTTGTTAGGATCATTTGCCTTAAATTTAATCTTGTTGAGCTTGGGAATTAAAATGGAGCGGCAGGCCATGGTAGGCGTCATGCCGTGCTGGATTAAATCAGAGATATCATCCAGATTCTCTTTGGCACTGATAAATCCTGCCGCAGAGAGAAAGCGTTCGCGAATCAGATCGGGACTGGATGAGCCAATCTGTTTCAGACGGCCGCAGAACTCGCTGTTCTTTTTCAAAAACCTGTCGATTTCACTCTGAGGGTCGTTCAGACTGTAACTGTCATGCCAGAGATCGGTGCCGTGTAAGACGCAGGCTTTGGCCACGCTAGTACCATGTGAGACACTTGCCCCGTTAAGCGTAAACATTAGCTGGTAAACTCCTCTTCCTGATTCTCAAGATTTTTAAACGCCAGATAATACTGAGTCCCGGCACAGACGGCAGCCGGCGGGATGATTAAATTCAGAAGCGGCACGGCTAAAGTCAGAGAGACCAGGGCGCCAAAACACAGGGTTGAAATCGGATTGCTGTTAAGATCTCTCTTCATGACGGCAAAGGAAATTTTGTGATTGTCATAGGCATAATCACAGTACTGCAGGCAGCCCATCCAGGCGGTCAGCAAAAACCACAGCACCGGGGCGGCCAGATTGATGATCGGGATAAAGGAGATGACGAGGCAGAGCAGGGCCCGTGGAATAAAGAAGAGCTGTTTTTTGATTTCGCGTCTGATAATGCGCGGAACATCCCTGAGAATGGCGCTGAGGTTCTGATCCGCACTCTGCGTACCATTGAGCTTGAGCTCGACCTTGTCAGCTAAAAGTCCATAAAAAGGTGAGGCGATAATCGTAGCTACCGTAGAGAACAGATAGCAGGAGACAAAGATCAGGCTGGCGGCCAGCAGCGTGGAGATGATATAGGCCAGAAAGATTAAAAAGTTTAAAAAATCAGGCCAGATATCGATAATTTTGAAAACAAAATCTTTGATATAGCTGAAAATATAATAGCCTGCAGCCGACATGAGCACGAGGTTTAAACAGATAGGCAGGATCACATACATCCGGCACTCCTTGGAGATGGCAAGACGCAGTCCTTCACCTAAAAATCCCACAACCTGGGCTACAGAAATACTTTGCTGATTATCTTTGATTGAAACTCTCATCGCGCTACTGGCAAGCTTCAGACCACTGAAGGCTCAATCCCCTCCGGTAGGTTAATCCACCCCAAGCTAAGTTGGTTCAAGATGCAGTTACAGAAAGCTACAAGCTTTGCTTAAAGCTAGTGCTGAATTTGTGGTTATTATAGCACCTGCAGCATCTGATCCCTAGTCTGACCCCGAAGTCATAAGTGGAGCCTGTGCAGCATGTGGCATGTGAGAATGCTGCACTGTCAGGGAGCGCTAATGCTCCCTGCCTGCTCAGCTGAGCATGAAAAAAGTGAGCAGGACTGTGCCTTTTTAGGTAAAATGACCACAGACTTAATTTATGATGATAAATATGGATGGAGCTGCGGTGGGAAACCTGGTCTAACCGTGGGGTTCGTGCAGTTCCTGGAGATGAGCATATGTCAATAAATAACTCCAGTGCAATTATTCTGATTATCGGTGCCATTGCTGTGCTGGCCTTCATCATTCACGCGCTGTGGTTTTCAGGCAGATCGGTCAATCGCAAGCTGGTCAAGAATAATCAGCTTGATCAGGAAATTATCAAATCATCTGCCGTGGGCAAGGTCAGAATTGTCACGACCGAAAGAAACGATCAGGGGCAGGGGGTGCAGGTTGAGACCTTTGAGCTGCCTAAGGAACAGCCAGAGCCTGAGACGAACAAGGCGCAGGAGAATAGCGCAGCTGAGGAGCCTCAGCCTCAGGAGAGCAAGCCACTGGCAGATACCTATGAGCTTAATATTGTGGCAGAGACTGATAAACCATACCTTGGCGATGATATCAAGGAAATCTGCAATAAGTACGGTTTTCTGCGCGGCGAGAGCGATCTGTTCTATGTCTATGAAGATCCGGTGCGCCGCGATAAAGTGGTCTTCAGAATCTGCTCACTCAAGGCGCCTTATTCTTTCCCTAAAAATCTGAGCAATTACGAGACCCCGGCCCTGGCTATTTATATGGAACTGCCGCCTAAGGGCAACGCTTTCCCTTATTTTAAGGCCATGCGTATGGCAGCTGAAATCTTCGTGGAACGAGTGGGCGGGAAGATTCAGGACAACAATTATCATGATTTGAGCGCTGAGGACTTAGATGCCATCAGCGCTCAGCTCAAGCGTTATGACGAAACAGCTGAATAACCCAAGCCAGCTTATGAAGCTTTGAGCCTGCGCCTAGCGAGAGTCAAGACATGGCACAAGAAACTTATACCTATGCAGAACTCGTGGCCCTGCTCAATCATTATGCAGAGGCCTATTACACCCATGACAGTCCGATTGTCCCGGATGCTGAATACGACAGACTGTATCGGCTGCTTGAGCAGATGGAACAGCAGCATCCTGAGGACATTGCCTTAGACTCACCGACAAGACGCGTGGGTGGTGCGGTACTCTCGCAGTTTGAGACCGTGGTGCATCAGGTGCCGCTGTTATCGATGGGCGATATCTTTTCAGATGAGGAACTGCAGGCCTTTGATGAGCGGATGCAGAGTGCATTAGGCAGCGGCAGAGTAGAGTACTGTGCAGAGGTTAAGCTTGACGGTCTGGCCTGCTCCTTGATTTATGAGCGCGGGGTGCTGGTGCAGGCTGCCACCCGCGGAGACGGCAGGGCAGGTGAAAATATTACCGCCAATGCCCGCACTATTCGGGATATACCCTTAAAACTTACCGGAGCTGACGTACCTGAATACCTTGATGTGCGCGGTGAAGTCTTTATGCCGCGGGATGGCTTTGAACGCTGGAATGAGGCGGCTCTTAAAAGAGGCGACAAGCCTTTTGCCAATCCGCGCAATGCTGCAGCCGGCAGCTTAAGACAGCTTGACTCCAAAATTACCGCCAGACGTCCTTTAACCTTTAATGCCTATTATGTGGGAGCCTGCCGGGGCTTTGAGCTGCCTGATGATCAGTATCATCGTCTGCTTGCCCTCAAGGCATTCGGGCTGCCTGTCAATGAAAATCTGCAGCTGGTCTATGGGCATGCCGGGCTTAAACAGTTTTATGAGCAGATTTTAGCGCGCAGGGCCGGGCTCAATTACGACATCGACGGAGTCGTGCTCAAGGTTAATTCACTTCAAGCTCAGGAGCAGCTAGGTTTTACGGCCAAAGTGCCCAGATGGGCGGTGGCCTACAAATTCCCTCCTGAGGAAATGCTTACCAAGCTTTTAGCCGTGGAGTTTCAGGTGGGCAGAACGGGGGCTGTCACCCCGGTTGCACGTCTGCAGCCGGTTTATGTGGGAGGAGCAACCGTCTCTAACGCCACCCTGCACAATGAATCTGAGGTCAGACGGCTTGGACTTAAGGTGGGGGATACAGTGATTGTCAGGCGTGCAGGCGATGTGATCCCCCAGATCTCAGGCGTGGTCACTGAACAGCGTACGGGACAGGAGCAGGAGATATCTTTCCCCACCCATTGTCCGGTCTGCGGCGCAAAAATCGAACGCCTTGAGGATGAGGCAGTGGCCAGGTGCAGCGGAGGTCTGTCCTGCCCAGCTCAGCTAAAAGAAGCGATTCTGCATTTTGTGGAACGTCAGGCCATGGATATTGAAGGCTTTGGCGATCGTATTGTGGAGGAGCTGGTTGCCAATAAGCTCGTGAGCAGTGTGGCAGATCTCTATGCTCTGGATGAGAATACACTGGCCTCTTTAGTGCTTGAATCAGCCTCAGATAAGCATCGGGCGCGCTTCTTAGGCAGGGTTACCGCTAAAAAGCTTGTGGCCAACCTGCAAAAGTCCAAGCGGGTGGCGTTTAATAAATTTATCTATGCTCTGGGGATCCGCGAGGTTGGTGCGTCGACTGCTTTAACTCTGGCACAGCATTTTGCCTCCTGGCAGGAGCTTGCCAAAGCCTCGCTTCAGGATCTGATGCAGCTGCCTGATATTGGTCTGGTGGTCGCTGAACATATCGTGGATTTTTTCAAGGAGCAGCATAATCTCGATGTGATCACAAGACTCCTGGATAAGCCTGAAGAGTCGCTGTTTGGCCTGGGTCTTGAACTTTTGCCAGTGTTCTCTCAAGGTGAGGCAGCCGCAGCGCCGCTTGCAGGCAAGAGCTATGTGCTCACCGGCACCCTGAGCTCGATGGACAGAAATACGGCTAAAGAGCATCTGCAGCGTCTGGGTGCTAAGGTTTCAGGTTCAGTGTCCTC
>JAILLS010000048.1 GCA_024693025.1 Succinivibrio sp. | reverse complement strand
GCAGAGATGGTTGCCCATCCCTCTGTTACCGTTCGACTTGCATGTATTAGGCCTGCCGCCAGCGTTCAATCTGAGCCATGATCAAACTCTTCGTTATAGAATTTGATGGTTTTTGATGAGGCTCTCCCTCATCTCTTTTTTTGCTCTTTTTACAAGAGCCCACACAGATTGTCCGTACTAATTTTTAAAGAACCTGCTAAACTTTGTTTTTCGTTTAGGTTGTCATCTGAGTGACAACGGAAATGCATTATAGAGGTTTTTTGAACTCTGTCAAACTTTTTTCGCAGTTTTCTTAAAAAAATCTGACATCATTTTGAAAGATAATGTTTTATTATTTGACAGGGGGAGGTCCCCCCTGTCAGCTTTAAGCTTACTTGCGCTCCGTACAGATAAGTTTGCCTTCTGCATCAAAGTCTAGCAGCAGTGGACGATCCACCGGCACCTTGCCCTGCAGCACCAGCTTTGCTAACGGATCGGCAATTTCGTTCTGAATCACCCTGCGCAATGGTCTTGCTCCAAATACCGGGTCATAGCCGATTTTAGCCACATGAGCAAAGAGATGATCCGACAGGGCCAGATCGTAGCCAATCTGATGCATTCTGCCTACCAGGGTATTGAGCTGAATCTTGGCTATGGCCTTAATATTTTCTTCAGTCAGAGGATGGAAGACTACTGTCTCATCCACACGATTTAAGAATTCAGGCTTGAAATTCTTCTCAAGTATCTGCATGAGCTTCTGCTTGATTTCAGCGTAATCGCGCTTGCCGGTCTCCTCCTGAATCATGGATGATCCCAGATTTGAAGTCATGATGATCACAGTATTCTTAAAATCGACCGTCCGTCCCTGACCATCGGTCAGTCTGCCGTCATCCAAAACCTGCAGCAGAATGTTAAACACATCAGGATGAGCCTTCTCAATCTCATCGAGCAGGATCACCGAATAAGGTCTTCTTCTGACTGCCTCAGTCAGATAGCCGCCCTGCTCATAGCCTACATATCCTGGAGGTGCACCGACCAGGCGGGATACGGAGAATTTTTCCATAAACTCTGACATATCAATACGTACCATGGCCTTATCCGTGTCAAACAGGAATTCTGCCACTGATTTGCACAGCTCGGTTTTACCTACACCGGTCGGACCTAGGAACATAAAGGAGCCTATAGGACGGTTAGGATCTGAAAGTCCGGCTCTTGAACGTCTGATGGCATTGGCAATGGCATTGACTGCCTCATCCTGACCTATCACGCGCTTGTGGAGGGTCTCCTCCATATGCAGGAGCTTGGCTTTTTCACCTTCGAGCATTTTGGCTACCGGAATACCGGTGGCCCGCGAGACCACTTCAGCAATCTCCGCATCCGTCACCTTGTTCTTAACCAGCTGCGTAGCGGTATTTTTCTGCTTACTTGCCTCAGCTATCTGCTTCTCTAAGGTAGGGATCACGCCATACTGCAGTTCACTCATGCGCCCTAAATCGCCATTGCGCTTGGCCACATCAAACTCGTGTCTTGCCTTATCAAGCTTTACCTTGATCTGCTGCGTGCCCTCAAGCATGAGTTTTTCCTGATTCCAGATCTCCTCAAGACGCTTATATTCGCTCTCGTTGCTGGCAATCTCCTTGTCCATCGCCTCCAGACGCTTTTTGCTCGCATCATCGGTTTCCTTTGCAACCGCCTGACGCTCCATCTTCAGCTGAATCAGCTTGTGATCAAGTCTGTCTAAAGCCTCAGGTTTGGAGTCAATCTGCAGTCTGATGCTGGCTGCCGCCTCATCGATTAAATCGATGGCCTTATCCGGCAGCTGTCTGTCGGTAATATAGCGGCTAGATAAGGTTGCAGCGGCCACGATGGCAGGATCAGTAATCTGCACGTGGTGATGAATCTCATAGCGCTCCTTAAGGCCGCGCAGAATGGCAATCGTGCTTTCCACTGAAGGCTCATCTACAAGCACCTTCTGGAAACGGCGCTCAAGAGCTGCATCCTTTTCAATATACTGCCGGTACTCATCTAAGGTGGTGGCGCCGACACAGTGCAGTTCGCCTCTGGCCAGAGCCGGCTTTAACATATTGCCGGCATCCATGGAGCCTTCGCCCTTGCCGGCACCTACCATAGTGTGCAGCTCATCAATAAAGAGGATTACCTTACCCTCTTCCTTGGCCAGCTCATTTAACACACTCTTCAAACGCTCTTCAAACTCGCCGCGATATTTGGCTCCTGCAATCAGTGCGCCTAAATCCAGGGAGAGGACTTTCTTGTTGCGCAGTCCCTCTGGAACCTCGCCCTTGGTAATGCGCTGGGCCAAACCTTCCACGATGGCGGTTTTACCTACGCCAGGCTCGCCGATGAGTACAGGATTGTTTTTGGTACGCCGCTGCAGGACCTGCATCGTGCGTCTGATTTCCTCATCTCTGCCTATAACCGGATCAAGCTTGCCCTTTTCAGCCCGCTCAGTAAGGTCGATACAGTATTTCTTAAGCGCTCCTCTGGCATTTTCAGCATTCTCATCATTGACATTCTGTCCGTCACGCAGCTCCTTTAATGCCTGCTGGACCTTCTCGCGAGTGAGATTGCAGCGCTCGAAAATCTGCTTCAGCTCCGATTCTGTTTCAAGAACCGCAAGCACAAACATTTCAGACGAAATAAAGGCATCGCCATTCTTCTGAGCTAACTTGTCACTTAAATTGAGCAGATTGCCAGTCTGGGGTGAAAGCTGCAGATCTCCGCCTACTCCCTTAACCTGAGGGAGCTTATCTACAGCTTTATCAACTAAAATCTTTATGGCCTGAGGATCTGAACCTGCAAGGGTTATCAGAGGGCGGACCGTACCATCCTCCTGATTTAAAAGGGCAGCCATAATATGTACAGGCTCAATAAACTGGTTGTCATGACCGACAGCCAGCGACTGAGCATCAGCCAAAGCTTCCTGGAACTTGGCTGTAAATCTGTCTAAACGCATGGTTTTCCTCCAATGAAATATTATTCTCTTATTCTGTAATACCAATATGGAGGCAAAAAAAGTTTTTTAAAGTTTATTTTTTAAAAATGATCCCTGCCATGCGTCCGGTGACCCTGTCACGGCGATAGGAAAAAAAATGCTCTGTGTCCTGATAGGTGTCCCGTCCGACATCGCTGACCTGATTCACCTTGAGATACCCAAGCTCAAGCCTTACAAGTGCGGGAAGCGAACCTAAGTACTTAGCCTGAGGCAGTCTTATAAAACACTGTTCTGCCGCTGCATGTTTTTCGACAAAATAAGCATAGACTTCAGGTCCAACCTCAAAGCTGCGAGGTCCGATGCAGGGGCCGATCCAGGCCAGCAGAGGTTCAGAGGTCAGCTCCCGCATCTTCATTACGGTATGATCGATGATGTCTCCATAGATCCCCCGCCAGCCGCAATGGACTGCCGCTACCACCGTGCCCTGTTTGGACGAGAGCAGCAGCGGCAGGCAGTCAGCGGTCATGACTGCAAGCCCCAGTCTGCTCGTGGTCGTCACCAGCGCATCAGCATCGACGGGCTTGTCATCTGCAGCTTCAACCAGCTTAACCACACTTGAATGGGTCTGATTCATATAGACACAGCTCACTCCTAGTGTCTGTGCCACCCGCAGACGATTCTCTGTCACATCCTCCGCGCTATCTCCCACATGCAGCCCTAAGTTTAAAGTAGCATATGGAGCTTTACTCACTCCGCCGCTTCTTGTGGTAAAAACGGCGCAGACCTCAGAGCCAAAGGGATGATCAGTAAGCAGGTCCATTAACTTTAAGATCCTCGCGTAATAATTCAATCAGTCTGACAAAATCTTCCGGCAACGGTGCTTCAAACTGCATCTCTTCTCCGCTGACAGGATGGATAAACTTCAAGGCAATGGCATGCAGAGCCTGATGCCTGAACTCGTGCAGGCAGGTATTGAGCTCCTCCGAGGCATCCTTGAGCATTTTAAGCCGCCTTCCGCCATATTGCGGATCACCCAGCAGCGGATGATGCAAAGAAGCCAAATGCACTCTGATCTGATGAGTGCGTCCCGTCTCTAATCTCAGCCTCAAAAGGGTATGGGCTCTGAACTGTTCCATCACCCGATAATGGGTAACCGCCTCACGCCCAAGTCCCTCTGGCAGCACGGCCATTTTGGTGCGATTATGCGGATCACGTCCAATATTTGCCTCTATGGTTCCCCCTGAGGTAATCAGTCCTTCAGCAATCGCCTCATATTCACGCTCCACCTCATGCTTGCTGATAGCTTTAGTCAGTTTGTTTAAGGCAAGCTCGGAGAGCGCAACTACCATGAGACCAGAAGTATCCTTATCAATGCGATGGACAATGCCGGCCCGCGGCAGCACCTTAGTTTGCGGAAAATGATAGAGCAGCGCATTCATGACGGTCCCGTCTTTAACTCCAGCGCCTGGATGCACCACGAAGTTTACGGGTTTGTTAATCACCAGCACATCCTCATCCTGATAGACAATCTCAAGCGGTAAATTCTCAGGAACAGCATCTAAAGGTTCAAGTTCAGGAAGGTCTACAGACAGCTCCATGCCTGAGCTTACCTGAGTGCTCGGCTTTTTTACCACCGCCCCGTTCAGACTTACCCGGCCATCCTTGATATATTCTGTCAGGACACTGCGGGAGAGCTCCTCACAAAGGCTTGACAAGGCAGCATCGAGCCGTTTACCATGAAGCTCGTCTGTGATTACATAAGATAATAATTCACTCATATTTGATTTAAAATTTACCCATTTAGATCTAAAATAGGTATAGTTTACCGATTTTTTTGGCTACCCGCTATCTTTTAGGAGTTCAGGGGATGAATGTAAAATATATGCAGAAATCTTGTCTGGCGGTCGTATTCGCTGCCGTCGTTGCGATCACGGGCTGTTCTTCAGCCAACAATGCTGACGCTGTACCAGATCTGGCTCCGGATAACCTCTATCAGGTGGCCAAGGCTAACATGGCCTCTGGTGATTACAACAATGCCGTCCGTTATTTAGAGGCCATCGATTCACGCTATCCATTCGGTGAGCTTACGGATCAGATCCAGCTTGATTTAATGTACTGCTACTATAAATCCCGTCAGAGCGAGAAGACCAGTGCCGCCATCGGCCGTTATCTGCGTTTAAATCCAACCGGTCAGTACACTGACTACGTTCTGTATATCAAAGGTCTGAATGAGGTACAGATGCATGGGGACATGCTGCAGGATTTTATGCGTTTAAACCGCGCCCATAAGGATCCGACCCACTACTATGAAGCCTTTAAAACCTTCCGTGAGCTAGTGGAGACTTATCCTAACAGTCCTTATGTGAAGGATGCCTATCAGCGCATGGTTTATATCAAGGATCAGCTAGCTGAACGTGAGCTTAAAATCGCTCAGTACTATTGGGAGCGTCAGGCTTATCTCTCCTGTGCTCGTCACTGTCAGAGTATTCTCTACTCCTATCGCGACACCCAGTACATGAAGCCAGCCATGCAGCTTCTGAGCAAGAGCTACCGTAAACTTAAGCTTGATTTGCCGGCCCAGAATACTGACAAGGTTTATCAGGCAACCTATGCAAGCAAAAAATAAGCCTGCTGCCTGAACGATAAAGGTCGCCAAGTAGCGACCTTTTTTGATTTGAAAGACTAAACCTATTCGCCTCGCTGCTTTTTAATCAGATCAAAGGCCGCCTGAATATCCTTGGCTTTTTCCGTATACATGTTCACCATCTCCTGAGATAAGCCCTGAGAGGCAAGACGGTCAGGATGATATTTGAGCATCAGCCGCTTATGAGCCTTTTTAATCTCCTCAAAAGGTGTGTCCTTATCCACTCCCAGAATCTGATAAGCAGCAGCAAGTTTATCCTCTTCTACCCTTTCAGTATACTTGTCCTGCTGCTCATCCCCAGAATATGAGCTCTGCTCAGAATAGCCGCCCTGATAGTAATTAGAGAAGCGCATTTCTGCCATACGCACTCTGATCAGATTGTCCATCGCGGAGCGTGACACGCCC
>JAILLS010000030.1 GCA_024693025.1 Succinivibrio sp. | reverse complement strand
TTTTATGGATTTTGAGCCGGTAGCCGTGTATGGCAAGCAATGCGGAGAAAATATTGTGGTTCTGGCCTCTTCTCCCTATAAATCCATGGACGATCTGCTCAAAGCCGTCAACAGAAGACCTAACAAGATCAAAATCGGTGTCTCCATGGGATCATCTTCCTTTGTCTCCTCGGTGATTCTCTCCAAGGCTAAGAATGCCCACTTTAAGATGATTGATGTGGGAGGAGATTCTCAGGGGCGTCTCAACTCTCTGCTCAATAAATATTCAGATGTCACCATCGCCCCATATGCGGTAATCCGAGATGAGCTTGAAGCAGGCAAGATCCGCAGTCTTGCGACCCTCATGAGCGCACGCCTGCCAGCTACCCCCAATATTCCTACCATAGCTGAGGCCGGGATTCCTGAAATCACCTTTGATACTCTCTATCTGTTGATGGCACCTAAGGGCACTGCCCCTGAGATCATCGAAAAGCTCAATGCCAGCATTCAGGACGTCGTACTGCATAATGAGGACTATAAGGCGATGACCACTGATTACAACAAGCAGGAACCTTATGCCCTCTCCGTCAAAGACACGCTTGAGGTGTTAAAGGAGCAGCGCAAGCACATGCAGACCTTTGCCCAATACTTAAATTAACCGGATTTTCCTTACAGAAGACCAGCAGACGCTGGTCTTTTTTGTGCCTAAAGCAGCAGCCAGATGGGCCCGAAGACGTTGAACAGCAGGCGATTGAGCGCATAAATGACCAGAAGTATGATCATCAGCGAAATATCAATCATGCCAATCGGAGGAATAATCTTCTGCACAGGTGCCACAATCGGGGCACTGAGCTGATAGAAATACATGCTGAGCGCTCTGGTGCTTGGCAGCCAGGAGGTCAGAGCCTGGACAATCAGCACTACAATCAGCAGATAGCCAAAAACCTTAACCGTCATCAGACAGCCTAGTTCTAAAACATGCAGGATGGACAGCGCCTCAGAGAAGTACATGACAAACATCACGGCCCAGAACAGCAGGCCCACCCCTAAAGAGCACAAAACCCCGGCATAAAAGAACTGACCGAGATGCTGATTCTTAAAGGGCAGTAATTTCAGCACCGGCTCAGTCACTTTAAAGGTCAGCTGCGTGATGGGATGATAATAGTCAGCGCTCGATGACTGCTGCAGTGAACGCAGCTGAAACAACATCATCACGACCTCAGCTGCCAGAATAAGAAAACCAAACATTGTATTCATCATATTTTCCTAAAATACCTAAAAGGCGGCCTGATCCTGCCCTCTTTATCTGTACGCAGATGCACACTTATCTGAAAGCCAAGCCCAACCCTGTTCTGAACATTCTGCTATCCTATCACAGGTTGTCTTAAGACCGAACAGCAGATTTTAAGCGCCAGGACGACGCTCATAACCTGAGTCTGCTCTATTTAATGCGCCCGCAGAATTTCCGGAGAGCCGAATTTAATCTGATGCTCGGCAAAATATTTTAATAATTCCTCGTTCAGATAATCAAAAGTCAGCTTGCGTTTGCCAATCTCGGACACCTCTACCTCACACTTTATCTCAACTCTCTGAGAGCTTACGGAGCTGATATAGACAAGGGCTGGCTTACTCTTGACCACATAGGGGCAGCTGTGCGCCACCTCGCGAATGATCTCCTTGGCCTTTTCCACATCAGCATCAAACGCAAGATAAATGACATATTCAAGCCGGGTGATGGTATTAGACAGCGACCAGTTGGTCAGAGCCCCGGTAATAAACTGCTTATTGGGGATCATGACCTCTTTATTTTCAAATGATAAAATTGTCGTGGCTCTGATCCTGATCTTAAGTACTGTACCAGACAGATTGGCTAAGGTGATGACATCTCCGACCCGCAGCTGCCGCTCAAACAGAATAATCACTCCGGAGACAAAATTGGCAAAAATTTCCTGCAGGCCAAAGCCTAAGCCCACCGACAACGCGGCCACCAGCCACTGCATATGGCTCCAGGCCAGCCCCAGGATACCGGACGCCCAGATAATGCCCACCGCCATAATGGCATAGGAGGAGATGATCTTGGCCGTATACCCGGTACTGTTGTCCTGCTTACGACGTATGGTCAGCAGGCGTTCGAGCAGCGATGGAACATTCTTGGAGAGATAAACGGTAAAACAGAGAATAATAAGCGCCCAGATTACGCTGCCTAGCGTCAGAGTACTCACTACCACTTCAGTATCATTGACCATCTCAGTTCTGGTCCAGAGCTTGACGGTATTAAAGTAATTTAACACTCCAGCAAGATCATCCCACTGACAGTACATCAGATAGAGCGTTATACACAAAAGAGCGATGCGCAAAAGACTGAAGATCTTGGTACCCAGATAATCCAGAATTACCAGCTCATAACTCTTGCGTCTTACTTTAGGCCGGGCATTGCCCTGCGGCTCTGCATGTTCTGCCTGCTCGTTAAGCCACTGCCTGTTCTTGACCTTATTCTGCACCACATAGACCGCGCGTTTGAGCAGCTGCGTGGAAATCCAGAAAAAGGCGCCGAAATACACCGTGTAGGCAAAGCGGTTGATAAGCTTGACCGTGGTATAGAAATACCCGCTAAGGAGCATGCCGATGATCAGCAGCAGCGAGACCGTACAGCCTAAAGTCGCCCCCCACTGGATGACGGAAAAGCGATCTTCACGTTTTAACTGATTTTTAATCCAGCCTAATAAAATGACAAACAGATACAGGCTCGCAATGAGCATAATGAGGTGGCCAATGACGTTAAAATAAATCTCCGAAGCATCTTTTTCCGTGACGTTGCCGACCACCAGCAGAGGGATCATGGCACACCAGACTTTGCTCAGCAGCTTATGGTTAGCGTTAAGCTCGGTTTTACTTATCTTAAGATGACTTTGGGCAAACGAATCAGGCCTTAACAGCGCCAGAAACAGCACAAAGACAAAGATGTGGATGATCAGCATGCAGATCACCTCAATCTGCAGGGCAGGAGCCACATTAGACAGACAGATTAACACCGCGCCCAGCACAAACCACAGCATGACCCTGGGCAGAGACAGCAGCACCTGAATGCCAAAGGAGAGCGGAGTCACCCACAGATTATCATCCGGGCCATCCAGCCTTTTGACAAGTTTATGGTCTATGGCAGTCAGCTTCTGCTCAAGGCCGAGCTTGAAGCCCCCGAAGATCAGCAGCGCCGGCACCACCATAAGCAGCAGAGTATGCAGGGTAGCTGTCCAGTTCTCCTTATCCTGCCAGCGCGAGGTGAAATTATAAAAAGAGTTACGCAGCGAAGGCCACAGGAAGGAGAGGAAATTACTGCCGAAAGTCTGATTGCTCCTGAGGTAGAACATATTTTCAGTAATTTTATTTTCTAAATCAGTCCGCATCCTCTGATATTCACCATACCTGATCTTGAGACTGATCTGATTGGCAAGCGTAATCGAGAACTGTTCGTTAAGCTGATCGATAAGCTGCTTGCTGTACTGCAGAATTTTGATTAAATCACCGCGCATGAGCGCAAGCCTGGGATGCTGCCCGATGAGCTTATCCACATATCCATCCAGATCAAACAGTTCATTTCTGAAGAAGCGGATATCAAACAGTTTGAGATTAACATCGGTAATCGATTCCAGATCTATCTCTTCAAGCCTGATCTCTTCAATCTTGGAATACTGACGGTTCAGGGAGCGGGACAGCAGAATGCTGCTGTCCATGCCTTCCAGCAGAGAGTCAAGATTGGATTTGCTCTGCTCCAGCATGGATAGGGCCAGATCCACCTTCTGCTGCTGTTGGGTAAGCTTAAGATTATATTTAAGCTGATCAGTCAGCGAGTTGACCATCGAGGAGTTGAATTCAAGCAGCCTTTTGAGATCTTTGAGTTTCTCAAGCTCTTTATCTTCACGCTGATCTAAATCTGACGAATAATTCTTAACCAGCTGCAGAGCCATGACTTCCTGCTCAATCTGCCGGGAGATTTCAAGATTATGCTGCTCCTGCAGCTTGATCAGTAATTTCTGATAGTAATCTGACTTTAGGCTGGCTATGCGGATCTTGTATTCTGCCACATCCAGCAGAGTCATCCGCTCTGCAAGCTCAAACTGAATCTCTTCATTCTGCTTGTGCAGAAAGGCAATATTCAGAGCCTTAAGCTTATCGGCAAGCTCCGTATTCTGAGGTTCGGCATTATCCAGCTGGCTTTTTTCAATCTGCAGATTATTTTTTAAGATCTGGGCCTGAGCCCGTCCCGGCAGAGCCTGCAGCCGATTGAACTCAATATAGGCCTGTTTAAGTTCTGCCTGAGCCTGCTCACTGTCTTCCTGCACCTGCTTGAGCTCACGCTCTAATTTTTCACCGGTAAGCTTCTCTGTATTCGGAAGCTTCGTAAAGTCCCTGGCCGCCTTGACATAATTACTATGCAGGCTCTGCAGTTCACTCTGACTATGCGCGGCAAAATCATGCAGCCTGGTTAAATGCTGTACTGACTCGTCAAGCTTGGTTAAGATGCTCAGCCCGTTTTTCAGCTGCCGCTGCAGTTTCTCTTTATCCGCAGCTTCAAGCTTGCCAGTCTCAAGGTTGCCCAACGCCTCATTGATCTCTGCTGCCGTAATGAGAACCTCTGACTCGGCAGCTGCACCCGCAGCGCTGGGAGCGGCCTGGACCTGCAGAACAGCAAGACCGCAGAAAACACCCCAAAGCAAACAAAACTTTTTAAACATGCAGAGTCATCCCTGTCTTTTAAGCTGAACTTTTTAACAAGAGGTTTGGGTGGTTTAGAGCTTTACAGCCACAGTGTGAGTTGGCGTCCCCAGGAGGAATCGAACCTTCAACTAGCCCTTAGGAGGGGCTCGTTATATCCATTTAACTATGGGGACAAGCTATGCATATTTTAATGCAAAGCTTTAAAAACGCCAAGCTGGTTTTAATACCTGGGATTAATGAAGCGTCACAATATCATCAAGCTGCACATTCAGGACATTATCCTGCAGAGACACCGGTCTTAATCTGGCCGCATGCGGGAAGACCTCCACTACCTTGTAGTTGCCGGGTGCCGCCTCCAGCTTTTCATAATACTGACCGTAGCGATCCCGACCTTCATAGCTCTGCTCGAGCGTAAACTCAAGACCTTTCTCCAGTCCGCTGTCACGGCCCAGGTTGATGACAAACTCATCACCTTCAAGCTCGATGACCCGTGCCGAAGGCGCAAGACAGGTCAGATGCTGCATTAAATCGGTCACCGCACGATCGCACAGTGCCCTGACTCTCTGCCCATAAGGTGAGCCTAAGAACCGGTCCGAGCGCAGATCCACAAAATCGCCCTGCTTGAAGGTCCAGTCTGCGGTCCCCTGATAGGTATGATTGAAAATCTCCAGGCCCGTGATGGAATCAATCAGGGTGAGACTGAATTCAAGATTGCGGGTTTTAGCATACAGGTACTGCGTCACAATATTGTTGCCCACGGTGGAGAGGGCCGTGGAGCTGATATTGCCGATCAGCACGAACTGCGCCTCATTGTTGCGCGCCAGACTTTTAATAATCTGCCGCTGTTCATCCACGTTGGAATTGGCCGTATTGGGCATGCGCAGATTAGACGGTGAGACCGGCTTTACCATCAGCCCCTTGTTGGTACTCAGACGTCCGTAGATCAGGCGATCAAGCTCCCGGTTGATCGTTTCAATCCCCGCGCTGCCCTGATAAGCCTGAGGATCCACAAACCGGAAGCCTATAGGCAGAATGGATTTCTTGATGCGGCTGCCTGAGCACTGCTGCTTGCTCACCTGATGGTTATCTATCAGCACCTTGCACACCACATTGTAGGTACTGCTCGTCCGCTGTTCCTCAAGCACCGTCACATGACGGACCGGTGAGTTCAGCTGCATCTTGGTATTCACCAGGGAGCCGTTCTCCATTTCCGTGGCAATGCTGATATTGCCGCCGGCCTCCAGAATAGCATTGCGGACTGCATCCTGAATGGCTGCCTCACGTGCCTCTGACATCGAGCCTAATACCGCAGCTGAGCCCTGTGCAGTATACCAGCCGGCCTGCGCCAGCGAAGAAAAGAGCGTGAACGCAGCAAGTCCCAGCAGTTTGAGCAATCTTGACATAGCCCCTCCCATGAAAAATTTGGCATCTTATTTGCAATATAACCACATATCTGACAAACCTTTGGCTATATCTAAAGGTATCGGCAGCAAAATCAAAGTCTGTAACCACTTAGATAATAACAAGAAGAGGGCCAAGATGGAGAGAAAATTTTTAATTCTGTTAAGTATTGCGCTAGGCTGGTTCGCCCTGCTGTCCTGTTCGGCAAATAATGCCAAAACCGGCAACCCGGTGCGGGTCAGCGCTAACGTCTATGAACGTGACGGCATGGAGATCTCAAACCTGGTGTCTGAAATGACCGACCGCTTAAAGCGGACCATGGTCTATGATCTCAAGCGCGATCAGAATGCCTATTTTGATCATGACGTGGTATTTCCTAAGGTAGCAGTCACCTCCTTTGTGGATACTGACACCTATGAAGATGTCAGCTACCTGGGCAGAGCCCTGGCGGAAATGTTTGTCCATGAGCTTGACCGGCGCGGCATCCCGGTACATGAATATAAAATTACCGGCAATATCTCAGTAACCAAAGACGGTGAGATCGTTTTTTCCCGCAACTGGAAGAAGATCGCCAAAACTGCCATGGTACAGCATGTGCTGGCCGGCACCATCACCCGCAATTCTGATGGCGTGGTGATTGTCGGACGCGTTATTGACATGTCCAGCAATGCTGTACGCGGCTCCACCACCGGCTTTATTCCTTATGCAAGGCTGCCATCCTGCTACCGTACCGGAGAAAAGGGCTGCAAGTTTGGAGCTGCCTCGGGTCTGACCAGTACCACGATCACCAAAACCCGGGCTAAAAACAGCAAGCGCGATCTGAGCAGTCAAAGATCTGACGGTGCTGCCATCATCAACGGCACCATCTATCCGGCCGGCTCTAAGACAGGCACCACCTCGATAGGCAATTATGATATCTATCAGGCTGATGCGGCCAAGAAAACCCACAACAAGGGCTTTGGCTGGCGCTGTAATTCCAAGGCCTGCCTCACCCCCGTAATTTATCCGGCTGATACCTATGTCTCCAATGACAAATTGGTACGGGATGTGCATGATCAAAGTCAGTACGTCAGAATTAAAGATAGATAGGAGTTACGCTGATGAAACTTAAATACGTGATCTGGGCAGCCCTGCTGACTCCTCTGCTAGTCACAGGCGGATGCTCAAGTATGCTTTCTTCAACCTCAGTCAGAGCTCGGTCTTCTTATGACACTGGAGTACATCAGCTGAAGCATTATCCTGTCTTGAGGGCGACCGGCTATGCGGTTTATTCCAAGCAGCCAGGTCCGACCAGGGCGGACAAAATGATTCAGGCCATGCGGGCCTCTAAGCTCGATGCTTACCGTGAGCTCACCGAACAGCTCAACGGTTTATACATCAACAGTGAAACCGGGCTTAACAACACCCGTCAGGGCAAAGACACCGTCAAGACTCAGGTGGAAGGCTTTGTCCACGGAGCACGCGTCATCAGACAGTATCCGGTGGGAGATACCTATACCACCGAGCTTGAACTCGATACCCGTCTGATTTACGACCTCTATCACCTGCGCGGTGCCTTATAACAAGGAGAG
>JAILLS010000026.1 GCA_024693025.1 Succinivibrio sp. | reverse complement strand
GTGATTCAGGATTCTGTGGAAACTGCGCTCAACAGTCATACTGACGTGGTCTTCACCGCTGCCGCCTGTGAAAGAGCCAAGCAGAAAGATCCTGAAGGCTATCAGAAGCTTTTAGATCAGGATGCACAGCAGCAGTAAGCTGAATAAATAAAAAGAGCGAGGCTTTAGCCTCGCTTTTTTTTTGCACTGTCAGAGCAGGCTGAATTGAGCCTTAAGTCAGGCTGCCAAGACGCTTAAGATCTAATCTTAGTCTCATCAGGATCAGACTGAGCGTTAACAGCTCCGAGAGCGGCACAGCAAGCCACAGACCAGGGATGCCGATCAGCTCTGGCAGCAGGATGAAAACAGGCACCACCAAAAACAGCCCGCGCAGTCCCATAAACAGCAGCGCCAGCGCACTTCTGCCCATGCTCTGATAAAAACCGATGATCACGATATTAAGTGAAAAGAAGATAAAGCTCAGAGCAAAATACGGAAAACCTGCCAGGGCAAGCTGATAGGCTCTGGAGTGCTCCTCAAGAAAGAGCCGCAGCAGCAGATCGGTTGCAAAGATGCAAAGGGCTGTCTGCATCAGACCGGTCACGACAGTCCACTTCAGCGAGAGCCTGAAGGTCAGTAAAATCTTAGCGTAGTCCTTTTTGCCAAGATTATAGCTTTCAATCGGCAGCGCGGCCTGGAAAATTGCATTGCAGCACATAAAGACCAGCGGGAAAAGATAGCAGGCCACGCTGAAGGCGGCCACGCCTGCCTCCTGAAGCCATCTGACAAACATATAGTTGCCGGTGATCATCATGAAGGTTAAGGCAAGCTCTGCCACCAGGGAAGGAAAGCCCAGCTTCACCATATAACCAAGGTTGCGCGCCGTAAGTCTTAAGACCGTCAGGGACAGCCTGACTCTGTACAGCGCCACGCTTTTGTGCAGAAAGACAAAATAGAATGCCACCATGCTGAAGGCCAGGACCTCTGAGATCACCGTGGCCAGAGCTGCGCCCTTAAGGCCAAGCCCCCAGGGGAAGATAAACAGATAATCAAGTCCGATATTGCACAGCGACGGCAGAATGTTTACATACATGGCATAGTTTGGCGCGCCGTCAAATCGGATGACAAACAGACCCACCACCGCCACGCTCATCAGCGGCGGCAGCGGAGTAAGATAAGTCAGGTACTCGACGACCAGAGGCTCAAGCTGAGAGTTGCCGCCAAACAGATAGTTAAGCGTGTCAGGCTTAAAGTACAGCATGAAGCTGACCAGAAACATCAGCAGAAACGGACAGTACAGTGCCTGCGTCACGTTGAGATTGGCGGCTTTGACATTGCCTCGCGCAAGATAGATAGTGGCGACAATGCTCACGCCGGTGCCGAACAGAATGGACATGCCCATGATGATAAAGTAGATAGGCGCGGCAATATTCACGGCAGCCAGTGCGTCAGCACCGATGCCCTGTCCGACGAAAATGCCGTCAGCAATATTGAGACTTGCAATAAACAGCAGGCCAAGAAAAGTGGGAAAGAACAGCTTCAGAAAAAGTCTTGAGATCTCCATGTGCTCAAAATCAAGACTGTCACGCAGTTCACGCATAGTATTTTCTCCAAAAAAAAACACTGGATAAAAAGACAAGCCTTAAGCCCGCCATCTTATCCAGTGTCTCTGCACCCTCCGATGAGCCTGACCACTTTACCACATCAGCTCTGTTTGTCAACCATGCACTTTTGAGCCTGAACTTTTGCCATATGACCTGCACTGTAATGAACACTTGAGTGAGAAAGCTGTGAAACAGAGCTTAAATTAGGCTAAAATACAGAGTTAAATATTTTTATAAGTTTGCCTTAACAAGGATGTAATTATGAGAAAACCTATTGTCATGGGAAATTGGAAATTAAACGGAACTAAACAGTCTGTAGCAGATCTCATCAAAGCATTTGTGGAGCCTGCCAATCAGGCCTTCGGCAAGGCTGAAGTGGCAATCTGTGCCCCGGCTATTTTCATCGGCAGCGTGGAGCAGTATGCTCAAGGCTCCAAACTGCAGTGGGGTTCTGAGGACTGCGATATCCATGACAGCGGTGCCTATACCGGTGAAAACTCACCTGCCATGCTTAAAGAATTTGGCTGCACCTATGCCATTGTGGGTCACTCCGAGCGTCGCGGCTATCATCACGAATCCAATGAGGAAGTGGCCGCTAAATTCAAGGCTGCTCAGAATCAGGGCCTCATTCCGGTGCTCTGCATCGGTGAATCTGAGGCTGAATTTGAAGCCCAAAAGACCATGGACGTGGTCAAGGCCGAGCTTAAGGCCGTCATCGATCTGTGCGGCATTGCTGCCTTCAAACAGGCAGTCATCGCCTATGAGCCAATCTGGGCTATCGGCACCGGCAAGACCGCTACTCCTGAGATTGCCCAGAGCGTGCACTCTCAGATCCGTGAGTACTTGAAGAGCTTTGATGCTGAGGTAGCTGCCGGAGTGAGAATTCTCTACGGCGGTTCCTGCAATGCCAAAACTGCTCCTGAACTGTTCTCCCAGCAGGACATCGATGGCGGTCTCATCGGCGGCGCTTCCTTAAAAGCCCCTGATTTCACTGCCATCATCAATGCAGCAGTAGCAAACGCCTAAGACAGCTTACGCTTAGGCAGACTGGGTCCTCTCCTCAGGTGGAGAGGATAAACAGAATTCAGATTAGGTAATTTACTGATGTCAGTTAAAAAAATCGGTGTTTTAACCTCGGGCGGTGATGCTCCGGGCATGAATGCAGCCATTCGTGCGATTGTCCGTACCGGACTTGATTTAGGCTACGAAATGGTGGGCATCAAGGATGGCTATGCAGGCCTGCATGAGAATAATATTATTCCGCTCTACAGTCATTCTGTTTCCGACTTGCTCAACCGTGGCGGTACCTTCCTCGGTACAGCCCGCTTCCCGCAGTTCAAGAATCCGACGGTGCGTGAAGAATGCGTGGAGATCATGAAGCAGCAGAAGATTGATTCCCTGGTGGTCATCGGCGGCGACGGTTCCTACATGGGAGCTAAGGCTATCTCAGAGCTGGGCTTCCCGACCATTGGTTTACCTGGCACCATTGACAATGATATTGCCGGTACAGATTCCACTATCGGTTTTGATACGGCTCTGAATACTGCCGTATCCTGCATCGACAAGCTGCGTGATACCTGCTCTTCCCACAAGAGAATCAGTGTGGTTGAGGTTATGGGTCACCACTGCGGCGATCTGGCGGTCTGTGCCGCAGTAGCCTGCGGTGTGGAAGCGGTGCTGGTACCTGAAGTGGCCTGGAACAAATCCGCCATCTATGATCACATCAAGGAAGAAATCAATGCAGGTAAGCGCCATGCCATCATCATCGTCTGTGAAAATCAGACCGATGTACATCTGATGGCCCGCGAAATTGAAGATTTCACCGGACTTGAAACCCGCGCCACGGTGTTAGGTCATATTCAGCGCGGCGGTACCCCTTCCCCGGTTGACCGCGTGCTGGCAAGCCGTATGGGAGCCTATGCCGTACAGCTGATTCACGCCGGTGAATCAGGCCGCTGTGTCGGCGTTACCCGCGGTGAGCTGGTGCATCACGATATTATTGACTGCATCAATAATATGAAGCACAAGTTCATGCAGAGCACCTATGATTTAGCCTTAACCTTAAAATAAGGCTGATATGCGCAAAAAGGTGCCGCCGGCACCTTTTTTTATGGGCGCTCACGCAGCCTTGCTGTAACCTCGGCCCTATGCGGAATCGAAGGCGCGGCGCCCTGTCTTGTCACGGCCAGAGCGGCAGCACAGCTGGCAAGCTGCATGGCCTCCTCAAGCCCCTGCCCTTCCATTAGCGCAGTCAGAATATAGCCGGTATAGGTATCGCCAGCTGCCGTGGTATCTACAGCCTTAACCTTACAGCTTCTGCAGAAGACCGCACTCTGCCCCTGAGCCTTGCACCATGAGCCGCGCGCGCCTAAGGTCAGGATCACAAGGCTGTGAGGATAACGCTCCGCTAAGGCTGTAATCAGCTTTTCTCCATCCTCGTCCTGCCTAAGTCCGCTCAAAGCCGCACCTTCCACTTCATTGACCAGAAGATAGGAGCACAGCTCAAGCGGCAGCTTTATGAGCTCAGGCGCAAACGGCGAGACATTCAGCGCGACTTTAAGCCCATGCTGTACGGCACTCCTGATGAGATATTCAAGCTCATTGGTCTCATTCTGCACAAGCAGGAGATCTCCTTTTGCAAAATGCTGCAGAGTCTCGTCAATTTCACTGCGCTCAAGACTCTGATTGGCGCCGCCATAGAGAAGAATGGCATTCTCACCGTGACGGTCCACCTCAATAATGGCATGGCCTGTGGGCAGCTCATGCTGTCTGACATATTCAGTTCTCACACCGGCTGAGGCCAGAGTCTCAAGCAGCAGCGCTCCATCAGCACCCACCGCCCCTGCCTGATAAACGCAGGCCCCGGCTCTGGCTGCCGCCACGGCCTGATTCAGGCCCTTGCCGCCCGGAAAAACTGCGCGCGAGACAGCAGACAGCGTTTCAGCAGGGGCGACCAGATGCTCAACCTGATAGACATAATCAAGATTCAGCGAGCCAAAGCATAAAATCTTAAACATTAAAGCACCTCCAAGCCGTAATCAGCTTATGCCCAGTGCCCAGAAGATTACCTGGGCGCTAAGACAGGCACACATCCCTGCGGCGACGTCATCGAGCATAATGCCAAGCCCGCCTGAGATTCTGCGGTCAAGGTAGGAGATGGGAAAAGGCTTTAGAATATCAAAGATTCTGAAGAGCACAAAGGCCAGCGGAGTATACCACCAGCACTGAGGGTAAAAGGCCACGGAGATAAACATGCCCACGATTTCATCGATGACAATCGCGCTGTTATCATGCATGCCCATGACCTTTTCAGTATGGGATGAGGCGAGCGTGCCCACTAGGAAGGTCAGCACGATTACCCCTAAAAGCAGCAGCGGATCGGCATACACAAGCAGCATGCACAGGGGCAGCGCCAAAAGCGAGCCCATGGTGCCGGGAGCCTTGGGCATCAGCCCGGAGCCAAAGCCTACTGCTATAAGCTGCAGAGGATCCCTGAGATTAAGCCTGCCCAGCACTTCTCTGTCATGTTTATCCATCGCATCATCCTCCAAAGTCTGCTCAGCGTACCGCAGGCATAAGTGCACGGCACGCAGGTGCATAAAGACTGCAAGTTATCTTAACTTATCTGAAACCTAATGTTAAATCGCAGACAGCATAAAGAGTAACAAGGCAGGAGATTGTAACAGACTTTTAGGCTAAGGCAAGCCAGAGGTCCTGCCGCGCTCTTTTAAAGCTTAAGCGCGGCACAGGGCCAGCTTTAAGCCGTCCCTGTGAGGTTCAGAAGCGGCGCAGATCTCCTTCATAAGGGATCCACACCTGTTTTTGCAGCTGATGCATTTTTACAAAGTCATGCAGATTTTTCCTCGATACCGTACAGTGATTGATGGCATCCATATGTACGGCGATAATCTGACTCTTAGGCATTTTTTTGGCCATCTGCTTTACATCCTCGATGCCCATGATGATGCTTGCATTGTAATCAAGCACCTTGGCATAGCCTGTATTCATGATAATCAGCTTGGGATCATAGTTTCTGAGCGCCAGATCGATAAGCCCGGTCCAGATGGTGTCGCCTAGAACATAGGAGGTCTTCTCGCCTGGCTTCTCAAAGACAATCCCCATGGTATTCATCATCGCATCCTTATAGAGAGGATCCGCAAACAGCTCAGACGTCCCATGCATGCCTTCCACATGGGTAAGCTTCACGCCCTGAAAATCAAGGACCGTAGCTAAAATTCTCACGTCGCTGAAACCCTGCTTTTTGATGATGTCAGCATCCAGCTTATTCTGTACAATGATCGGAGTCTGTTTATCGATATACTTCACCGCAAAATCATCCCAGTGATCTAAATGCGTATGCGTAACCACTACCGCATCCACATCCTTGAGGAGCTCCTGAGGAGCGGCAGGCAGGTCAAGCAGCGGATTTCTAAGCTCACTGTTGAAGGTGCCGGCAAAGCCCTCATAATAGCCGCGCTCAGCAAGCATAGGATCAATTAAGAAGGTAGTCTCTCCGTAGCTAAGCTTGCCGGT
>JAILLS010000020.1 GCA_024693025.1 Succinivibrio sp. | reverse complement strand
AGTCAATCTACGCAATTTAGCCACTTTTGGCGTGGCAGGTAATTTCACAGGGCACCTGGAGCAGGCCGGAGAGGCCGCAGATTTTACGCAGGTGAAAACTGCAGAGAGCAATGCGCCAAAAGCGCTGTTTCCTACCTATCTGGCTCAGGGCAAGGCTCCCACCCCGCAGTTTTTAACGGTCTATCCATTTGATGAATATCGGATTATTTTCCCTAAAGGGGAAGAGAGGCTGCAGATGGAGCCTGAATGTGCGCTGATCTTTAATGTCACCTGGCAGGGTGATGAGATTACCGCGCTTAAGGCTGTCAGCTTTGCCGCTTCCAATGACTGCTCGATCCGCAAGGCCGGAGCTAAGAAGATCAGCGAGAAGAAGAACTGGGGACCATCCAGCAAGGGGTTAGGCTCTAATCAGATTAAGGTTGACTCCTTTACTCAGGACGGCATTTTACAGCACTATCGCATTGCCAGCTTTCTCGTGCGTGACGGAGTAGCTCACCCCTATGGAGAGGACAGTGCGGTACGTGATTACAGCTATGTCTACGAGAAGCTGCAGAGCTGGCTTATCGAGAAGCTCAATCACCAGCAGGATGAAGGACCGGCTGAGGACGTGCATGCCTATCTTCTCAGTGCCGGCAAACCTCAGCAGATCATGGTCTCCATCGGAGCCACCCGTTATACGGAGTTTGGCGAGCATAATTTCCTGAAGCAGGGGGATAAAACCGTGGTAGTGCTCTATCCTGAGGATGTCTATACTCAGGAGGATATTCAGCATCGGGCCCAGAGTGATAATCTCGAGGAGGATGATATTTCCGTGCTCATTCAGGAGGTAGTGGTAGGTTAAACTTCTCCTGCGGCAGAACACCGAAGCGTTCAGACTGCAGCACTGTAAAGAAATCTCTCCTGGAAAATGGGGTTAAGACTATGCCGTTCAAGCTCATCATACGCTTGGTGGCTATCACGGCAGCAGGTGGTTTTAAAGGCTGACGCTGAACGCTTACGAGCAGCACAAAAAAATGGATGACTTTTATGTCATCCATTTAAAATTTCTGCTCTAGAGCTTAGACAATAAAGCGGTTGACCATCTGCTGCAGATCGTTGAGGTTCTGCACAGAGGAGTTGACGGTGGTTTGAGCCTCTCTGACGTGCTCGGTCAGATCCTGAGATTCTGCGGTAATGCTCTGCATATTGGTGGAGATTTCAGAGGTGGCCGTAGTCTGCTCTTCAGCAGCAGTAGCGATCTGAGTGATCTGAGAGTTTACGGAGCTCACATTGTCAATAATGGCAGAGAGCAGTTTTTCAACTTCCTCGGTTTCATTAGCCAGGACCGTCATATTGTCGACGGAGGCGTTCATGCTTTCATTCGCGGCATTCGCATCATGCTGAATTTCGGCCACCATCTTGGTGATCTCGGAGGTGGAACCTGAGGTTCTGGAGGCCAGCGAACGCACCTCATCAGCAACCACGGCAAAGCCTTTGCCTGCTTCACCGGCACGGGCCGCTTCAATGGCGGCATTGAGCGCGAGCAGATTGGTCTGGGAGGCAATATCCTCAATGGTCTGCACAATAGTGCCGATTTTCTGGGACTGATCTACAAGCCTGGTGACCAGGGCGGCATCCTCCTGAGATTTTTTCACCTGTGCTCTGATTTCATCGATGGTACCGTGGACCTTCTCCACACCATCCTGGGTGTTGCGGTTGCTGTTATCTGCTGTTACAGCAGCATTCTGGCAGTTCTTGGCAATATCTGAGGTGGTGGAGACCATCTCATCTGAGGCCGCTGCCACGGTTACGGCCTTGTTTTCTGTCGAGCGGGCAGAGGTATCGATAAGCTGGGTAATATCATGGATCTGACCAAAGTCATTTACTGCGGTGGAGACGGAATTTTTAATCTTGCCGACCAGATCATGCAGCTGACTGCGCATCTGTTCTACCGAGGAGAGCAGCTGACCAAACTCATCCTGGGCACTGCTTCTGACTGACTTGGTTAAATCACCGCGGGCAATAGCCGAGGAGGATTCCAGGGCTTTTTTAAGATTGGATACCGTATAGCCTGACACCCACCAAGCAATCAGGATGGCCAGCACCAGAGCGGTGGCGGAGGTCGCTATAATACCCCAGATCGGAGCAGAGGACGTGTTTTCCTCAATACGTGAAATAGCATTGCTGATCTGCGTTTCGATAATCTTGTTGCAGGCCTCTTCTGCAGCCTGTTTGAGCGGCAGCATCTTGGTACTGTAGATGGTTTTCATCTGGCCAAAGTCAGTAAACTGATGCGCATGCAGATAATCGCCATAGAGTTTTTCAATTTCGGCTACCGATTTTTTGATGATCGCCGTCTGCTCAGGTGTGGTTCTGCCGCGCAGGGCCGCAACCTTATCGGCCATTTTCTTGACAGCAGCACTCATGAGCTCGATGTTTTCTGGAGAATTGAAGCTAAATTCCTGCTGAGACTGGAACAGGAGATTGTCCGCCGCATTGATGTCAGCCCGGACATCGGTCAAGGTTACCCGTCTTACGGATAAGACCTCGTGAGCATAGGAGGCTGCACTGTTAAAGTTAAGCATAATCATGACCGCTATGACTGAAATCAGCACGGTAAACACGATTACTACCGTAAATCCGCCCATAACCTTAGCTCGGACCGATAGACGATTAAACATACCCATTTTCAAATCTCCACAAGTAAATTAGGTTTCATTATCTTAGCAAAATACTTTGATCTTGTTAGTAAATAATCTCTGTATAAGTGATGAATTTCAAAAAAGCTCTATAAATAATTTGAGCTCTATAAAAAGAGAGCAAGTTCCGGCTCAGATGTAGGTTAAAAGTGCTTTGATACTTGAGTATTTTGGGGCTCTTAGAGCTATTTTTTAAGCGGCAGCATAGCTAGATTAGCTGTAAGATCTGAGAGCTGGCAGGGCATAAAAAAGCAGACCTGGGTAAGTGAGGTCTGCTTTGACTCATCTATATTAAGAATCAGGCTGCAGGTCAGCTTAATTCTGACTTGAGGGCCTCGGCTCTATCCGTCTGCTCCCATGGATATTCTTCATGACCGAAATGACCATAGGCTGCGGTCGGACGATAGATAGGGCGGATGAGATTGAGCATCTTGATAAGCCCAAACGGTCTTAAATCAAAGACTTTGCTGATGGCAGCAGCTATCTTTTCATCGGCAATCTTGCCGGTGCCAAAGGTATTGACACTGATGGATACCGGCTCTGCAATGCCGATGGCATAGGAAATCTGCAGCTCACAGCGCTCAGCTAAACCTGCGGCCACCACGTTTTTTGCCACATAGCGTGCTGCATAGGCTGCCGAGCGGTCTACCTTGGACGGATCCTTGCCGGAGAAGGCTCCGCCGCCGTGTCTGGCCATGCCGCCATAGGTATCCACAATGATCTTGCGGCCGGTTACCCCGCAGTCACCTACAGGTCCGCCAATCACAAAGCGTCCGGTCGGGTTGATATAGTATTTGGTCTTCTCAGACAGAAGATGAGCAGGGATCACCTTCTTGATGATCTCCTCCATCACTCCTTCATGGACGGTTTTCTGATCGACATTGGCATCATGCTGCGTGGAGAGCACGATGGCATCGATACCGGCAATGCTGCCGTCATCGTTATAGACAAAGGTCACCTGACTTTTGGCATCCGGTCTGAGCCACGGCAGAATGTGCTGCTTTCTGACCTCAGCCTGACGCTTGACCAGCATATGTGCATAGGTAATCGGGGCAGGCATCAGCACGGCTGTTTCATTGCAGGCATAGCCGAACATCAGACCCTGATCTCCGGCGCCCTGATCTTCAGGCACCTCACGGGTCACGCCCTGATTGATATCAGGAGACTGTTCACCCAAGGCGTTTAAGAAGGCACAGTAATTGCCGTCAAAGCCCACCTCAGTTGAATTGTAGCCTATCTCGCAGACCGTTTTTCTGACCACGGCCTCCAGATTGACATTAGCGCTGGTGGTAACCTCACCAGCCACAATCACCATGCCAGTTTTAACTAGAGTCTCACATGCTACGTGCGCATCGGGATCTCTGGCCAAAATGGCGTCCAGTATTGCGTCTGATACCTGATCGGCCACCTTATCCGGGTGTCCTTCAGATACCGATTCAGAAGTAAATAATCTAGACATGAAAACTCTCTTAATGCCCTAAGGCAAAAAAGTTAAACTAACCATGTGAATTATCCTCGCTTTACCAAAATAATTTGTGATTTATTTACAAAAAGTAAAATCGAGGCTGTGAAAGACCAGGCTGCGCTTTGTGAGGAAAACTCCTCCTCAAAGGGCTTAGACCCTGGCAGGCGTCAGGTTAAAGGGCGCCTGAGCTTTCATCTTACTCGCATTACGGCAGGATTAAAACAGTCAAAGTCTTTGCAGAGGCTGAATAATCAGGCAGAAGCCTGCCTGGCAAGCTTAATTCAGCACATCTTGGAGGTGCAGAGTTTTTACTTTTTTCTCTCTTGTTGTAGAATGGAGAAGGTTCTGAGGTCACAGCGTGATCATTAGAGCTTTGAGTTAGTTTTAGATGGAGAGACGTTCTAGGCCAGGCTCTGG
>JAILLS010000010.1 GCA_024693025.1 Succinivibrio sp. | reverse complement strand
GTGACCGTGGTGGCAGGATATGAAACCCTGAAGGTTGACTTTAAGGAAACCGATCAGTCTGTTTCAGAGGGCAATTACAAGGACTATACCGTTCGTAAGGTCCCGGTGCTGGTCAACTATGCTTTAAACGACAATTTCAATATCTGGACAGAAGCTCAGTTTGATGCCAACAGCAGTAATGTCAAGAATGTCGATGACGAGCGTATAGTTCCGGATAAGACTCTGTTCGCTATCGGTGCCCGTTACAATTTCTAATCTAACTATAATAATTATTAAAACTCCTTTCAAAGCCTTACTGCCAGGTAAGGCTTTTTTGATTTAATTTAAGGCCACTCTTCTCCTGCCAGTTTTTTTAGCTTTGTCACATTTTGGCTTATAATGTGAGCAACTTCATTTTTATTCAGGTAGGTAAGAGATGATCATTACGGATTTGAACCGCTTTGAAACCTCGCAGCATCTAAGACATGTATTCTGTACGGTTGCCTTAGGCGTATTCTTCTGTGCGCTGGTCTTTATCTTAGGGCGCATCTGTTTTATCTGCTCCTTTAGCCTTAAGGCTTTTGCGGAGATGACTTCGCAGGAGTGGTCAGATTTTCTAAGTGTGGCAATACGCTTTGACTTAAAATCAGCCTCATTAAGCTATGCCCCGATGGCAGTGCTGGGCCTGCTGGGCTTCAGACACAGCTTAATCAGGCTTTATGACAAAATTTTCCCGACCTACAATATCATCGCTTTTCTGTTTGCGCTGGTCATGACCATCGTAAACTATTACTACTATCAGACCTATGATCGGGTGATCGATGTCTTCATCTTTGCTCCTTTCAAAGAGGATCCGGTTGCGGTCTTAAAGACTGTGGTCAGTGACTATCCGCTCTTTACCGGGCTGTTCTGCATCCTGCTGGCTGCGGTGCTCTATCACTTTGTCTTCAAGACCATCATCTTCCTCTTTGAGTATCGGGTGCCGGTGCCGAGAACCCCGGCAAAACAGTATGCCTTAGGCATCCTGCTGGTGGCGGTTTTCTTTGCTCTGATCAGAGGCTCTTTTACCACCTTCCCGATAAGACAGATTAATGCGCAGGTCTCAGATGATCCGCTGGTGAACGCTGCAGTGCCGAATGGTCCGATTGCCTTCTACTGGGCCTATAAATGGAATCGCGAGCAGGGCAAGCTGCCTGCTGCCACCATCGAGCAGTTAAGACAAGCTTATGCAAATGCCGGACTGTCCTTCGAGGGGGATAACTTTGCTCAGCCACTCGAATTTAAAACAGCAGAGAATGCCTACCTTGAAGAGCATCACCCGGATGTGGTGGTTGCGCTGATGGAGAGTATGAGCGGACATCAGCTGCGCCTTGATGATAAGGAGCAGCGCGATCTGCTGGGAGCTCTGCGCAAATACACAGAGCAGGACTTCTTCTTTAACAACTTCGTCTCCGAGGGCAATGGCACCTCAGACAGTATGATGAGACTGTTTGTGGGGGTGCCGGACCTGAATCTGCCTACCACGATGCAGGCGGACAAGCTCTATATCCTCAACTCCCTCAAGCCTTTTAAGGATAAGGGGTATCACACCATCTTTATTACAGGCGGGCAGGGGAGCTGGCGTAATCTTGACAGCTTCCTGCGCATGCAGGGCTTTGATGAGGTCATGGAGATGAGCTCGGTAAGGGCACTCTTCCCGGATGCTACGGAAGGCACCTGGGGTATTGATGACGAATTCGTGTTCGGTACGGTTCTGAAAAGACTCAAAGAGCAGCATGATAAGCCTCTTCTGATCTTCTGCCTGTCAATTACCAATCACCCTCCATACCGTGTGCCGGGTGAGGCTCAGCCTAAGCGCATTGAGCTGAATGCCGAGGAGAAGCAGCGCTTTAACTTTGAAGGTGCCGAGGAGGTCTTTGCCACCTTCCGCTACGCTAACGATCAGTTAGGCAGAATGCTGGATGCCATCGTGGCTGATCCTCAGCTTGCTGCTAATACCGTGGTAGCCTATACCGGAGATCATAACCGCCGCGGCATCGGCTATAACGGCTATCCTACAGAAGAGCTGATAGGCTTTGAGGTCCCGTTTGGTCTGCATCTGCCTAAAGGCTGTCTTGAGGCGCAGGGTCCACTCGTTTACGATCAGAAGCGCTATGGCTCGCACAAGGATATTATGCCGACCATTGCCTCTAGGGTATTAAGCAATGCCACCCTGCATACCTTAGGCTGTGATCTGCTCTCTCCTGTGGAGAACTGCAGATTCCCTGCCTATAACAGTGAGCTTGTGATCTCACAGGATAACAGCTATGGCTGTGTGGTGGCAGATGGCAGACAGCTTAAGATTCTGCCTGACGGGCATGTAGAGAGCGCTCAGGGGCTTGACTGCTCAAAGATGCTGGCTCTGCCTGCACTGCAGCGCACGCTTTATCATTATCAGGCAGGACTTAAGACTAAGGCCTTTCCTAAAGAGAATCAGTCAAAATAAGCGTTAGCCTGCGCGGCTAATCCGCAGGAACTCCGTGGTCAGGGCTAGTTCAGGATCACGGAGTTTTAGTTTTGAGTATAGCCTGTCAAACTTCAGGGCTTAAGCTTTCGTTCAAGAAAGCTTTTAAGCACCACCGCATGATTGACGTGTTCATCACGGGCTGCATAAAGTAAGATTAGGTTCTGCCTTGCAAGCACCTTCTTAAAGCAGAAGAGAAAATCCCGGCTCTGTTCATTTGCCTCAAGCTCTTTTAGATAAAGCACCTTGAATTCGGCAAACTTCTCCTCGCTATGTGCAAACCACTTTCTAAGCTCTGAGGAAGGCGCCAGCTCCTTGCACCATAGGTCAAGCTGCAGCGTTTCCTTGTTTACTCCGCGAGGCCAGAGCCTGTCTACAAGTACGCGGTAGCCTACGGGAAAAGGCTTTAAATAGACGCGCTGACAGATGATCTCTCCCATAACTTAGTGTCCTTAAAAAAACAGTTATGGATATTTTAACAAGCCGTGAGCAAGAAATCCCCCACCTCTATAGGTGGTGGGATGAATTGCGATAAACACGGCGTTTTCTTGACTTTTGTATTTTATAGCATTATTTTGTATTCAATCTCAGGGTAAGCAAGATGGC
>JAILLS010000047.1 GCA_024693025.1 Succinivibrio sp. | reverse complement strand
GGGGTTTATCATGATGTCCTGAATGAAATTGACGACTATCGTAACCGCATTCTAGCAGAAGCATTGGCGTTTTTATTTGGAGAACAAAAGTGACAGAGATAATTGAAGATGATGAGAATAAAATTCCAGTTAACATCATTACCGGCTTTTTAGGCAGCGGCAAAACCACTTTATTAAATCACTGGGTAAATAGTCCTGAATTTAAGGATACCCTGGTGCTCATCAATGAGTTTGGCGATGTGGGACTAGATCATGAGCTGGTACAAAGCGTAGACGATACGGTGGTCCTGTTAGGTTCAGGCTGTATCTGCTGTTCTCTGCAGGGGGCGCTTATTGATACCTTAGTGGAAAATCTGGTCAAAGCGCGTCAGGGTAAAATTCCAAATTTTAAACGCGTCCTGATTGAGACTACGGGACTTGCTGATCCTGCAGGCGTAATTGCAACCTTAAATGGCGATGACTTTCTACTTGAGCATTATTTTTTCGATGGGACGGTAACCGTTCTAGATGGAAAATTCATGCGTGAACAGATTAAAAAGCAGTATGAGGCAGTTAAACAGATTGCCTTGGCGGATTTGATTTTAGTGAGTAAAACCGATCTGATTGATAACGATGAACTAGAAGCTATCTATGAAATCACGCATAAGATTAACTCAGCAGCAAAAATCTATCCTGTCGTGAAGGGAGATATCACTCCTAAGGTGATGCTTGAATTAGGTCCATACAAGGTCTCAAATCAATCATATACGCGTCAGGTTCATAATTGGATGAGCCTAGGTACCGAACAGGTAGCACCTACCTTTCGTCCTGCAACAGTGCAAAGTAAGTTAGGTGCAGCCAAACCTAAGATTATTGCTCATTCAGATATCGATTCATTTGCTTTAGAAGTTGAACAGCCGATTGAACCATTAGCTCTGCTGGCAGCTGTCAGTGGTGTAACGCAGCAATATGGGGATTCTGTTTTACGTATCAAAGGGATTCTGAATCTGGTAGGACAGGATAAGCCGGTGGTGATTCATGGTGTGATGGGTAATCTCTATCCTCTGACACAATTAACCGAGTGGCCTGATGAAAAGCATGATAGCCGTTTGGTCTTTATTGTCAGAGCATCTGTCTTAGAGCAGATCAAACTGCTGTTTGACAACATGATTAACCATCCAGATCAGCAGAGCATTGCGTATTTCCAAAATATGATCGATTCAATTGAGCAGCAGTAAAGCTTTGCTTTCAGGTTGCTTAGCCAAAGCAAAAGAGGAGCCCTTTGTGGCTCCTCCATTATTTAAAGCTGAGTAAATGCTTATTCAGCGGCAGCTGCTTTGGCGGCAGCCAGAGCTAAGTCATAGTTTGGCTCCTGAGCAATTTCAGGCACTAATTCTTTATATTTAACCTTGCCATCCTTGCCGACTACCAAAACTGCTCTTGCAAGCAAACCTCTTAAGGCACCGTCTTCGATGATCAAACCATAGGCCTTGCCAAAGGATTTGTCACGGAAGTCTGAAAGAGAAATCACATCGTTTAAACCTTCAACCGAGCAGAAATTTCCTGCTGCAAAAGGTAAGTCCATGGAAATATTTAATACCTTGACACCGGCAACCTCACCGGCACGTTTGTTAAACATACGTGCAGAAGCTGCGCAGACAGGGGTATTGAGGCTTGGTACCACAGAAAGTACTAAGACATTGTCTAAATGGTCTTTGAGCTTATAATCGGATAGATCATTGGCGCAGAGGGTGAAATCTGGGGCAGCCTGACCCACGTTTGGCAGATCACCAGAGATTGTTACAGGCTGGCCTGAAAAAGTAACTTGAGTCATAAATTTCTCCTGAGGTTAAAGTTCACTAGGGAACAGGGACTGAATCAGTTCAGACTGATTCTGTAAAGTGTGTCTACCAGCAATAATAATCGATCGCAGCTGTAAAAGACTTTGATCGAAGTCATCATTGACGATAACATAATCATATTCTGTATAGTGAGATATTTCAGCTAAAGCCTGCTGCATCCTTTTATTGATGACCTCTTCACTATCCTGACCGCGTTTTTCAAGACGTGCTCTTAATTCTGAAAGACTAGGCGGCAGAATAAAGATCCCTGTAGCATCAGGGTTTATCTTTTTAATTTGTCTGGCTCCCTGCCAGTCAATGTCAAATAACACATCATGACCTTCTGCCGTCCACTGTTCCACAATTTCCCGTGAAGTTCCGTAAAAGTTATCGAACACCGAGGCATATTCATAAAATCCCTGACGGTCAATAATTACCTGAAATTCATCTTTAGTAACAAAGTGATAGTGGACATGGTCGACTTCACCAGGCCTTGGTTTACGAGTAGTGTGAGAGATAGACAGGCGCAGCTTGTCATCCAGATTAAAGCGGTTTAAAAGAGCGTCGATTAACGAAGATTTACCTGCGCCTGAAGGGGCAGAAATTATATATAAATTACCTTGCATAGCTTCTTCTTGATATTCCTAGGACTGACTGTTAAACCATTGCTGCAGGACATTTCTGGCCTCTGTGACACCTGTTTTCTTTAAGGCAGAGAAAGGAATCACCATGAAGGTACTTTCAAATTCCGAGAGGGCTAAATTTACTTCACTGATAGCTTCCTGACGGCTCGTCGTGCCTAACTTGTCACTTTTAGTAAGCAGAATAAGCGTATGCAGCTGAGCTGCAACAGACCAGTCTAGCACCATACGATCTAGATCCTTGAGCGGATGTCTGATATCCATGGTCAGCACCAGACCGATTAGATTCTGACGCTTCTGCAGATATTCAGCCATGGAGGTCTGCCATTGCTTCTTCATCTTTTCAGGAACCTTGGCATATCCGTAGCCGGGTAAATCCACGATGATTTTACCAGGGGCCACCCCAAAAAAGTTAATAAGCTGGGTTCGACCAGGTGTAGAGGAGGTTTTGGCCAGATTTTTCTGATCACAGATAGCATTGATGGCAGAAGATTTGCCAGAGTTGGAGCGACCCACAAATGCAATCTCTTTACTCTGATCTTGCGGCAGAGTATGCATTACCTGAGCACTAACCAAGAATTTAGTCTGTCTGAAATCTAATTGATCGTTATTGCTCATAATTATCCCTCCAAGCCCTATTGTTTAGGGCTTGGAATATAACATAGATGTCAATCAGAACAAATGTTAATTTATTTGCCGCTGTTGAGGACCTGTTCCATGATTTCATCAGGAGTCATCTCAGCATGCTGTTCAAGCTCACGTACTAAGGTGAAATCAGTATCGTCCATGGCCAGTTCAAGATAGAACACATTGTTGTTTTCAGTGTTGAAGGTAACCTTGCTGTATTTAGGATTGTCCAGGGCAACGTTGATGCTGATCTGCAGTTCACGCGGCAGAGCCAGCATCTTAGGCTGAGACTGGGTAATGCTTGAATGCAGGTGATCGGATACCACACGGGTGAAATTACCCAGAATCTGATTCATGAGCTCGCCTAAAGAGTTAGAAACATCATCTGAGGTATAGTTAGGAGCGAGATCGGATTCCTTGATGCCCATGTTGAGCATATAGCCTTTATAGATTTCCATGGCGGTTTCTTTAGGGAAGTTAATTACCACCATACCGGCAAAGGAACCGGTGAACATCACAAAAGTTCCAATATCTGGAGTCAGCGAGGTTTTGGAGATACGCTGAACCATAGGGGTATATTTGACAGTGGTTTGAGTGGCTGTGTTTAACACATATGACACGCTATCGCACAGATAGATCATGATGTCGTCACTGGTAATTTTCTTAAGTTCGTTAGTAGTCATAGTACGGAAGGCTCCATCTAAAAAACTAAAATATAAACATTTGTTGTATAGATTAAAAAAACTGTTTGCCGCAGTTAAATTATAAAGTGCAATAGAAGATATCATAGGCAAATTTTCAAAGATAGGTAAACTTATCTTATGTTATTGTGAACTGTATAGGGATAGTTTTTTGGATTTTGCGGAGTGGGTAAAAGTTTTTTAATGAGAAAAGTAGCAGTTGCACAACAAGACAGCATTAATATAAAAATATGCTACATAAGTTTCCAAGAAATATTGAATGATCAAAGAGGAAGGACAGCTTTAACCGCACCGAGGCAAAGAAGGATGCCTGAGCCGGCATCCTTCCTGTGGTGTAACAGCCTGTAAAACAGACCTGCTTTAGGCCATAAGGCTATTTATTGATCTGCAGTTCCTTAATCTTGCGGGTTAAGGTATTACGACCCCAGCCCAGCAGTTTGGCTGATTCCTGCTTATGATTGCCGGTAAAGTTTAAGGTGGCCTCAAGCAGCACCTTTTCAAACTCCGGCACAGCCTCAGCTAAGATGTCCTGCTCACCTGCCTTAAGTCGTTCGTCAACCCATTTGCGCAGGGCTTCCTGCCAGGTCAGGTTTTCTTTGACGCCACCTGCGATCGTAGTAGGCATGCTCTTGTTGAATTTCTGCTGTGACTGGATAAAATCCTGTGGCAGATCGACCATCTGAATGTCATGGCCGGTGACCATGATGGTTAAATATTTACACAGATTCTTAAGCTGACGGACATTGCCAGGCCAGGTTTGACGACAGAGGAATACCAGCACATCAGAGGTCATCTTTTTGGGCTCAGTGTGATTATCTAAGGCTGATATGGCGAGAAAATGCTTAGCTAACAGCGGGATATCATTACTCCTTTCACGCAGAGCCGGCATCCTGATATTGATCACGTTAAGACGGTAGAATAAATCAGCAATAAATTTACCACTGGCTGTCAGTTCCTCCATATCCTTGGAACAGGAGGCGATGACCCGGCAGTCAGCCTGAATGGCTGTATCGCTGCCAACCTTGAGATAGGTACCGTTCTGCAGTAACTGCAGCAGGCGGGTCTGACAGTTAAGCGGCATTTCGTCTATCGCATTGATAAAGAGTGTGCCGTGCTCGGCCCTCTCAACTGCTCCTGCTTTACTGCTCTGCGTATCTCCAAAGAGTTCCTTTTCGATTAAATCTTTAGGTATGGAAGTCATATTGAGGGACACAAACTGTGCCTGCTGACGTTCACTGTGCTTGTGCAGAGCCTGTGCCACCAGCTCTCTGCCGGTACCCTCTTCACCATGAATTAACACAGGCAGGTTGGTTTTAGAGATGCGCCCGATTGATTTGAAGACATCCTGCATGGCTGGTGAGCGACCGATGATATCGCTGGTCTGAGGTGCAATACTGGCGCTGGCCTCAGCTTTTTCAGGATCGGTCTGCTCTTTCTGTTTTTTAAGGTTAAAGCGATGCAGCGCAGCCCGGCGAATCACGCTGACAACCTGATTGATATCAAATGGCTTAGGCACATACTCGAAGGTGCCTTTTTCATATGAATCAACTGCGGCAGTTAAATCAGAGTGAGCAGTGATGATAATAAAAGGAATATCCTCGTCCACATCATGAACCGCCTTAATCAGATCTAAACCACTGATCCCAGGCATACGGATGTCAGAAACTATCACGTCTGGAATTTCCTTTTTTAAGGCCTGCAGGGCAGCATCACCGGTTTCGAACAAACGGTGATTGATATGCTGAAATTCCAAGCCACGATCAAAGACAAAGCGGATTGATGAATCGTCATCAATTACCCAAATCATCGGATCCATAGTTTTATGCTCCCTTGTTAGGCATCCTGCGACGAGGACGCAGTGGTAACAGAATTCGGAAAAGCGTATGCTCGCTGTTACTGCTACATTCAATTATACCTTGATGTCTCTGCACGATATTCTGTGCTAATGACAGGCCTAAGCCTGTGCCTTTGGTTTTGGTGGTCACCATCGGATAGAAGATTTTTCTCCTGATTATCTCGGGGATCTCCGGACCGTTGTTTTCTATAGAAATGGCAATACAGGTTGGATATTTGTAATCGTTAATCACCACGCCATAGGCAGCACGAGAGGTAATTCTTATATAAGGCCTTGAGATCTGTTCTTCATTCAGAGCCTGAACTGCATTGAGTACAATATTGAGCAGCACCTGCTCCATCCCATCTACATCAAGCATGATTTCCGGCAGGGATGGATCATAGTCCTTGATAATCGAGATCTGTTCGCGGGTTTCCATCTGAATCAGCGAGACCACTTTTTCAATCACGAAATGGATGTTGGCCTGAGTCATAGGATTTGGACGCTGCGGACCTAACAGTTTGTCCACCAGGGCTTTAAGACGATCTGTCTGTTCAATAATCAGCGTCGTATAGTCTTTAAGTCCTGCAGTGTCAGGGAAGGAAAGTTCAATGAGCTGGGCTGCACCACGAATACCGCCTAAAGGGTTCTTGATTTCATGGGCAAGACCTCTGACTAAATCCTGTGCTGCATTATGCTGATCGCGTTGATTAAACTCATCGAGCAGTTTTTCCTGTCTCCAGCTCGAGCGGATTTCCGCAATAATCCCACGGGATTTCCCGCCGATGAAGACACTAATCCAGATATTGCCAAGCTTGGTTACCGTAGGTCCTAGGGAAAATTTGGCTGAGCTTGTGGCAAAGCCTGGGAAATTAGGTTTCTTAGCCTCAGTTAGGGCTTCGAGCAGAGATTTTTCTGAAGAGCAGATCAGATCAGTTAAACGCAGAGTTTTAAGCCGGGTTTTACTCATACCCGTAAACTGCTCTGCAGCCTGATTGGCAAAGACAATTTGAAAGTCGAGATCAGTTACGATCACCGCTGTACTAATACTTTCAACTAAAGCGTCAGCCTCATCAAACATCTTTGCTCCAACGTTTGCCCACATTGCAAGAATCTTAACTCTATTTTTAGGGTGCAAAGCCCGGTGCACAATAATTGTGCAAGATTAAGACTGAAATTCTGATAACTTAAGTTGAAAAAGGCAGGTTTTAAATATCTAAAACCTGCCTTATATCTAGAGATTAGAAAAAGATAGAATTACTCTTTCTTGCCGCCTGCTGCTCTGAATGCTCTAATGCGATCCATTTCAGACAGGTTCTTCTTTCTCAGTCTGATGCTGACAGGAGTAATTTCCACCAGTTCATCTTCGTTGATGAATTCAAGGCTCTGTTCAAGAGACATATGCATGGCAGGGGTTAACAGAATATTGTCATCTGAACCTGCGGCACGTACGTTGGTGAGTTTCTTGGTCTTCAGTGCATTAACGGTTAAGTCATTGTTGCGGTTGTGAATACCGATTACCTGACCTTCGTAAATCTCTTCACCTGGCTCGCAGAACAGGCGGCCACGCTCCTGCAGGAACCATAAGGCATAAGGAACTGTTTTACCAGTAGAATTAGAGATAATTACACCATTGACTCTTTCGCCGATGGTGCCGCCCACATATTCGTCATAGCTGTCGAAGGTGTGGTACATCAGACCTGTACCAGAGGTTAAGGTCATATACAGAGTCTGGAAGCCGATTAAACCGCGGGATGGGATCCTATAGTCTAGTCTGACGCGTCCCTTGCCGTCAGGATTCATGTTTTTCAGCTCGCCCTTACGCTTGCCTAATTCTTCCATGACACCGCCCTGATGCTCTTCCTGCAGGTCAAGGGTTAAGACTTCATAGGGCTCCTTGGTCACCCCGTCTTCCTTTTTGAGAATCACTTCAGGACGGGAGACAGCCAGTTCATAGCCTTCACGGCGCATTTCTTCAATCAGAACGGAAAGATGCAGCTCACCACGTCCAGACACCTTAAATCTGTCTGTATCTTCGGTACGCTCTACCCGTAAGGCCACGTTATGTACGAGTTCCTGATTCAGGCGCTCCTCAATATTGCGAGAGGTAATGAACTTGCCTTCTTTGCCGGCAAAAGGAGAGGTATTGACACAGAAATTCATGGAGACCGTAGGTTCGTCAACGGACAGGGCAGGCAGAGCTTCAACCTTGCTTGGATCGCATACGGTATCAGAGATTTTTAGCTCGCCTAAACCGGTCAGAGCAATAATGTCACCAGCCTGAGCCTCATCTACCTGACTGCGATGCAGACCCATATAGCCTAAAACCTGGCCGATTTTACCGGTTCTGACTGAGCCGTCACGTCCAATGATGGAAACTGGCTGATTGGTCTTGGCTGTGCCGCGTGTCACACGACCCACACCGATAACGCCCACATAAGAGGTAAAGTCCAGAGAGGAGATCTGCATCTGGAACGGACCTTCCAGATCAGCCTGAGGTGGACTGACGCGATCCACAATGGTCTGGAATAAAGCTTCCATATTGTCAGTCTGCACTCCTTCTTCGAGGCTGGCCCAGCCCTGGAAGGCAGAAGCATAGACCACTGGGAAATCCAGCTGTTCATCGGTAGCACCAAGGGAATCAAACAGATCAAAGACCTGATCGATTACCCAGTCAGGGCGCGCACCTTCACGGTCACACTTATTGATCACCACGATCGGCTTTAAACCGCGGGCAAAGGCCTTCTGAGTGACAAAGCGGGTCTGAGGCATAGGACCATCTACGGCGTCGACGAGCAGCAGTACCGAGTCAACCATGGACATCACTCGCTCAACTTCACCGCCAAAGTCTGCGTGGCCTGGGGTGTCAACGATATTGATCCTAAAGTCATGCCAGTTGATAGCCGTGTTCTTAGACAAGATGGTGATGCCACGTTCTTTTTCAATATCATTGGAGTCCATCACACGTTCCTGACCTAATTCATTACGATCAAGAGTGCCTGATTGGCGGAGTAATTTGTCTACAAGGGTAGTCTTACCATGGTCAACATGTGCGATAATAGCAATGTTGCGGATTTTACTAACATCCATTTGCAAAAGTCCTATCTAATTAGGAATAAATCCTTTGTATATAAAGCTCACGAATCTTAAGGGTAACAACCTGCGTTGGGAGGTGAGCAGAAAACAGCCTAAATTGGCATGAACCAAGCAAGTTAACTCAGTTTGAGTAAGTTGAGTTGTGCTAGACTTCAATGCAAGCATGGTATTATACAAGTAAACAGAAAAAATAACAATTTGCACATTAATGGTTAATGTTCTGATCTTCAATAATTATTTTTGACATGGACCTAAATTAGACAGGCGCAGAAGACAGAAAGCAATGCATTAGCCATAGAGTTTAAGATTTTTATAGCATCGCAGCTGCCTGATTTTGTCAGGTATTTGCGGTGATTAAACAGAGAATTATCTTGTGAAAGAGCTGATTAAATATTTTTTGCGTCGGATTAAACGCGACAATATTGCCTTAGAAGCAGGTGCTCTGGCATATACGTCCCTCCTCTCGCTAATTCCTGCCTTTACGGTTATTTTATCGATTTTTGCCGTGATCCCGGCTTTTAAGGACTTACGCGATTCTGTGTCAGGCTTTGCAGCCAAAAATTTTATGCCGGTGTTTACCGAGGCGATCACCAGTCATGTGGGCAGCCTGGTCGAGCATGCAGGTAAGCTGACAGTAACCAGTACTATTGCGTTATTCATTGTGTCACTGCTCTTGGTACGCTCTATTGATCATTCCCTAAATCGGATCTGGCGTGGAGGCCGACGTAAAGTCGGCACTATGATTGCCATCTACTGGACGCTGCTCACTTTGGGGCCTTTGGCCGTAGGCATGATTATATGGCTGACTTCCAAGGTACTCGCCTATGCACTGACTGCAGGACAGTCATTAGGTATCTCCCTGATGCTGGTTTATTATCTCACCCCGGTAATCATCGAGATTGTGGTGGTTACGGCGCTGTTTGTAATTGTGCCGGCTGCCACGGTTAAACTGCAGGATGCCGTGATCGGAGCGGTAGTCACTACGGTTGCCTTTGAGATATCTAAAAAGGTTTTCTCGGCCTTTGTGCTGAACTTTTCCAATTATGAGGCTCTGTATGGGGCGCTGGCTGCGTTACCGGTCCTGATGATCTGGATATATATTAACTGGTGGATTGTGTTGTTAGGCGCGGAGTTTACCGCAACCTTAGGTATAGTGCGGTCAGGTACCAGCGATGAGATTCCTAATTTCATGGTGTTTCTGGCCAATGCTACAGGTCAGACCCTAGGGTCCGATTCTATAACCCATCCTTATAACAAAAAGGCGCGCCTGAACATCAGAGTGGCCAAAAGACCAAATATTTCCAACTGATCAGGAGAGCTCTAGCGGCTCCTTTGTGGTAAGGATAGAGTCAGATCCAGCTTAAGCCTGATTATTTAGCTGGACGATAACCAATTTAGGTGATGTTGTTTACAGTGTCTATTTATACCAAGGAGCTGTTATGAGTAAAAATAAAATCGCAAGCCTTGAACAATACTGCTTTGATGGCAGCGGTCATTTTGATATTGCCAAAACCTCCACGTCAGAGACCTCATTATGCTCAGAACGTGAAAAAGCAGAAAAAAGAGTGTTAAAGAACAACGACAAAATAGATGAGCTGCAAAACCGCTTATATGCCGACAAGAAAGAGGGCGTCATCTTTCTGTTTCAGGCCATGGATGCAGCCGGCAAAGATGGCACTATTCGGGCGGTACTCTCCTGTCTGTCTCCTCATGGTGTACACGAAGCAGCCTTTAAATCACCTAGTGCTGAAGATTTAGCTCATGATTATCTGTGGAGAATCACGAGACAGATTCCGGCTAAGGGCGAAATCGCCATCTTTAACCGCTCTCACTATGAAGAGGTTTTAATTGGCCGGGTCAAGGAGCTCTACCGTACACAGGATTGTGCCAGACGCATCAATCTTGATGAGGTGATTGGACATCGCTATGAGGATATCAAGGCCTTTGAAAAATATCTGTATCACAATAGCGTCAGGGTGGTTAAGATTTTCCTGCATCTGTCCAAGGAAGAACAGGCCAGACGTTTTCTCTCGAGGATTGAAGAGCCTGAGAAAAACTGGAAATTCTCCGCTAGTGACTATGAAGAGCGTAAATACTGGGATGCCTATCAGGCAGCCTTTGAGTCAGCTATAAACCATACGGCAACGGCTTATGCTCCCTGGTACATCGTCCCTGCGGATAATAAGTGGTATATGCGCTATGTGGTCTCTGAGATTATTCTGAAAACCCTTGAGGACATGGATCCGCAGTATCCTTCCGTAACTAAAGCGCGACTTGAGACCTTTAAAGCTTATCAGGTTGAATTACAGCGTGAAATTGAGCCTCGGAAAGAAAAAAGCAAAGAGGCTGAGAAAGAGAAGGGCAAGTCTAAAGACAAGGCTAAAAGTAAAAAGAAATAACCCTGTCAGGCAAGAACTGCCTAAATGATTTTAATCAGGCAGAGGCTCAGTAGCGAAATGCTTCAGAGAGCCTTATAAATAAAGGCATTAACAGCTAGCGGTTAATGCCTATTTAAGAATCATACTTAATAAAAATTTTGATAATTAGCTAAGCTTCATAATCAGCCGTTTGGGGCTAGGCGCGCGTAAAGTTTAAACCTGTAGTGGTGAGCGGATTTTCCTCTGTAGGATTGCTGTTGTTACCGCCTTCAGTGGCTTCTTCAATGAATACTTCTGCATAATGCACCTGAAATGCCACGAATTGCTCGACAATTTGTAGCATATCCTTAGGCACAATGTCTTTTAAATCTACAGATACATAGGCGACAATCATGCCTGATTCCGCATCTCTGGCAATGGCCGGTCCTGCCTTATATAAAGGATTCATGGCATTGTCTAAGAGCTCGGTTACAAGACTGTAGCTGATGTCTTCCGGCAGATCTTCGGCAATAATTCCCATCAGAACGATTCTGCCTTCATCCTCAAATTTACGAATCGTAAAACTGCAGTTATCATCATCCAGATAAAGATTGCAGTTATCATCATCGAAAGCAAGTTCAATACCTAAATCTTCCGATAACTGTGCCAGTATTTCTGAATATGATTCTTTTTTGTTCTCCATCTTAACCTCTTTCCTGTTTGTTATTGAATAAGTTTTATGCCTGCCAGGTAAATTTTAATGTTTGCTGATCTAACTTTAATTGCGTTATTAAATATCAAGCTCGGGGACGTTATGCCCTCCAACTTTGAACA
>JAILLS010000035.1 GCA_024693025.1 Succinivibrio sp. | reverse complement strand
TAGTGGTTGAAGCAGGAAGCTCCGACTTCTACAAGTCGGAGTAGTTCACCGGCCTGAATAGCTCAAGCATCAGGCTGATTGAGTCTTGGCTTTGAGCCCCGATAACCAGACGGTCAGGCTTGAGGAAATCACTTACGGCACTGCCTTCTCTGAGAAATTCAGGATTGGCAATGACCTCAATTCTATACGGGACGCCGCGTTTTCTGAGCTGCTGCTCGATAAGGCTGCGGATGCTTTGACAGGTCCCGACGGGGACAGTGGATTTATTGACAAGATAGAGGTCCTGCTGCATTAAACCTCCAAGCTCCCTGACAAGATTTTGCACATAGTGCAGATCGGCGCTGCCCTCGGGGCCACGTGTCGACGCAGTTAAAGACGATTCTGCTTCCGGTATTGAGCGCCTCTCTGAGGCTTTGCGTAAAGCTCAGGTTCTCTCTGATCTGGTCTTGAGCCAGCAGCTGCTGCAGACCGGGTTCATAGATGCAGGGATCACCGTCCTGCAGCCGCTTTATTTTGTGTTCATCTATATCGACACAAAAGATCCTGTGACCGAGCGATGCAAGACACGCTCCCGTCACGAGACCTACGTATCCGCATCCGATCACCACAATCTTCATGCACAAAAGGTCCTATTGATCAAGTTAAGTCCGTGTAAGTCAGGACAGCAGGTGCTGAGAGTGGCCCTCAGCTGATCATAAATGACTGTCTAAGACTTAATTATTTTTTATTATTGTAAATTTTTTAATATCAAACTATTTTTGATATTAAAATCTCTATGCAAGTATAAAATACCTGAGGGCATAAGTCCACCAGGGATCAAATGCAGGGCAGCTGCAGCTGTCAGCGCCTCGTGCGAAGCTTTAAACAGGCAGCAGGGCATTTTTAGCGTCTTGGTGCGGTCTGCCATGGCTCTGTCGTGTTGTGTGCTCTTTCTTTGAGGTAATTTTTTTTAATTTAAGCTGTCCATCAAAATAATTAGACAAAAAACATGCTATTCTAGCGAGAAGATCAGATAGTAGAGTTCAATTTCAATGGTCTTGCTTAACTCGTTAGAAATAGCCTTAAGCTATCTGACTTGTTGTCCTTATCGGGACGAGTCTTACTTAATAAACTAAAGTTAGGAAACACAATGATCTATTCAAAAGAAGTAGAGCAAATGTGCCCTGTGGCCAAAGGGGCATATCATGGTCCTGCTCCTATTCCTGAAGAAGGTAAATGGGTTCAGGCAAAAGAAATTAAGGATATCAGTGGTTTAACCCATGGTATCGGCTGGTGTGCTCCACAGCAGGGTGCTTGCAAGATTACTCTTAATATCAAAGACGGTATTATTGAGGAAGCCCTAGTGGAAACTATCGGCTGTTCAGGCATGACCCATTCTGCAGCAATGGCTTCTGAGATTCTGATTGGTAAAACCCTGCTTGAGGGTCTGAATACTGACCTGGTCTGCGACGCTATCAACACCGCTTATCGCGAATTATTCCTGCAGATTGTGTACGGCCGTTCTCAGACTGCTTTCTCCGAGGGTGGTTTACCGGTAGGTGCTTCCTTAGAGGACTTAGGCAAGAATCTGCGCAGCCAGATCGGTACACACTTTGCCACCAAGCTCAAGGGTCCGCGTTATCTGGAAATGACCGAAGGCTACGTCACCCGCATTGCATTAAACAAGCAGGATGAGATCGTCGGTTATGAATTTGTTAACCTCGGCAAACTCATGGACCTGTTAAAGGCACATCCAGAAATGACTGGCAAGGATGCTTTGGACAAGATCCGTGGTCATTATGGCCAGTGGGATAATGCCGCAAAGTACATTGATCCGCGTAAAGAATAAGAGGTGTACAAGAAATGGCATTATTTGAAAGCTATGAGCGTCGTATTGACAAGATCAACGCGGTCTTAAAAGAATATGGCATTGCATCCTGTGAAGATGCTAAAAAAGTTTGTGAAGAATATGGTCTCGATCCTTACAAGACCGTCCGTGAAATTCAGGGTATCGCCTTTGAGAATGCCTGCTGGGCCTATACTGTAGGCGCCGCCATCGCTCTGAAGAAAGGCTGCAAGGTAGCTGCTGATGCTGCTGAAGCTATTGGTATCGGTCTGCAGGCTTTCTGTATTCCAGGCTCTGTGGCAGAAGATCGTAAGGTCGGTTTAGGTCACGGCAACTTAGGCGGCATGCTGCTGCGTGATGAGACCAAGTGCTTCTGCTTCCTGGCAGGTCACGAGTCCTTTGCTGCTGCTGAAGGTGCTATCGGTATCGTACGTAACGCCAACAAGGCCCGTAAAGAGCCTTTAAGAGTGATCTTAAACGGTTTAGGCAAGGATGCTGCTCAGATCATCTCCAGAATCAACGGCTTTACCTATGTGCAGACTCAGTTTGATTACTACACAGGTGAACTCAAGGTCGTCAAGGAAATCAAGTATTCTGACTCCGAGCGTGCTAATGTGCGCTGCTTCGGTGCTGATGATGTACGTGAAGGTGTGGCTATCATGCATCACGAGGGTGTGGATGTTTCCATTACCGGTAACTCAACCAACCCGACCCGTTTCCAGCATCCTGTAGCCTGCACCTATAAGAAAGAATGCGTGCAGCAGAACAAGAAGTACTTCTCTGTAGCTTCAGGCGGCGGTACCGGTCGTACTCTGCATCCTGACAACATGGCTGCAGGTCCTGCTTCCTACGGTATGACAGATACTATGGGCCGTATGCACTCTGATGCTCAGTTTGCCGGTTCCTCATCAGTACCTGCACACGTGGAGATGATGGGCTTCATGGGTATGGGCAACAACCCGATGGTTGGTGCAACCGTAGCCATAGCCGTTCAGGTCTCACAGGCTTTAAATAAATAAGTTTAAGGCTGTGTAATCAGAGCACAGTTCCAGGTTTGGAGCTGTGCTTTTTTGTTGCCGGTTTAAAGCCTGCTGATGAGGCGTTTGATGATTCTTTCGTTATAGGGCAGGAAAAAGCCAGCCACCGGTCCTACCACAAAAGCACAGATCAACGTGCCGATGCCTACCGTGCCGCCTAACAGAAAGCCTGCTGCAGCAAAGCACAGATCGACGCTGACTCTGACATATGCAAACCTTATGCGCGTCTTATCGCTTAATACCACCGCTACCAAATCATTAGGTCCGGTACCAGCCTCTGACTTAATAACGATGGTCATGCCATAGGCCAGGATGGCGCAGCCTATGATATTCAGGATAATACGGGCAGGCATGGTGAGCAGAGGGGCGAGCAGCGGGCTGAGGATGAAGTTAAAGACATCGATGATGGGACCGCCTAAAATCATACACAGCAGAGTTCCTAGCCTGATGTAGGATTTATCGACCAGAAGCAGCACCAGAATGATCAGGAAGCTCACCAGCATATGAATTCTGCCATGCGTGACAAAACTCAGCCTAGACAGCTGCTGTTCTGTTCTTAACAGCCCCTGGATCAGCACATTAAAAGGATCGGCTCCGAGATTGGCCAGGAGGAAGAGGGTCACCCCCAGATGCGCAATGGTAAGGCCGATTAACAGGATAACCATTCTGGCCAGATGCTGTTTGAGGGATTCTTGATTCATAGAGGTACCACGCGTCATTAAGCTGTCTTAAGCCTGCCAGGATTAAGACAGTACAGTTAAAATCTGTAAAAAAAGAAAGCAGAATTTATCAGCGCAGATCTTACCTGATTGGCGCTGCGTATAAAACTCCTTTCAGCATTTTGGGGCCAGGCAGAATTTTGAGAGGCAGAGCTTTGTGCTGAGCTTTTATCTGCGTATAGAAAAGGCACGTGGTTAAGCTGTGCTTATCCGCGTGCCTGAGACTGCAGAGGCAGCGTTAATCTCTGTCTTTGAGGACTTTAAAGTTAGCCTGCAAGCTTAGGCTGCGCTGCTGCCATGACCTCCAGGGTTCTGCGTAACCTCTACTATAGGCTTGCCACCCTGGGGTTGTAAAATATCATTTACCACCATGGTAGGGTTACTATTCTTAGCCATGCTGAAATTGTTGACCTGAGTGAGCAGTTTGCCGAGTTCAGCTTCAACCGAGACTATATTATGGTCAAACACCGAGCTGACCTTGCCATCAGCTGATGTGGTTGGCAGATAACTCACTTCTGTTGGGTTAT
>JAILLS010000022.1 GCA_024693025.1 Succinivibrio sp. | reverse complement strand
GGGATCTGCAGAGTCACCATGATCACCTTCGTCTCCTTTATCGGTATTACAGCGATCGCAGGAGCCATCGGCGCAGGCGGACTCGGTGATTTTGCCATTCGCTACGGCTATCAGATGGGCTATCGTGACATGATCTGGCTGACAGTCATCGTAATTTTAATTATGATCAGTATCTTCCAGTTCTTAGGCAACCTGCTGATTAAAAAGACCACCCATTAGGATCCAGGAAAAACCTGAGTTTTAGAGCTTGATATGTACTTTGACTAGATAATGAGGCTAACGTGGGAATTTTCAAACCGCTGCCGCTCTCCATTGCCCTCCGTTACAGCTTAAAGGGGGCACGCCATCGTTTTGCCTCCTTTGTCGCGCTGCTCTCGCTGCTTGGCATTCTCATCGGCGTCAGCGCCCTTATTATCGTCTCCTCAGTGATGCAGGGTCTGCAGTCGAGGCTTAAAACCGCAGTACTCACCGATACCCCGCATGTCATAGTGCAGCAGCCTTTTGCTGAATCACAGTTACAAAAGCTTCCCCATGTCATTGCGCAGGCTCCCTACCTTACCGCAGAAGTACTGCTGCAGGCCAAAGACGGGGTTGAGCTGGTCACCCTGCAGGGTCTGGAGCCTGACAGAGTTATAACTAAAGACGGCATCACGCTTGAGGATCTGAAACTCACCAAGGTTCCCAGGGCAGGCAGTTATGCGCTGTGTGCCGATGGCGGACTCTACTATAAGCTCAACCTGCTGCCAGGTGAGAAGGTACGTCTGCTCTCAACCGTCAATGCCAAGCTAACCCCTCTTGGCTATACCCCGCAGCAGCGCCTTTTTACTCTCGACAATTATCTGCCGGCACTGAGCACTGCAATTACCTACCATGCCCTGGCCAATTTTGAGGATGTCAGGCGTCTTATGCATCTTAAGGCTGAAGATTATTCATTAAGGCTGTGGCTTGACGATCCCTTCTGTATCGAGGACTTTGCCAGGCAGCTTCAGGAGCTTGACTTAAGCTTTACCGACTGGCGGGAGAGTCAGGGCGAATTCTTCAAGGCTGTGGCCATGGAGCGCGTGACGATGTCTCTGATGCTCTGCCTCATTGTGCTGGTGGCGGCCTTCAATATTCTCTCCTCCCTCTCGATGATGGTAAGCTCCAGACTCAAGGAAATTGCCGTGCTCAAAACGCTGGGGCTCTCTGAGAGTGCCATTCGCAGTATTTTTGTGCTGCAGGGTTTCTCCTGCGGTGCTCTCGGCTCCTTAGGCGGAGTGATGTTAGGCATTCCCCTCGCGCTCTATGCCGATCCGCTCTTGAAAACCTTAGGCATTAACCTGGTAGGCAGTGCCTCTCTGCCAACCGAAATTGACCCTTATAATCTTATTCTGATTATCACAGGCTCCCTGCTGCTCTCTCTTATTTCGACGCTGTATCCGTCCTATGTGGCAGCTAAGGCAGATCCTGTGGAATATCTTGCGAAGGTCTGATTATGCACAATATATCCAATAGCTCCTTACCTGTTCTGCTCAAAGCCTGTGAGCTGACCAAAACCTATGAGGAAGGGCCTATCAAAACCGAAGTCCTGCGCAAGGTCAATCTGAGCCTCAGAGAAGGAGAGCTTACCGCTATTATCGGCAAGTCAGGCTCCGGCAAATCCACGCTTCTGCATATTCTCGGAACACTGGACACTCCGACCTCTGGGGAGCTGCTCTTTGAAGGCGTCAAGCTGACCGACCTAAGCTCGAGTGAAAAAGCCAGACTGCGCAATCAAAAGATCGGCTTTATCTATCAGTTTCATCACCTGCTTGAGGATTTCACGGCCAAAGAGAATGTGATGATGCCGCTACTCATCGGCTCTTATACGCAAAAGGAGGCATCCGAGCTTGCCTCAGAATATCTGGCCAAGGTGGGACTTTATGACAGACAGCAGCATAAGCCTTCGGAGCTGTCAGGAGGCGAACGCCAGAGAGTCGCTATAGCCAGAGCTCTTGTCACATCTCCTGATCTGATTTTTGCCGATGAGCCTACCGGCAATCTGGATGCCTTAAATGCTAAAACCGTGTTCAAGCTCTTTTATGATCTGGTGCACGCTAAAGGCACCACCGTCCTGATGGTCACCCATGATGAAGGGCTTGCAAGTCTTTGCGATCGCGTACTGCGCATGCAGGATGGAGTTATCGATGCTTAAGTCTCTCTGCCTATCGCTTGCCTTAAAATTTCTGCGCTCTAAGCGTTACGGCAAGCTTGCACACTTTATCTCCCTCTCATCAACCCTGGGGATTGCCGTGGGAGTATGTGCTCTGGTGGTAGGACTTTCTGCCATGAACGGCTTTGAGTATGAGCTTAAAAATCGCGTACTCTCCCTGATCCCGACCGCGCAGCTCAAAGCCTCTGACGGCTATTTTGCTCATCTTACAGAAGATCTTGAGCTGTTAAATTCATCAGCTGCCATTAAGGCGGCGCCTGCCCTGACCGTGGAAGGCGTGTTTCAAAAGGAGCGCAGTTTCTCGCCTGCTGCCGTCATCGGCATCGTACCCGAGCTTGAAACCAAAGTCGTTGAGCTTGAGCGTTTTATGTCTGCGCCGGTGAGCTGTCTTAATCAGGAACAAAGCGTCATCTTAGGAGCGGGGATTGCCAGAAAACTAAACCTTAACGTAGGTGACAGCCTCGATTTTCTGACCACCAGGCAGAATAATTCAAGCCTTGGCAGACCTCAAAGGCAGGAATTAGTTGTGGCCGGCATCTTTAAAACAGGCGGACAGATTGATAAAACCCTGGCTTTCATCCACCTTGATGCAGCCAAGACTCT
>JAILLS010000021.1 GCA_024693025.1 Succinivibrio sp. | reverse complement strand
GAGGTATTTTTCTGTGATTATTTTCTCAGAGCAACAGTTTAATCTCTAGTCTGACAGGAAAGGTTGTGACATGGCACGCATTCGTCTGGCGATCGGTAGTGACGCTAAAGCCCTCATTGATATTTTAAAACAGTATATTGAAACCTCTAATACTCTGGATTACACCCTGCCTTCTGAGGCGGAAATGGAGGCTAAGATCCGCAGCATCTCCAGAAACTATCCTTTTATTGTGATTGAGGATGGCGACAAAATTCTAGGTTACGCCTATGCCAACCTTGGCGATGAGGCTTCTGCCTTATCCTGGAATGCCAATCTGCATACCTTTATCGATCTGGGAGCCCGCGGCCATGGATATGGTCAGGTGGTGATGCGCTTCCTGATGGATATGCTCAGACTGCAGAATGTGCAGAATGCCTATTCAAGCTATACGGAGAGCAATCCACGCTCTGCCGCGGTTCATCATCACTTAGGCTTCAACGAGTGCGGTGTGCTGCACAAGACCGGCTATAAGAACGGACGCTGGTTAGATGTGAATCTGCTCGAGTGCCGTCTTACAGAGCTGGTGGAGCCGTCACCATTTATTCCTTTTGCCTCTCTGCCAAAAGATCAGCAGCAGGCTGTATTCACTAAATACAATCAGGAAATAGCCTAGGCTGCAGCAGAGCAGCCAGGATTGTGAGCTGATTTGAAATTCATGGTTTTAAGGAGAGCGTAAATGTTTAACATGGGCAATATGATGAAGCAGGCGCAGATGATGCAGGAGCGTCTGCAGAAGGTGCAGGAAGAGATTGGCAAAATGGAGGTAACCGGAGAGTCCGGAGCAGGACTGGTCAAGGTCACCCTCAATGGCAGTCACGAAGTGCGCCGGGTGAGTATTGATGACAGCGTGTTTGCTGATGATAAGGAGATCTGTGAGGATCTCATCGCGGCAGCCTTTAATGATGCACAGCGCCGTCTTGACGAAGCATCTAAGGAAAAATTAGCCTCAGTGACCGGAGGTATGCAGTTACCTCCAGGCATGAAGCTGCCTTTCTAAGCAGATGTCCTCCAGTCAGCATCTCGATAAGCTTATAGATTCCCTCCAGCTGATGCCGGGCATAGGTCCGGTCAGTGCTACGCGTATTGCCTATTATCTTCTTGATCTGAAACGCGAAGAGGGAATTGAGATGGCCAGGACCATCGAGCAGTCCCTACAGAAGATAGCTCTGTGTCCAAGCTGCCGCAATTATAGTGATGACGGACAGCAGTGTGAATTCTGCCGGCAGGAAAAGCGGCGGCAGAGCGGGCTGTTATGCGTGGTAGAAAATGCCACTGATGTGCAGGCTATTGAGCGCTCCGGCTCCTTTCATGGGGTGTACTTTGTGCTGCACGGCAGGCTCTCGCCCTTAGATGGTATTGGTCCGGAGCAGCTAGGCTTCTCAAGCCTCAAAGAGCGTCTGCAGGATGGTACCTTAAAAGAGGTGATTCTGGCGGTGTCGCAGACGATTGAGGGCAATGCCACCGCGCAGTTTATAGCCGCGATGTCCCGCAAGGCTGGGCTTGAGGTTTCAAGACTTGCCACCGGCGTACCCATCGGCGGCGAGCTTACGAATGTCGATGAGCATACCCTGGAGAATTCCTTCAACTATCGGCGTCCTTTTGATTAAATTTTCAGATCTTCTCACTTAACCTTCAACTCACCTTTTTCTGGAGCGGATATGAACACGTTACGCAGTGCGATTTTGGCTGGTCTATGCATCGGTCTTGGCGGCATAGTCAATTTAAAGACCGGAGGGGTCGTAGGGGCGATACTGTTTAGCTTTGGCCTTTTGACCGTGGTGCATTACAGGTACAAGCTCTTTACCGGTACAGCCGGTTTTACGGAAACCAGACAGCAGTTTATCGACCTTATCATTATCCTGTTGGGCAATATTCTAGGCTGTCTGATGCTTGCCTATACCATCGATCTGGCGTTGCCTGATCTCTATCAGCCTGCCTCGGATATTCTGTTCAATCGTCTTAAGCTAAGTCCTCTGCAGGGCTTTATCCTGGCGATCTTCTGCGGTTTTGTGATGACCGCCAGTGTCAGACACGCTCGTGAAAACCGCTTTCTGCCTCTGCTCTTTGGCGTACCGCTCTTTATTCTCTGCGGCTTTCTGCACAGCATTGCCGATGCCTTTTATTATGCTCTCGCTCTTTTGCATCATGACCTAAGTGTGGAGCTGGTAATCCTGTACAGCTGCATCGTAGCAGGCAACTTTGTGGGCTGCAATCTGTATCGCCTCGTTAGGGACAAAGCCTAGCAGGCACTCCTGCGGATCAGAGTACGCATAAAGCCTCACCTGCGGCGGCAGATTCTGCGCCGCTAAGCTGTAGGCATCAGGTGAGCTCCTCGCAATTTGACCTTTACTAGCTCAGGTTAATTTGAGATGTTTTTTGATCTCTATCATATATATTTATAATATATAGTGAAAAAAAAACATATAATGGAATTAATCAATTGTAAACTTATCTCTATGCGCAGGAAGTAACCAATGACCGAACTCAATGTTAATAACAGTCAGCATAATGTATTTGTAGATAATAACAACCTTAATGAAGTTCCGAATCAGAATCAGGTTCCGGAAGGACCTGAAGGCGGCAACACCTCTCTCATCAACAAGGTCAAGCAGCTGCAGCAGAAAATGCCGGATGTAACGCAGATAGCTCCATCTGGTGAGGCGGATCACGGGGCGCAGACTTTGACGCTTAAAGCCGTGGCCCAGGGGGTGAGTGCCTCTTTCAAAAACTTTGTTGACTTAAATCTGTCCACGCTTAAGGATAAAGCTGATTTTTCGCTGATGTATGAGAAAGCCAATTTAACTCCCGCTAACGTGCGTGCTGCTAATATGGCTTATCTTGATCAGTGCTTTATCCAGCATATGAGTTCCTGTGTCAAGAATGCTACCCATAGCCAGAACTGCGGCAGAACAGTACAGTATTATCTGCATGCTCTGATCACCGCTGAAAGGGTTGAGGATCTTAAGATCCCAGCCGCTAAAATCAAGGAAACTATCAATAAGGAGATTCAGAACAATCAGGCAATTTCTGCCAAAGAGCTAAAGGGCATTAAGAATTTCCTGAAGATGGTTAAGGAGCTGCAGGAGCATAAGACTGCGGTGATCGATGAGTTCAACCAGCGTTATAAAGACTATGAGCAGATGAGCAGGAATTATGCCAAGCTCAATCTTAATAAGGAGCTGCCTGGCCTATGCTTAAACTCGCTCAATAAAAAGTCGGGTCAGCTGTCTTCCATGTGCGGATGTTCCTTTATGAGCTATGGTCAGTCAGCGGCACGCTCGCAGAAGATTTTTACCAACCATCAGTATCTAAGTGAAAAAATCGCTCTGTATAAAGAGATTAAGACTGAGCTGACTAAGGAAACCCTGAAAGATACCAGCTATGATCAGCTAAAGTCCAAGGTGGATCAGCAGGGAGATGGCAACGCATCTCTAAACGGGCTGCTTACTGACAGTTCCAAGAAATTCTGCATGCAGTTAAAAAATGATTTTAAGGTGCTGCATCAAGGCAAAAGCTCTCCGGCAGAGCTGAGACATGTGCTTAAAGATCTGGCCACGCATCTGGTGCATGATCTGAGCCTGGCTGACCGCACCGCTCTGCTCAAAGATCTGAGTAGTCTTATAGCTTACTATAGGTTAAACCCTGAGGAAAATCCGGATCTGGCCATGGTCTCACAGCTTGCTGAGCTTACGAGCAAGGATGAGACCATGGCGCCGGCCATGGGACAGCTCCTGCAGATTCTCGACCGCCGCGACTTCAAGTCAGAGGGACTTGCAGAGCTTGGCAGACGTTATGCTGACAATGTGGCTGACGGACTGAAAATACTGGTGAAGGATTTTGCACAGGCTGTACAGGAGCCTGACAAGCGGCATGATTTTGTGGCAAAGATTGTGAAGTTGTCGCAGCAGGAGCCTCAGCAGGGGCAGCTGAAAACGCTGGCACTCGATTTAAGTGAAAGTTTCCATTATCTTGATCCGGTTAACTGCGGGCATATCCATGAAGGGTTCTTTGCCTATCAGACTATAGTAGGTTATCTGAATTCTCCTGAATTCAAGGACAAGGTAACCGAATTGCTGAACAGGCAGGAGACCAATGCTCAGTTTGCGGATGCGCAGAAAGCCATCTCCACCATTCTCAAGGGACCCTTCGAGAATATTACCCGGGATGATTACTCTATGCTGCTCTTGCAGCTTGAAGTTCAGCGCGGGTCACCATGGCAGGAAATTCTTGAGCCGCTGTGGTATATGCTGGTGCAGGGCAGCTGGTCTAAGGTTGCAGAGGAGCAGCGGACAGTGCAGCTAGCTAAGAACCAGCCTGTGGAAAGACTGCCTGTCACCGCCCCCGGCCTGACGGTTTCAGGAGAGGGAACTGAGCTTAAACGCTCAGACTTCACCAGAATTCAGACGGAATTTCTTGATTATGTGCAACTCCTGATCCCCAAGCACTATGAAAAAAGCCGCGGCATACGTACAGCCAAGGCTGAAAATGGAGTTGAAGCCAGAGTGCTTAATCAGCGACTTAATACCAGGCTTGGCGGTGAAAAAATTTTAGAGGCAGTCAGAAATGCCACAGTGGAGGGCAGAAAAGCTCAGGCCTTACATCAGATGCGTCAGGAGATGCGGCTTTTGCACCTGGATCTTAATGCGCCAAGCTTTGAAAACTCCAAGCAGCGTTTTGAAAACCTGAGTGCGGATGAACTGCTCAAGGTTGAAGATTCAGCTATCCAGAAAACCACGGTCTTTGCTGTAAATAATATGCTGTCCGGTCTGAATAGGTCACAGGAGCAGGGAGCAACTCACAGAACGATAACTACGCTGGGGAATCTGATTGAGGCCAATAGAAAACTGACCATTCCAGCGGCAGTACCAGCCGTTGTCCGCAGTATCCTCATAAATAGCGCCAGGTTACATTTCTTTACCGATCAGCTGGTCGATGATCTTTATGTGTATAACGATGAGAATCTTAAGATCTTAGGAATCGCTAATCCTGAGCGGCTGCGGGTGTCAGCTGAGGTGCTTAAGACCGTCAAAGTTCTGGGGTATCAGCGCATTGAGAACGGAAAATTCAAGCCGACGGCTGAGCAGAAGCAGGCTCTCTCAACCCTGGATGCGGCGTTGGATGAGCTGCGCACCAGTCTGCGGATTTTTGGCAAGACTGCGCCTCTGACACCGCTTGCTGAACTCATAGTGCGCAAGTACGCAGACTTGTACGCTCTTAGGCATGCCCCTGAGCTTTCTGAACGCGTGGTGGCTCTGGAAACCGCCTTAACCCTAAGCAGCGATGCAGAATATCGGGCGCTGCAGAATTTTTATCATTCAAAAGAGCTTAGAGAAAATCCCCTGCTAATTGATAATAAAGATCTGAAAGTGAAGGTTGACGGCGTTGGAATGGTCAAACTTGGAAAACTTGAAGAACAGGTCAGACAGAAAGAAGCTGAGGCTTTAAAAACTCAGCCGTCTGTGCTCAGTTTCTGTAAGGAAAGGCCTGCGCTGCAGGGTAGTTTTACTCAGGATAAAGAACATCCGCAGCTTAACACGATCATGCTTTCAGCTATGGCTGAGGAGTGCGGCCTTGATCAGAAGTTAGTTGAAGAGATCTGCAAAAGGGAGCGCCTTGACAATAAGGTCAAGGCTCAGCTTCTGAAGAAGATGCAGACTACCTTTGCTAAAACCGATCTTAATTTAATGACCGAAGGTCTTCAGACAGATAAAGAAAAGCTGGGCTTTAAGGGCCTTGAAGAGCTGGCGGGCATGTATGACTCAGCAGAATTTCCGGCCATGCTGAACGAATTTATCAATAAGGAGCTTAATGGTCAGCGCTTTTTAACTGCACATATTTCTCTTGGGCAGAGAGTGTCTGATTTTGCTTTAGAGCATAAAAGCGGTAAAGTCTCCAAGCTGCAGGATGAACTGCTGCCCAAAGAGATCATCAGGGAGTTAACTGAGGGCCTGCCGGCAAGCGTAAAGCAGCAGCTTGAGAGACGTAAAACCCAGTTCGGAGAGGCGTTAGTTCAGAATCAGAAAAACGGCAGAACTGTACGTGCGTTAAATCCGGTCTTGGATTCTATTTATAAAAATGGCTCCGTGCATATCTTTTTAAGATTTGCAGGCTGTTATGCCGCGGCCAAGATGGGGTATACGGGGAGTCAGGATCTGTTCAACAGTTTCCCCAGCATGAGTCCTGATGATAAGGCCAAGGCCCTGGATTACATGGTGGCTGCCTTAGAGAGCAGACATTTCAGCCCGGATATTGCCAGAGCTCTTATTCTGAAACGTCTGCAGGATAGTACCTCTAACTGGCCGCACAATCGTATCGCCCGCTGGGTGCGGAGCAAATTCATGAATGCTACGGAGGAATATTCGGTCAAATATGGCAGCCGGCAGACTAAGGCCTCTGAGAAGAACCTTAAGATTCAGCAGACTATCCCGATGGTCCGCGAACTGATTGGCAGCATCAGTCCGGATAAGATCCGCAGTCTGACCCATGATATGAATTTTACCGTGGATGTGGGTGCCATTGCCAATAATTCGGTTATTCCTAAAAACTTTCTGCCTGTCACCTTAAGACTGGCGATTTCCCTGATGCAGAACTCAGGGCTTACCATGAAGCGGGATGAGCAGGGCCGCATGCATTTTTATGCCGATACGAGCAAATTAGGCATCAAGGTCAAGGCAGGCGCCTTTGCCGGGGGCAATGCTGATTATGCATCTGCATTTACCGCGGATATTGGCGGTTCATATGAGAGAAAAGCCGTGGCAGATCTTGCTTTTGACGATGATAATGCCGCGACACTCTTCCTCACCAAGATGTTTTTAGGTTATCTTGATGAGGATGATGTCAGAACGGCTATGGAAAATGCACTGGGGATCAGTAATGAATTCAGTGCCGAGGCTAGTTTATCTGCTGATCTGTTCAGACCGCTGCATGAAATTAAAAAACCTTCAACGGATGGTATCCAGGATCCTACGGATAAGGTAGTAGCAGGTCTAGTCGGAGGTCAGAGTACGATCATTCTCAAGAGTCTGACTTTTGGCAAGTTCGGGGGTAACGTGTCGTATAAGAGAACCAATACCAGCAGCGACGGTGTGGATGGTCATACTGAAACCACCAGGACTGAGTTTAAGGTTAAATTTCAGGTGAATCCTGTAACCTATGGTCATACGGTGGCGAAGAATGTAATTGGTAAAACCGTCAAAGAGACAGCCACCATTGTAGCCACTGATAAGCGGGATGAAAAGGAGTTGATGGATAAAGTCAATGATTTCAAGAAAGCGCTTGTAGATGGATTTTCGGATCAGGAGAGTTTTGTCACCACAAGGCAGGTTAAATATCCGCTGTCCTCAGCTGGATCCAAGATCCCAAGCACTGCCACATTGTCCCATAGGTGCGGGACACTGACTGTAGAACATCTAAAGATTCTTTGGAGAAAAAAAGTGTTTGGCCAGACTCAGCTGAAGAAACTGCTGGATATGGTCAGCACGAATAAGTTCAATGGTCTTAAGAACGTCATTTTTAATTACCGGATTAAACCTGAAGCAATTCAGACCATGCGGAATGATCCTCATTGCAATAAGAGTAAGATACTTAATGATGATGATAATTATGAGCTTGAAAGCTTTTCTTTAGAGTATAGTGATCTCAAGTCTGCTAGTTCTGACAGCAGCATGCAGACCTTATTCAACACTCTGGCTTTAGGCTTTGTGTCATATAGCAATACCGCCACCGTTTCCGGTACGAAGCTTATGACGTATAAGCTGGGGGCTTTTGAAAATAAACAGGCCGCCTGAGCTTGAGGTAAATTATGATTACGGTAGAAACTTTAAACGAGCTGATAGAAAATCGCCATCTCAGACTTAACAGGTTTGATGCGGAAACTAAGTTTTCGCAGACTGAGCTTGCATGCGGCAGTTTCTCGCTGTATCTTGATGATGCTCAGCTGCGCTTTATGCTCAGCGTGCTGCGTCTGGATGCCGAGTTTGAGCAGCAGGTGCCGGGAATTTACAAGCTGCTTTTGGTGTTTGAGCTTCTAGGCGGGGAATATGGCAATTTAAGACTCTGTCTTGATGATGACAGCGGCCTTTTGTGGATCTGCTATAACCTCAGTTTAGAACGCTTTGAGACCGAGAACTTTATCGAGGCGGTAGAGAGATTCAAAACCCAGGCTCCGCTGTACCGGGAGGTGGTGCTTGAGGAAATCAGGCGGCAGTATGTGCAAAGCAGCGGAGAGCAGCTTCCTGAGAGCCATCCTGACGCTGAGGTGCTGGATGCGCTGCGCTTTTTAGGTTAACTTACTGTTTTATAAAAGTTCTATAGGGCATATCAGGTGCAGACGCCTGAGTTCTGCCGCGCTTTTCTCTGATGCGGCAGCTTAAAGCAGAGCTGTGCTTAGCTGCATAGTCTTGCCTGAGTGTTCATTATTCTTACAGCAGCGCTTTTTTTACTTGAAAATTTTTCAGGCTATCCCCATTTAGTAATCCAGTAGAAATTGAGACCTAATCATTGGGTCATAAGTAAATGTGGAGATTATTTTTAAATGGCAGCTACTGTACATGGTTTTCAAACCCAGGTTACTAAACTTTTAGATTTGTTGGCAAATTCTCTTTATTCCAACAAAGAGGTCTTTTTGCGCGAGCTGATTTCCAATGCCTCTGATGCAATCGACAAACTGCATTTTCTGTCCTTAACCAATCCTGACTTAATCAAGGATGATCCGAACTTCAAAATCCGCATCAAGGCAGACAGAGAGGCTCAGACTCTGACGATTTCCGATAACGGCATCGGCATGACTCTTGAGGAGGCCAACAATCACTTAGGTACGATTGCAGAATCAGGTACCGAAGAGTTCATGAAACAGCTGACCGGAGATAAGGCCAAGGACTCACAGCTCATAGGTCAGTTTGGTGTCGGTTTTTATTCTTCCTTTATCGTGGCCGACAAGGTGACCGTGCTGTCCCGTTCGGTCAATGCCAAGAGCGATGAAGCGGTCAGATGGGAATCTGACGGCAACGGCACCTTCGAGTCTGAACAGATCACCCGTGAGGCGCGCGGTACCGAGATTATTCTGCATCTTAAGGACAGCGAAAAGGATTATCTGTCCGAGTGGACACTGCGCGATGCGATAACCAAGTATTCTGATCACATCTCCACGCCGGTTGAGCTGTGGTGTGAAAAATACGAGGCACCTAAGGAAGGTGAGGAGCAGAAAGATCAGGAAAAGAAGTTTGAGTATACTCAGATTAACGATGCCAAAGCCCTCTGGACCCGCTCACCTAAAGAGGTTAAGGACGAGGAATATCAGGAATTCTACAAGCATATTTCACGCGACTATCAGGATCCTCTCACCTGGGCACATAACCATGTGGAGGGAGATCTTGAATATACTTCATTGTTATATATTCCAAAAAATGCTCCATGGGATTTATTTACCCGTCAGCATGATCATGGTCTGAAACTGTATGTGCAGCGCGTGTTCATCATGGATAAGGCCGAAGCCTTCCAGCCGAATTACCTGCGCTTTGTCTCAGGTCTGGTGGATACCAACGCTCTGCCTCTGAATGTGTCCCGTGAGCTTTTGCAGGACAGTCAGGTGACCCGCAAGCTCAAGAAGGCTTTAACCAAGAGATCTCTTGGTATGCTCGAGAAGCTTGCCAAGGATAAGGAACAGTACACGGCCTTCTGGACGCAGTTTGGCAATGCCCTCAAGGAAGGCCCGGTTGAGGATTATGACAATCGCGAGCAGATCTTAAAGCTGCTGCGCTTTGCCTCCACCCACAACGACAGCAGTGTGCAGGATGTCAGCCTGGAAGAGTATATCTCCCGTATGCCAAAGGGGCAGGACAAGATCTATTATCTGACTGCGGATACCTATGAGGCTGCCGTCAATTCTCCATATCTTGAGACCTTCAAGCAGAAGGGCATTGAGGTCCTTCTGATGTGGGAGCGCATCGATGAATGGCTGATGGGCAATATCAGCGAGTTTGATAAAAAGGAATTTGTCTCGGTGACTGCCTCGGATCTCAAGCTCGGGGAACTTGCTGACAAGGATGAGAAGCAGAAGCAGGAAGATGCCGCGAAGGAGCATAAGGATCTCATTGAGCGCTTTAAGACTGCCTTAGGCGACAAGGTGAAGGATGTGATCGTATCAACTCGTCTGGTGGACTCTCCATCCGTGGTGATCTCAGAGGGCAACCGCATGATGACCTCACAGATGAAGAAGCTGCTGGAGGCCACCGGTCAGAAGCTGCCTGAGGAGAAATTTACCTTAGAGCTCAATCCGACTCACAAATTAGTGCAGAAGGCCTATCAGGAAGTGGACGAAAACCGCTTCAAGCAGTGGGCTGAGCTGATTTATGATCAGGCGCTGCTTGCCGATCAGGGCGGACTTAAGGATCCTGGCAACTTTGTGAAGGTCTTAAACGCACTGCTGGTCGATTAGTCTTAAGTCCCGGCTCACGCCCGTTTTAAGTGTGAATCCCGTTATTGGTCATCATGGCTGATAACGGGATTTATTTTCATCAAAGACTCTTTTTTCGCTTGATAGAAATTTTATACCTTAAGAGCTGCTCGGCGCGGCTTGGGCATATTGAGCGAGGCCGCCCTGAGAGAGCAGGATTGTTTTGTGATAGATTGCAAGAAATTTAATCTTGCCTGTTTGGATATGATTAGTCAGATGTAACAATAAACAAGGATAGATTTGAAGGTTTTCCAAAGTTACATAAGGACTACAACCCTTGAACAGAGATCAGTTAAATAGTCTTATCGCTTCGGTGCATAAATTTCAACTTTCCCCTTTTGATGCTACCAATTTATCTCAGTCTTATATTAAAGATGGTCATATCTTGAATATGAGTGCTAACAATGCTTCGCTCTGCATGTTTATCATTGGCGAGAAGCTGGGGAACAAAAGAAGGAATTCTCCTGAAGTGTTTATGCAGCTGCTTGAAGCGAACAATCTTGGGGGCAGACTGGGTAATATCAGAATATCCTATGATTCTGATACCACCGCATTTTGGCTGTGTCACGATATCAGCTACGACGAGCTTAACGCCGGGATGTTTGAGGATAAAATTGCCGGCTTTATCAAGAATGCCGTATCGTTTCAGCAGTATATCAGGATGAATATTCTGTATGCAAAAACTGCCAGACAGCAGACAGCTGCAGCTGAGCAGAAGAAGCCTGCCAACAGAAGAGAACTGTTTGCTACAGCTTCTAATCCTGAGCAGCCTGCGCTGCGGGCGCAGCCGCAGGAGGCTGCACAGGATGTGGCAGAGCCTTCGTCCCTAATGGATATCTTTATGAATCAAGATCGTTTCCTGATGGTATAAAATAATTTATGAATAATAGTTTTATGAAATCCCATAAATTTCTGATCCTGTTGGGGCTGCTGCTCAGTATTGCGTCACTCTTTCTGACTACAGCCTGCGGGCGTCTGGACGGCAAACTGCGGTTTGGCGTAGGTGAGCGCGGTTCTGTGACGGAGCGGCTGTCTGTGGAGCTTGCCTCACACTATAGCAAGGAATACCAGCAGGGGATGCCGGTCATCAAAAATACCAGAGCCGGCGTATCGGCTCTGCGACTGTTAAACGGGGATCTGCTCTCGCTTGCGTTAGTGCCTGCACCGGTGGTATCCGATTACTTTAATCACCGCAAGCATTTTGCCTCGGAAGAACAGATCATCAATTATGTTGCGGTGGCAAGTGTGGCTCAGGACATCTGTCATGTGCTGGTGCCCAAAGATAGTGACGTTAAACATATCTGGGATCTGGTGGGCAAAAGGGTAGCCCTCGATAAGGAGGGATCGGAAACCTATGAGAGCGCCAGACTGCTGCTGGAGACGGCAGGACTTAAACTTAACAAAATCACTCCTCTGTATCTTGACGAGGATCAGTCCATCGCCGCACTGAAGGAGGGCAGGGTTGACGGCATTTTCATCTGTGAGCCGCAGCCTTCCGCTAAAATTGCCAGTCTGTGCAAGGAGATGGAACTGAAGTTTATCAGTATTGAAGATCTGGACCTCAGAATTATTCGCGTCGATAACGACGGTTATCGGGTGCAGAATATTCCCGGGGGTACCTATCAGGGGCAGTCTGAGCCGGTCAAGGCTCTGTCCTGCGATCTGGTGCTTATGGCCAGTCCCGGGGTGGCAGCTTCGGTCATAGAAAATTATACAAGACTGATTTTAAAGAACTTTTATCTCAATAAGCTCAATTCTGAGGATCCTCGTTATCAGAAGCAGCTTAAAGCTCAGCTTGCTCTTGCGGCCCTGCAGGAGACCAGAGTGCCTTTTCATCAGGCGGCGCAGCGCGTCTTTGAAGAATATAAAGCTGATTTGAAGTTCCTTAACTGGAAAGGCAGTCTGGTGCGCGGACTGAAGATTAGGGAGTAACACAGAATATGCAGATTGAACTAGATTTTTTTGAGACCGCCGCCATCGCTGTAGCTGTTCTTTATCTGGGATTGCTGCTCAAGCAGAAAAGTCAGCTTCTCAACAAGCTGTTTATTCCCTCACCTGCCGTAGGAGGGCTCGTCTTCAGCATCTTTCATTTTGGTATAAATTTTTTATTTGATATTCATTTAGTCTTTGATTTTGATCTCCTGGAGATCTGCATCACGTTTTTCCTGACCTCCATCGGTTTTGAATTTGATTTTGGCGCAATCAAACGCTCTTTAAAGTTTATTGCTCTGCTGTTTCTGGGGGCCATGATCCTGCTGTTTGCAGGGAATATTCTGTGTATTCTGATGGGCAGGCTTTTAGGTGTTGATCCTATGACTTCTCTGTTGAGCGGAACGGTGAGTCTGCTGGTAGATCCGCGGGAAGTTGAACTATGGAGGCTGTATTTTGCTGATCTGGGGGTGGAAAACGGATATGAGATCAGCGTAGGCTTCTTCAACTTAGGTTTTGTGGTAAGTGCTCTGATCAGCGGACTGGTCGGCAGTCTGATCATCAGAAGATATAAGTTAAGACCTACAGCTAAAAGCAACGATATCAGCGATCATCATCAGAAGTTTGTGCCGGCAAATATTATAAATCTGCCTAGCGCCACCTATCAGCTGCTTATTGCCATTGGCATCGGATATGCCATAGGTGAAACCCTCTATGCCCTGGGGGCCAATATTCCCATGTCCGTAATCTGCCTGCTGGTTGCCATTATCATCAATAACAGCAGCAAGAAATTTAACCGGTTAAAAATTAAGCGGGCGGAGATTGACTATATCGGTGGCATCTCCCTGTCTATATTCGTGGCCTTATGCTTCATGGCTACGGATCTGTGGTCGTTAAGACTGCTCTCTCCTAGCATGATCGCGCTGATTCTGCTGCAGATAGCCTGTGTGATCCCGGTGGTATTCATCGTAATCTTTCTGCTCACCGGACGGAGCTATGATTCGGCTATTTTAAGTTCAGGCTTTATCGGTATGCTCTGCGGCGGCATTTCCTGCGGATTTTCAAGTATTATCGTCCTGAATAATACCTATGGTGCCTCGCTGAAGGCCTTCCTGCTGCTTACGCTGATGGGTGCTTTTGCGTTTAACACCTTCAATACCACTGTCCTAAGCATCCTGCTTAATCAGATCTAGCGGTTTTAATGACACAGCAACAGGAATGAGAATTTGAGCGAATTTAAAGTTGATTCCTTTGCCTCTTCAGGCAAAGGCCTGGAACTTAGCGATTTAAGTCAGTTAACAGGGACTAGGGAACGTGAACGGCAGGATATTAATGATTCAGAGCTGCGTCAGTATGGGTATGCCTTAAATCTGAAGTTAAACAATTTAAATGATGATTATGATCTCAAGCTTTCAGGGATTGAATTAAAGAACCTGAATCCGGCTGGCAGTTCAGCCACGTTTTGTGACAAGCTTGACGAGAACTGTCTGCTTGACATAGAAAAACAGCTTTATGCCAATTTTTCTGAGTCTGAATCAGGCCCGGTTGCTGCACTGATCCGGCAGGCCAGTGAATGCAGTCTCAGCTTCAAGCAGGAATGTGTCGGAAGCCTTGGCGATAAGCCTCAGCTTAAGCAGCTCAGTCTCCTGTATAAGAGTGCAGGATCACCTTCGCAGCAGGCCTTTGTGGATCTGTGTGCAGCCTATGTGCTGACCTCTGGCTTAAAGACAGATCTTGAACAGGCCTCTCTATCCTCGGTTAAGGATGAGACCTTCAGGCAGATTCAAAACGAGCTGGTCAGATTTGTGGCCGCGGATGCTAAAAGTACGGCTGCCGCTCTGAATTCCGTCAACACCCTGCTCTTAAAAACTCTGGGGGCAGACAAGCGCGGTGAGCAAGCCGTCAGCAGCTTGAAAAATATCCTCTCAGCCCTTGCCGAGCAGAAACAGCAGGCTGCAGAAAGTGTCAGACTGGCAGCGCAGAACAGCTCGGAGCAGGTCGCCAATCTCAAAAAGCTGAATGTATCTAAGCTCACGCTCTCTCAGCTTGGCTTTGAGGAGAATGCGGGCGCAGAGGGGATCCCGGCGCAGTGCGGCCTGTATGGAGTCATCCATGACGGCGGGGAAATTCAGGAGCTGTATCAGACCTGTCAGCACAATCAGCAGCAGCTTGAAGAATTAAGAGTCTTTAATCAGGAAATTGACGGTATTCTCAAAGAGCGCAATCTCAGGGGCTATACCATTGATCAGCTGTTATTCAAGGTGCACAACAGCGGCATGGACAATCAGTCTATTCTCGATAAACTGCAGGCTCATTCCAAGGCAAGCTTTGATGCTTTAGGCGACACTGTGGTTACGCTGGTGGCCAATCCTGGCTCAGGGGCTAATCTGGGGGTGATGCTGTCCTCCATCTCTACCACTTTAAGAAGAGATCTTTGTGCGGAGCACAGCCGGCTTATCTCCAGGATTATCAGCAACAACCTTGCCAGAATCCCTTTAAATATTAACGGACTTAAAGAGAATCTGCAGCTTAAGACCCTGCAGAATCTCATGAGCAGGATCAGCTCTTCACCAGAGCTGCAGCAGCATTTCTCGGATTTAATGGATCTGCTGAATCAGAACAGCTTTAACTTCAGTGATTTTGCCGTGCTTGGAGGCTATAAGACAGGGGATGAGTCCTCTTTTATGAACTGTGCCGTAAAGGTGATTGAGAACTATATTAAGGCTTTAAACGATCCTGACTACGGGCTTGAGTTTGTGGAGGGGCTTGCCAAGGTTAAATCATCCGAGATCCTCTCGAACAGTGCGCTAAAGTCCATGCTGATCCCGCTTGGCCAGAATGGGCATGAGCTTTTAACCCATAAGTGTAGCTTTTATATGGAGTTAGGTCTGGTCAAGGAAGCGGTGATTCTGGATCTGGCTAATCTGACTTTAGACTTTGAGGGCAGTGCACAGAGCACCAGGGAGGAGCAGACTGCTTTAAAGCAGGCTTTAGAGCGGGTGGCCTCAGAGCAGGCTGACACCATAAGTGAGCAGGATTTAAAACTGATTCTGGATGCTGCGGTAAATGGCCAGCTTAAGAACTGTAATCTCATCTGGAATTCCATCCTGCACAGCGCCTATCATCTGAATATGTCAGGACAGCTCGAGCAGGGCAGCATCAGTCAAGCTCCCGCACAGGTGTTCTCTAAGAGTATCAGTCAGGCATCTCCTCAGGAGCATAAGGACGCTTTAAGCTCGGGGCAGCTGGTGCGCGATACCTTTGTCAGCTCCCTGTCACCAATGGTGCAGGAGCGCCTGCAGCAGTCAGCGTCAGGTCTGCAGCGCACTAAAGAGCAGCAGCACGATGTGTCTGACGTGACTGACAGACTCAATTCCATGGCCCAGAACGGCTATATGAACAATTTGTTTACGGCTAACACTACGGCCGGCAAGCGCCTGCTGGCTCTGACCGAGATGAAAAAGGAACTGTCTTTTATCAGGGGCAAGGCTTTTTCTGGCGGCGAGCAGTTCAAGGAGATCAGCAGCGAGGATGAGCTGCTTTGCGTCGCCATCAACCGACAGGACATCATTACAGATCTTAACAGCACGCAGATGGGTGCCAGCAGGCAGTATGTGGAACTGATGAAGCAAAAGGATCAGCTCATTATCAATCCTGCCATCTCAAGACTTACCGAACTGCAGAATCTGGCGCCGGGTGAAAAACCAAAGGGCGAGGAGGTGGCAGCTTCCCTGATTCTGTTGCGTGATAACCTGATTGATTCCCTGGATGCTCTGGACGAGACGCGCCTGCAGGCTCTGGGGCTGAACAAGTCAACCTGTGTGTTGTCTCAGGCTGAACTCGATTACGGCATCAGGCTTAATCTGAATCGGGCATTAAACAACGTGGCACAGACCTCGGGAAAACAGCTGGTTAACGGTCTTGATCTTGAGGCAGAGCGGGTAGCTGCGTTTAATGACAGGGCAGATAAGGCTCTGACTGAGCTTCGGGAAAAATTAGCAGAGCTTGTACAGCAGAAGCCTTTAACCAAGCTGGCAAGACTGGTGCTCAGGCAGTACGTGCAGACCATGAATGCCAGGTACGGTGAGAGTTATGCCACCTTCCTTTCAACCATCACGACCGGCAATGCCTATCTTAAGGATCATGATGTCAATGATCCTCGGGAGCTTGTCAAAGCGCAGGCCTTGGATGCGGAGCAGGCGGTGGAGCTCTGTCAGGATCTGCTGCAGGTTAACTCCAAGCTTGGCGGACCGCTGCCTGAGAAGGTCAGGGGCGTGGAGGATCTGATTTTAAACGATCTGTGCTCACAGCTGAATCTTGAGGCAGAGGACAAAGAGGTTCTGATGCAGGCTCTTGAGGAGCCGCGCTTATCTGACGGTGAGAAAAAACAGTTAATCTCTGCTCTCTCCATCAGGCAGCAGAATGTCAACCCTGAGACTATGCTGACCTCTGATCCGCGCTACAGCGAAACCACCGCATTCTCAAGAGGGCTGCGTGAACTTGAAAGCCTTGAAGGAGAGGACTTCAGGCTCAGGCTTAATGATTTCATCAGGGAGGAGCTGACCTCTGAGCGGCTCAATAGTGCGGATGCACTGCTGGTTCATCTCAAAGCCGATGACCTTTCTCTGGCAGAGGGCACGCTGTCAGACTCTTCCTTACAGCTTGCTCTTGGCAGGGAGGCCCTGAGTGATCCTAAGCTTGAGGGGATAGTCAGCAGTTTTAAACAGAATTACGAAACCAGGCTTGCCAGGGCTCAGAATGAGCTTGCCAATCTCAATCAGTCTGAAAGTGAGCAGATCAATAAGATCAGCAAGGAGCTTTTAGGCAAGTCTTCGGTGCGGGGACTGATGCGTTTAAGCGGCAGCTATGCTGCGGTCAAGCTTGGTTATTCAGGCTATTCAGAGGTTTTCAGCACCTATGCTTCGAGCAGGACCTCGCCTAAGCAGAAGCTTGAGATTGTCAGCACCATGGTCAAGGCCCTCTGTGAGCGAGGCCTTGAGCACAAACTGGCTACCATGCTGGTCAAGGCAAGACTGAACCAGTCCACTTTTTCGCATATCTTTGCCAGAACCTTTTCCTTACTGCGCAATAAATTCTTCAGCATGGTAGATTCGGTACGGAATACCTTTAAAGGCTTCTTTGCCAGTGCTGAGCAGAAAAAAGCAAAATATATCAATGATTTTGAAACCTGTCTGCCGATGATTCAGGAGGTAGTCCATGGCGTGGGCAAGGATGAGGTTAGATATATGGATGGGCACAAGAATCTCTCTGTTTATCTTATCGATGATTATGATGTGCTGTCCTTTTCAAATAAGGATGCGATTCAGTTAAGCCTGCGTCAGCTTAAAGATGCCGGCTTCTTTCTCAGACGCGATGAGCACAACCGCATTCAGCTCGACATCAAGGCCAGCACCCTGTATGGGGTCAATTTTTCAGTGCTGAGCGATACCCTGACGGCCCTGCGGGGTGACAGTATTTCAGTAGAGGCCGGTCATGCCAGAGGCAAAATACTCAATTTAAACTTTGATTCAGAAGAAAAAGCCTCGGTATTTATCTGTAAGATGCTGCTGGGCAAGCTTGAGAGTGAGGATGTCAGGCTGGCACAGGAGCTCTCATCAGGCTCTGAGCATCATACTCAGGCCAAAGCTGCGGTTGAGTTTTCCATTCTGGGCGGCGGGCAGTCTGATCATAGCAGGGAGATTTGGGATCTGAGCCCTCAGCAGAACCCGCTGGTTGCAGATCTGGTAGATAAAACCAACTATGAAAAGTTTGAAGCTGGGCTCTCTTATTCTAGAGAGTCAACAAGCAGCGTCGATAAGTCAGGCTCTCTGTATGAAACCCGCAGTCGTTTTGCCTTCAATTCTAATTTCTTAATCTTTGGTTCTGATCCTGAAGAAGAACAGCCTGCAGCAGCATCGCTCTCTGATAAAGCCCGGGCTATGTGCTCTGAATATGACAAGAAACGTGAAACTGTTCTGTCGGAGTTTGATTCTGAGAGCATGGTTAATTCAAATATCAACAGTCAGGTCATCAAACATATGGATACGGTGCATCAGGTGCATACCTCATGCTTTGGCTATATCGACAGAGCTTCAGATATTACCAGTTCTCCGGATCTGACGTATGGACATCTGCAGGAACTGCAGCGTCTGGGGATCCTCAATCAGCCGCAGCTGCAGCAGCTTAGGCGTGCATCAAAGCAGGGGCTCATCCATAATGTGAGTATGGAGTATCGGCTCAAACAGAGCGTGATTGACAGGTATAAGCAGGATCCCAGTCAGCTTGCTATAGAAGCCAAAAACATCAGGGATAATTATGAGTTCTCGGAATTTAAGGCTGAAATTGGCGATTATGAGATTTCAGATGAGAGCTTTGATGGTCTGTCCATCGCGTCGCTGGGGTTAATCTCGTATACGCAGGGGGCAACCTTCTCCGGTAAACACATCATGTCCATCAAACCTAACGTGCTTTAGCTGTGCTGGTGTCTGGCTGGTTTTGGTCGAGATTACATGCTGTTAAACGCTCTCTTCCATCCACACGCCCACAGCTCTCAAGCCTCTAAGCTAATACGCCTGCATGTACGGCAGGCTCAAAGAGCTTAAGGCTATACCGGGACGGCCTAGCGGCGACAGGAAGCATGATACAGAGGCTAACCTTAGTGCTGAGCGGACTCTTTTGAGACGGCGGACTTTTTTTGATTGTCAGAGGTGACTATGCCGGCAAAAAGTGCTAATTTTAGGACCTAAAAGATAGTTTTTTAGCCCCGATTTCCAGAGAAAGAGGTAGTTTATGAACGAGATCATCAAGTCCATGCTTGAGCGGCGGAGCATCCGTAAATTCACGTCGGAGATGCCCTCCAAAGCCGATCTGGAGCAGATCATCGAGGCCGGACTTTATGCGCCCAATGGCAAGGCGCATCAGTCCTCCATCATCGTGGCAGTGACCCGGAAGGAGCTCCGGGATGAGCTGTCCGAGGTCAACCGTCAGATCGGTGGCTGGGAGGCAGGCTTTGATCCTTTCTACGGAGCTCCGGCCATTCTCATCGTCCTCGCGGAGAAGGCGTGGCCCACTCACGTCTATGATGGCTCGCTGACCATGGGCAACATGCTGCTCGCCGCCCATGCGCTGGGGCTGGGCAGCATCTGGATCCACCGTGCGCGCGAGGAATTTGAACGGCCTGAATATCAGCAGTTGCTTAAAGATCTCGGGATCTCCGGGGAGCTGGAAGGCATTGCCCACTGTGCCGTGGGTTACCTAGACGGCGAGCGGCCCAGGGCGGCCGAGCGCCGTGAGGGCCGGGTGTTCTGGATAGAGTAGCAGATTTGGGAGGATAGCAAGTGGAGTACAAGGATATTATCGCCGCATTTGCCGCGCAGAGCGGCCTGCAAGAGCTTGTGCCCGATGATGAGGGGACTGTATCTCTTATCGCCGACAATCACCAGCTGAACATCTTTTATGATGCCCAGCGCGAGGCGGTGACTTTTAACGCTATAATTGGCAACCTGCCCGATGGTCGGCCCGAGAAAGCCGATCTGGATGAGGCCTTTCTGCGGTGCAACTTTATGTATCTGGAGACTGCAGGCTCCATCGTCACCCGCCATCCTGAGCATGGTGATTACGAACTTTTCCGGACGGTGTCTGCCATAGGACTTGATACTGAGCGCTTTATCGGCTATCTCGACGAGTTTCTGGGAACGCTTGAGAAGATGACGGGCATCTTTAAAGAGTGCCTGTCAGATATGGAGCAGGCGACAGCAGATGCTGACCATCTGCAACTCATGAACGGAGCGCATCTGGCCTGAAGCGACGGGGCGGGCGACCGCAGCCTTGTGAAGAAGACGGCCGCAGACGGCATCTGGAGCCTGACGCTCCGGTTGCCGTCTGTTTTACTTATTCATCATCATCTATGATGTAGCTGCTGTCGAGATCAGTATTGTTGTTCTCATCCAGCTCATTATTATCATGCTTCATCCTCTCCCACAGTCCCGTGATCAACTCGTGGTCCCTGGAGCGCAGCCCCTGGTTGATAAGTACTTTTTCGCCGTTGTATTTGACCTCAGTGGTCGCGTTATTTCTCGGTACACGATTATGATTTTCGAGTATGGAAGCGGTAAGCTGCAAAAGGTCAAAGGTTTTGACATTATCGCGGAACTGCGTTGAGGCCAGAATGTCCTGCTTAGGGGTGTCCTGCAGAGCCGCGGACATCTGCTTGCTGACCCCGAGGGTATCGAGGATCTTCAGGCACAGTTCTTTCGTCTCGTCCGATTCTTCAAAATGCATCTCTTTTTCCGGGTCATATCTTTTGCTCATCTCCCGGAGAAGATTTATGACAAACTGCCGTGACTGGTGCAGATCGTATTTTGCATTTGGAGCCTTGGCATAGATGTCCTGATCCTTGTATTGAGCCATGACGGCGGCATCAAGCTTTTCATCTAAGGTTTTCTTGTCCTTATTCTTCTGCGGTTGTAAATCAAGCTCAGGGTCCTCCTCTTCCTGAATCAGATTGCCATGGATAAGATTTAGGATCTGTTTCTCAAACTGCTCTCTGAACAGGACTGCGTGTTTACCCGGGTCTATATTCACAGCCATTTGGCTTTGAGTGCCGTTTGTAGCGCTGTATCTAATTTCTATGGGATTTTTCAGATGCTCAGGCTTCTGCTGCGCATTTTTATACATTGTGATCAGGTAAAAATCGGATACTTCATGAGGCGTGAGCGTGGTTTTTTTTCCGGCAACTCCGACGATATCAAGGAGCTTTCCACCTTCAAAACCGCTGTTTAGCTCAAGGGTCTTCATCGGCAAGTCTTTTTTGACATCGAAAGGTGGCTTGAAGGTACTGATTGGCAGTTCCAGCGTAAAATCGCTTTGCCCAACTACATCAGCGATCCGGAAATTGCCCAAAAGCCCCACGTGGTTGAGCAGTCCCGTGACCTGCGCCTGAGTCAGTGGAGAGCAGTGCCGGATCAGAAATTCGGTTTTTTTCATCGGAGAGAGGTTAGCCGGCATCGGTCCCAGCCCCATGCTGCGCTTGAGCTGAATCATTAAGTTGCCAACCACCTCCCGGTTGGCGCCGGCTTTGATGAGAACTCTCTCGAGGGTTGCGGCAAAATCTGCCTTGGTATCGTCAATATTAGCCTGATTATAGGAGTCCTTGTTTTTCCAGGTTTTGAAAAGATCATTGTTGTAGGCTGTAGTATGATTTTCAGCGGTATAATTCATTATAGATATATAGCCGATAGAGGCAGGCCCGTTTTGAAGCGCGCTCTTCATGTAGCTGAACATTTCAGCGTCATAGTAAGGTTGCTTGACGTAGTTGTTTTCGATCTTGCTTGCTGAAAGTTCGGTATGTTGATCAGAAAGCATTTGCATATTAAAGAGAAAATGGGCGACCTCCATGCGGGTTAGCGGCTGACACTTCACATGACCGACGTATTTTTCCGCATTGGTGCCATCGTAATCAGTAAGGTTCCAGCCGGCACTGAGCGTATTCATCTTATCCAGCATCTCATCACGGACAGCCGGATCGTTGGCATAGGTGGAGTAGACTTTGTTGCGGACTGCATCCAGAAGAGCGAGTCGGGCGACCACATTCTGTGATTTGGTGTTGTTACGAAAGAGGTTTGAGATAAAACGCAGGAAGGAGTGATGCTTGATCTTGCCAACATGGACATTGCCATTGGCATCGGAGCAGATCCGGATCTGACCTTTGAGATTTGAGGCAGTTACTATATCCACAAACTGCTTGAATGTGTTTTGTACGTCAGCATTGTTGAGAGTATTGAGCTGGCTTTGGACATGAGCTGCTGAATCGGTGAGATTCTGATGGTTAACGTTGAAATCGGTCATAGTAAGCTTTCCTTGAAAATTGCGGTATTTCTGTAAGTTGTTCTTTCTATTGGTCCGGGCGATTTTCCGCTCTGCTGCTTGCGCTGCTGTCTAAACTGCAGGCTTTGCCTCAGCAGGGGGCACCTGTAGAACAGTTATCAATTTAGCCATGGTGTCGGCAGTGTTCAAAAAGTCCTCTAGCCATTGCGCAAAGTCCCCGGTGCCCATGTGCAGGATGGAACAGCGGTTGGAGATGGCGTAAGCTCCGGTATAAGGATTGATGCTGACGCCTGCCGCACCCTGTCCGGCCAGCATAAAATCCATCTTCATCATCAGATCGGCCAGGCTTTCAGCCTGATCCTGCGGCGGCATACCCAGCTCGCAGGTGATGGAAAGACTTTCGCCGTTTCTGTCAGGAACAATGACGCACTCACGGTCGTTGAGTTTAAGACACACACATCCATTGGGCTCGGGTTCAAGCTTGTCGAGCTTGTACTCTTCGGCAAAAGACTTTATAAGATAGGGAAAATCCATGGCTCCTCCTTGAGAAAAAGTTCATGGCGATAGAGGAAATCCTGCAACTTTGTTTTTATTTAGTATAAACAAAAAAAACAGAAAAGATATGTAATTTTATTTTTTTTGTGACATTAAATAAGGGCGGGATGGGCATAAGCTCTCAAGGTTTTGCCTGAAACTGAAGTTTGACAGTTGGCCTTTTAACAATCAACGCAAATTGACATAATCAGGTGCTGATCTGGAGGTGATAAACAGAGTTTCTCAAAAATATCTGAGAGGCTCTTTTGCTGGCCTGCATAACGCCAGACTAGAGCATTGCTCCTATTAAGAAAGTAAGGCTGTTATCTTCTTAAGAAAGTAAGGCTGTTATCTTCTTTATCCTCAGCGTTGTCTTCAGCAAGCTCCTCATTATCAGCTGAGGCGTGCGTCAAAGCAGGGACTTATCCATAATGTGCGTATGGAGTATCGGCTCAAGCAGAGCGTGATTGACAAGTTTAAGCCTGATCCCAGACAGCTGGAGATAGAAGCCAAAAACATCAAGGATAATTATGAGACTTCAGATAAAAGCTTTGATGTGCTGGCTTTAGCTTCGCTGTGTATGGTCGTATACGCAGGGAGGCAGCTTATCCGGCAAACACATCATGTCCATCGAACCTAATGTGCTTTAGCAGGTTAAGACATGTTTCTGTAAGTTCAGAGATCAAGCATTTCATATTCAGCGGTCATAAACAGCCTGTCCCGTGGAGGAGCCTGCAGGTTAAACCTGCCTAAAACCTGACGGTCTGCGGTATCGCCGTCAGTCCGGCAGGTATACCAGTGTACGGCACTATATGTGAGTTGAAGCGAAAAAAAGAGCCTTCAGCATCAGGAAGGCTCGTAAAACTTTTATCTATCTAGCCTTGAACGATGAGGTCCTCTAAAGCCCGCTTAGGAACATAGTGCACATCGTCCTGATCCCTGTAATAGTCAGTTTTGCCATCTTTCACCTCAGTCAGCACAATCTTCTCCTGAGGTTTGCCTAAAGCCAGGACCAAAAGCGGTTTTAAATGCTCCTCAAGGTTTAGGACGCGGCTGAGATCGGCCTGGGTAAAGGTGGCTATCATGCAGCCGCCCAGACCCTGAGCTTTAGCCATCAGCATGATGGTCTGGGCACAGATCCCTACATCCTTGTCACAGGCTTTAATTCCTGCCTGTACCCTGAGATCCTGACAGATCACGATCATGGCGGTCGGCTGCATGCCCGGATGAGGCAGATGCAGTTCTTTTAAGGCCATCGCCCAGTGCAGGAGCGGACGTACCTGTTTGACCTGAGCCTGCTCATACACCAGCGCATATTTGAGCGGCTGCCGATTGGCTCCTGAAGGACAGAATCTGGCTGCTTCTATGAGCGGCAGCAGATCTTCACGGCTGAGCCAGAAGTTTTCATCATAACCGCGTACGCTGCGGCTTGCTTTTATAAGAGAGAGTAACTCTTCACTCGTCACCATATTATATGTATCTCCTCGCTTCAACTTAAATTAGCGTTTGATCCTAGCGTCTGGCCTGAGAGTAGAGAAAATCGATGAATCTTTCCAGAGACTGCTCGGTGTCAGCGGAGCGTCCTGAAATGGCCAGCAGCACCAGATCTCCAGGTTCACCATATACTAGGGCTTCGATAGCACTGTCCTCACAGGTAAAGGACCAGCCGTTAGCCAGCAGGTTGGAGCGGGCCGGCAGACTGCACTTGAGCTGCTCTGCAGCCACCCTGGCATAAGCCTCGGGATCTACACTGGCCCCAGCCCGGTTTTTGATATAGGTAACGCTGACGGCAAGCTGACCGCTTTCGTTAAGATAACTTAGAGAGTCTTCCTGACTGGGATTGGGGATTACTGACCAGCCAAAAGGGCAGGGCAGATTGAGCGCATTGTTGTGCGAGTTCATAAGCTCGGTTAACGAAACTGATTCAGAAGCTTTCTCCTGAACCTGCTGAGCACTCACCTGCAGGCTCAGTAAAGCCCCCAGCGCAAAAATTATCCAACCTGATTTCATACTTGGTCCCTGACTTAGGCTTTGAGCGCCTTGATGATTTCACTGGAAATAACCTCTACGTCGCGGTTGCCGTCGCAGGCGAGGTACTTGGTTTTACCCTGTTTGGAGAGTTCAGTATAAAACTTGATGAGAGGTTCAGTCTGGCTGTGATAGACGTTAAGACGGGAGCGTACCGTCTGCTCTTCATCATCAGGACGAATGACCAGATCTTCTCCGGTGATATCATCCTTGCCTTCTACCTTTGGCGGATTGTAGACAATATGATAGGTACGACCCGAGGCAAGATGAACTCTGCGCCCGGACATACGCTTGACGATCTTGTCATCAGGGACCTGCAGCTCTACGACCGCGTCAATCTGAATGTTACGTTCAAGCAGTGCTTCGGCCTGAGGGATGGTGCGCGGGAAGCCGTCGAATAAAAAGCCGTTCTGACAGTCTGGATTTTTGATGCGCTCTTCAACCAAACCTAAAATAATCTCGTCTGAGACCAGTTTGCCGGCATCCATTACCGCCTTGGCCTGTTTGCCTAGTTCGGTACCGGCTTTAATCGCAGCCCTTAACATATCTCCTGTGGAAATCTGAGGAATAGAAAAAGCCTTGGTTAAATTCTGAGCCTGGGTGCCTTTACCGGCTCCTGGTGGTCCTAACAAGATAATACGCATAAAGTTTGCCTCAAAAATAGTGAATAAAAGCTAGCGCTGTTATATAGCGTAACAGGACTAGAGCGAAACCTGCGCCTGGCAGGCAGACTCTTGTCATGACGATATGCACGGAAGCCTGCTGGGTTCTGGGTATGTAGTCCAGACGGTCTCTCAAGCATCAGGCAGAGCTGCGGTTTTAAGCAGCCTGATTAATGCTTAGGTGACAGATCCCTGCTCCGCACTGTTAATCGTTTTGAGCTGGCTGCTACTGACAAGTATAGTCAGCTCCTCTGTCATCTTAGAGTTTAAGGTATGCTATTGCAAGTGTATTTTTTGCAAAAAGACCTTTAATCCTCAGATTTTTAGGCAAAACCTTGGGCGACTCAGACCCAGGTTAGAGAGGGGAAAATTCAGCTGACGTCATGAAAGCAGGGAGACTGTCAGCAGCGGATCTGAGTCTCCCACGGAAATAGTCAGATTATTTGAGGTACTGCTTAAAGAAAGAATCAATTTTCTCAAATGGAATAATATCGACCTGATCGTAAAGATCGGTGTGGCTGGCACCAGGAATAATTACAAGTTCCTTATTGGTGCCCTGGAGTTTTTTGAAGGCATCCTCTCCAAAATATCTGGAGTGCGCTTTTTCTCCATGGATGACCAGTACCGCAGAAAGAATCTCATCACTGTAGTGAAGAATAGGACTGGTCATGAAAGCTAAAGCGGAGGTCTTATTCCAGCCGGCGTTGGAATTGAGCGATCTCTGGTGATAACCGCGTTTGGTCTTGTAGTAGTCATAGTAATCCTTTACAAACTGAGGAGCATCTTCAGGCAGAGGATCTATCACGCCGCCGGCTTTTTGGTAGGTACCGCTGCGGTAGTCTGCGGTACGCTGTGCATTCAGCGCTTTACGTGCATTCATCCTGTCGGTTACGGTGTTCTGATCAAAATAGCCGTTGGCAGTGACTCTGCTCATGTCATACATGGTGGAGGCTACAGTTGCCTTAATGCGCGTATCCATGGCTGCGGCATTGATCGCAAAACCACCCCAGCCGCAGATCCCGATAATTCCAATCTTCTCAGGATCGACATTATCCTGTACAGACAGATAATCTACGGCTGCACTGAAATCTTCGGTATTGAGATCAGGTGAAGCCACATCACGCGGGGTACCGCCGGATTCTCCGGTAAAGGAAGGATCAAAGGCGATGGTGAGATAGCCTCTTTCGGCCATAATCTGTGCGTATAATCCGGAGGACTGCTCCTTGACTGCGCCGAATGGGCCGCTTACGGCTATGGCTGGCAGCTTTCCCGTGGCATGCTTAGGCTCATAGAGATCTGCTGCCAGAGTAATGCCGTAACGGTTGTGAAAGGTGATTTTTCTGTGATTTACCTTAGTGCTTTTGGGAAAAACCTTATCCCAGCTCGTGGTTAATTCCAGGTGCTGTGCTCCTGGAATATTAGCCTGTGCAGAGGCGGGAAAGGCGCCTGTGATTCCTGCGCCTAAAGTGGCAAGGCAGACTGTTCTGATTAAGCTAGATCTGAAGTTTTGCATGTAATGCTCCTGATTATGGTTCAATTTCAAGGGTAAGTCTGTGCTGATCGGCTAACGCATTAAGGCATTGCGGATCTTCAAGCCGGCCAATTTTTGAGTAGCTGTAACTGCTTTCAAAGGTTTTATAGAACAGCACCAAGGTCCGGCTGCCCCATAACAGCAGATCGCCTTTATGGATGATTTTGGGCGTAAAGCTTTCCTGTGGCAGAGACTGTTCAAGCTCTCCGTACTTTTCATTGCCGTTAAGCTCGTGAAGTGTGAGTTTTAACGGCAGCATGCTGCTGAGCTGCCGGGTGACCGAGTTGTCGACCAAGATGGCAGAACAGACGGTGGCATTGATTTTTAGTTTCACGCGGCTCTCCTGGCTGAGGCCTAGAGGAGAGTGAAAGATAAAGGCCAGGGCAGTAAGCATACAAATGACTGTTGTGCATGATTTTTTTACTGCTGCCATTCTGATCTCCTACTAGGTTACAGAACTTAAACTCGACTGTTTTAACAAGTATAGTTACCTCAATATAGTATGTAAAATACTTATATAGAATATTTATATATGCTTTATAGGTATATAATTGACGTGCAGAATAAACACGAGGTGTAAGCTATGGATTTGAGAGTATTAAGGTACTTTATGGCGGTGGTTAGAGAAGAGAATATTGTCAGAGCTGCACAGACTATGCATGTGACGCAGCCTACCCTGTCGCGTCAGCTTCATGAACTTGAAGATGAACTGGGCGGTGAGCTGTTTATCAGAGGTCACCGTGGCTGTGCTCTGGTGCTGACGCAGCGAGGACTGAAACTTAAAAAGCGGGCCGCAGAGCTGCTTGATCTGGCAGGGCGCACTAAAGAAGAGGTTTCAGGCTGCAATGATGCTATCCGGGGAAAGCTGGTCATTGGCTGTGGTGAGTCTGAACTGATGCGTCAGGTAGGCAGAGTCATCAGAACTTTAAGAGAACGCCACGGGCAGGTCTCATTTCGCCTGGTTAGTGCTGATGCCGAAAGCGTAATGGAGTCTTTAGACCGTGGCATCATAGATTTTGGTATTTTCATCGGTACAGTCGATCTTAACCGCTATGAGTATTTAAAGCTCAGCTATGAAGATTCATGGGGGCTGCTGGTCAATACCGAAACCTTTACTGACACAAAGGACGGGATCACAGCTGCAGATCTTCTGAACATCCCTCTTCTGACTTCATCTCAGCAGCGCATCCCCCAGATGTTTGAACCCTGGCTTGGCTACAGTTTTTCCAAGCTTAATATCGTAGGAGAATACAACCTTGTGCATAATGCTTCAATCCTCTGTGAAGAAGGCATTGCCTGCGTATTGACCTTAGACAGGCTGGTCAATACCCAGGGCAGGCATTTAAGGTTTATCCCTTTGCAGCCTGCTCTGACGTCAAATACCTATATTGCCTGGAAAAAATATAATTATTTAAATCCGCTGCAGTCGCTTTTTGTTGAGGAGATAGCAAAGTTCTGCGTGCTCGCTTAAAAAGCGGTGCAGGAGGATAGCAGCGTCCAGAGTTAAAAAAATCTTAAAGTTTGCTTGATCTTCTGCCGATAATATAAGATAAGCAGGATTTTTTACAGGAGATAGGTATGTCCATCGATTCAAGTGCCTTGACCAGCATTAACAATGCGCTCTCAAGTATCGGGGCGACCAGCAGCAGTAAGAGCAGTAATTATTCTTCTGCAGTGCAGACTCTTACCTATGCTGCCGCATCAGCTTCAACTGAGACTCGGTATAAGCAGGCTTTTGAGGATAAACTCAAGCTGGCAAACAATTCTGAGGATACGGTGGAGATCAGCGATGAAGCGTTAGAGGCGCTGCGCAGCTATGTCACCAAGGAAAACAGTTCTTCAGAATCAGAGAGCACTACCTATGACTATGCCACTCTCAAAAAGCAGCGGGAGGCAAACTATGCAGCTCTGCAGGCTGAGGTTGAGGCTAAATATGGTCATAAGAGCACTTCAACTACTGACACTACTCAGGAGACAGAGGCTGAGGCCTAAGGACAGCTTAACTAAAACAGAAATGCTCTTTTTATTCTCAGCCTGAAGCAGGGCATAAAGCTATAGATCTGCAAACAGCGGATCTGCGCCGAAGCGGTTAGGACCGCTGGTGCCCTTGATGAGGGTCATCATAAAACAGGCGATGGCAAGGATTCCGGCAAGGCTTGAGAGTGCGGCGCCAAACATCAGTAGCGTAGGCTGCTCAAAGCTTTTGGCGGCGAGGGCACTTAGAATACTGACAAGCATCACTACGGTAGGCAGCAGGATAAGTTTGCCTGACTTGTTCACATCATGCATGCGTCTGACCGTGACCGCGGCCAGAGGCGTCAGCAGGATCAGACAGACAATGCAGAGGGACAGATAGGGCAGGGCAAGTCCGAGCAGCGCCGGCATGTTCTGTTCTACAAGTATACCTGCCTGCGTCAGCAGCAGCCAGAACACCTCTACGCTCAGCTCCGTGAGTACAAAGCAGATCATAAAAAACAGCATAAACCACCAGAATTCTGAACGCGAGGCGCGTCCCTCAAAACTATGATATTTCTTTAACAGACAAGTTGATACAGCATCGATAAATTGCATGAATACCCACCTAGAACCAAAGTTCAGAAGAAGATTATCCGGTCTGAAAACCAGAGTTTAACAAGCCGTGAGCAAGAAATCCCCCACCTCTATAGGTGGTGGGATGAATTGCGATAAACACGGCGTTTTCTTGACTTTTGTATTTTATAGCATTATAACCTATAATATAAATCAGTCATATATTTTAGAAAGGCTAA
>JAILLS010000126.1 GCA_024693025.1 Succinivibrio sp. | reverse complement strand
GTGTAAGACATCGAGTTGCGTATCATCGTAACTAATGCAGTAGTGGTTGAAGCAGGAAGCTCCGACTTCTACAAGTCGGAGTAGTTCACGTGACTAGAGCTTAGCGCCTAGCTTCTGGCGCAGGGTGGCGCCTGCTCCGCGTAAGCCTGCGAGGGTATCGGTGATCACATACACCGGAATCTTTTGTAAAAACTCCTTGAAGCGCCCTTTGTCTTCAAAAGCCTCACGGAACTTGGAGCGTTTGAAGAACTCAATAAAGCGCGGTACCACACCGCCTGCGATATAAACTCCGCCAAAGGTGCTCATGGTCAGAGCAAGGTTGCCGCCAAAACGTCCCATCAGCTTGCAGAAGGTATTTAAGGCTTCAAGACAGTCCGGATCGCAGGGCAGCGACAGGGCGCCTGAGGTTACATCAGACGGCTTGAGATTAGGTCTGACGCGCTCATTGCGCATGGCAATGGCCTCATAGAGGTTGACAAGACCTGGTCCTGAGAGCACGCGCTCGGCTGACACATGACCGATGCGGGCGCGCAGGGACATTAAAATCATATCTTCACTCATATTGGCAGGGGCCAGGTCGACATGTCCGCCTTCACCCGGCAGGGGAATGTACTGATCTCCTACATGTACGAGGTGCGCCACGCCAAGACCGGTACCTGCGCCATAGACAGCCACAGGAGCGTAAGGATCAGGCTCACCGCCGCCAATCTGCACCAGGGCCTTGCGGTTCAGGCTGGTGACAGACATGCACATGGCCGTAAAGTCGTTGATGACCAAAAGCTCCTCAAGCCCCAGCGAGGCCTTCATGGAGGTGATGGAAAACTCCCAGGGATTATTGGTCATCTTGATGTAATCGCCGGTGATCGGGCAGGCGATGGCAATACAGGCCAGTTTGAAGTCCTGTCCTGTTTCCTGCTTGAATTTTAAAATCACACTTTCGAGCGAATCATTGTTAGTGGCAGAATAGATAATCGGTGTTGAAATACTGCCGTCGGCAAGATTACATAAGCTGAGACGGGCATTGGTGCCGCCTACATCACCGACCAGTGCAACTCCAGTCAAATCAGTCATTTCAAATCCTCATGTTTATAGTAAATTTCTAATTTCATTATACAAATCTCTACAATAAAGCATCTGGCCTGAGTGCACAAATTTTGAAAAAAGCCCTGCTAAAGCGCGATTCATGCGTTGCTTTCAGGCTTTTTTCTGATTAAGCTATGGATTGAAAATAGATTTTTCTGTTATGCTATGGATATGAGACACATCAAGCTTATTATCATGCTCCCAGTCTGGCTCTGCTGCAGCTGCTTTACCAGCGGCTGTTTCGCCAATTCAGATTCGCACAGGGTAGCCAGGGTAGTGGATGCTACCCAGACCGGTACAAGTTCTGCTGTAGCGCGCAGAACTGCTTCATCAAATTATCGAGCAGCAAGTCAGGCTCCAGCGCAGAGCAGCTCTCAGAGCGCAGTTCATCAGCCTAAGCCTTATAACGCGGTTGAACCGGCACCGGATGAGACCTATGTGGTCAAAGCCGGCGACACGCTGTATTCCATCGCCTTCCGCTTCAATCAGGACTATCATCAGCTGGCCAAGCAAAACGGCATCGAAGCTCCATACTCCATCTATCAGGGGCAGGTGCTGAAGGTCGGCAAGAGCCAGACGGCAGCAAAGGCTGCTCCTGCACTGAGCGCGGCACCTGCGCCTAAAGCGCCTCAGATTGCTTCAAATCTGCCTTACGCCGTACCGCTCGAGCAGGCCCGTGCTGAGAAGGAGCAGGCTTTCAAGAAGGGCAGGAAATCTCTTAAATACAAGGTTAAGACCGGAGACTCGGTTAACTCGGTGGCGCGTTCCTATGAAGTGCCGCTTGAGGATCTGGTCAGGGCCAACAAGCTCAGTGCTCCTTATTATCTAAAGCGCGGCAGCACGATTGTGATTCCGCTTGAGCATGCAGAACGTACTCATGCTCAGACGGTAACCAATACCGCAGCAGCCACGACTACCTCCTCGCAGGTCAAGGCCAAGCAGGGTAAGGCCTTAAGCAGTACCACCATTGTGACCGAGCATGGTGCGACGATTCATGATCAGGTCATCGAGCAGAAAGAGGAGGTGGTCAGTACCAAGGCGGTTCCAGTTCGCATTGTCCGTACCAAGGCTCAGAAGGTGGCAGGTATCTACTGGCAGTGGCCGGCGGCAGGCAAGGTGATCAAAACCTTCTCGACTGCTGAGCATGGCTCTAAAGGTATCGACATCAGGGGCAACTATGCTCAGGATGTGATGTCAGCTGCTGATGGTGAGGTCGTCTATGCAGGCAATGCGCTGCGCGGCTATGGCAATCTGATTATCGTCAATCATGCCAATGAATATCTGTCAGCCTATGCCCATAACGAGGATCTGCTGGTCAAGGAAGGTCAGCAGGTCAAGCGCGGTCAGGTGATCGCCAAGATGGGCTCCACCGATGCAGATCAGGTGATGCTGCACTTTGAAGTCAGACACAAGGGCAGCTCGGTAGATCCTCAGAAATTCTTGCCATAATGAAACGCTTTTATGTTCAGCTTGCTCTAGTTACTGCGCTCGTTTACGGAGCGCAGTGCAGTGCAGGCTGTCTGCTGCTCCAAGAAGGCACTCCGGTACCTAAGCTTGTCAAACGCTCAGAGTGTGTGGAGCTGCAGGGTCATAATGAGGTTAGGGAGCATCTCACGGTTGAGGGTAAGCTGATTGTCAAATACGGCACTATCCTCAGTCTTCCGTCTAATCTTGAGCTGACCGTGAAAAGTCATGGTGAGCTTGAGGTGCGCGGTGAGTTCAAACAGGAAGAAAACAGCCTGCTGAGGCTTGATGAGTTCGGCAAGCTCTCGGTTTTCGGACAGATGTATGTGCAGCCTGGTGCCACGGTACTCTCTGAGCGCTCAGCAAGCTTTGTGCTGCCAGGCAAGGTGATGTTCAGACCGGTGTCTTATCTTAAGCTTGGACGGGATGTCAGTCTCAAGAGCGGCGGCATACTTAATTTTGATAAGACCAAGGTGGATGCAGATTCCTGCAGTATTGACAACAGCGGCACCATTAGCGTGATGAACCGTTCGATTCTGGAGCTGCAGGGGAATACCCGCATTCGCAACCGCGGGACGCTTCTGTCTGAACCTAATACCATGATCAATATTCAGGATCGCTCCTATCTGGATAATGAGCGTAAGGTCAGCTTCAACGGGGTGGTGAATTTCTCGGGGGCAAGCTCTCTGCAGAACCGCTTTATCTTTACCGTTGACGAGCTGGGCAAGGTCAGCATGTCAGACGGGGTGACCTTTGGCAATAATCACATCGTGAATCTTAATGGCAGCTTAAATCTTGATGATCATGCAAAATATGACAATTTCAAAAATCTGCAGTTAGGCAAAAAGGCTGTGCTGTCTATTCGCGGGAACGCCGTGCTGACCAATCGCGGTACCGTATATGATCGCGGTACGGTCAAGCTTGAGTACAAAGAAAACCTCAAAAACAAACATATTTTCTTTATTAATGATTTAAAGCAGAGCAGTAATGTTGAAGAGGTTTTATATAAGATGAGCAGATCGCAAAACCGATCTGCTCCATAAGTTAAGCCTGCGTCTTAGCTTCCTCCTCGTTATCAGCCTTAGGCTTACGCGCCTTCAGAGCATACTGCATCTCAGTCTTGATCTGATTGATGATGCGTGTAGAGAGGCGCTCATAATAGTTGTTAAACTCCTCGATGGCGGCAAGTCCTGCGCTGAGCAGCTGTTCTTTGTTCATCCGCAGGCTGCCTTTAGCCGTAAAGGCTTCAGCGCTGTTAGGTTTATCTCCAATCACTTCCTCCTTAAAATCACCTGTTCTTGAGCAGAAATCGCAGGGGCTGACCTTTGGCAGATCAAGCTCTGCAAGATCTATCTGAGGGCTTGCTTCCTCAGAAGGGAGTGGTTCAGGCTTGATTTCCTCCGGCTCCGGCAGTGGCTGAGGCTCAGGCTGCGGCTGAGGTTCAGGCTCAGGCTCAGGCTCAGGTTCAGGCTCTGGAAGCGGATCCGGTTCAGGTGCTGGCTCAGGAATTGGCTCTGGTTCTGGAGTAGGCTCCGGGGTCGGTTCAGGCTGCGGATTCGGATTGGGTTTGACAGTAATGGTTCCTATCCCTACCTGAGCACGCTTGCCCTGAGTGTTGACAAAATAGAAGCCGCGGCCATTCTCAGTGGTGGAGTGTAAATAATGTTCATAGACTCCGCTGTCAATAATTTTGTCAGGATTAAAGAGCAGGCGTCCATCCTCGCTTCTGGCCGTTTCTACCCTGGCATAGTCACGTTCAGGGAAGAGATCGTCAAAGGCCTTGGTCCGATAAGCAGGGACGCCCTGAGGATATTCCTGATATTCATAGATCTGATCTTCAACCATGAAGAAAGGATCTAAAAAGCCGACCTGGGTAAAGCGGTTCTGGCCATCACGCACAAAGCCTGAGGTAAGGTCCTCATCTTCTTTGAGGCCGTCAAAGCTTGTGTAAAAGCCTTGCTGATCTTCACCTGCCAGGGCTTGAGCCGGGCTGCCCACAAAACCGGTGAGCGTGTTGTCAGAGGCTTTGGCGGCAAAATGACCGAAGCTTACATTTGAGCTGAAGTTATCTATACTGGCAGTTGAGAGCGAGGCAAGACTGTCCTGAAGCTTTGAATTGTGCAAAGCACCGGTAAGCCCCCCGGCATATATCTCGCCAGTCGAGAACGGCAGCAGAATCTCGGTATCATAGGCTTTAAGCCTGCTGATTTCACTATCGTGAATAGTGCCGGCTAGGGAACCGGCAGTACTGCCATCTCCTGCCTGCTCTATGTTAATCCAGCCCTTAAGGTTGAGGTTTTCCACTTTGGCATTCTCAAGCTTTGAGAAGAGTCCGGCATGCATGATCTGACCGTTAGCCTGAGTATTAAGTTTATAGTCAATGGTATTAAAGGCACCGTCAAAGCTGCCTGTAAAGCCCTGACCACGGTCAAGAGTAGCATCCAGATTGAGCGTGACATCATTGGTTAAAAAGAATTTGGCCTCAGGTCTTAGGGCAACGGTGGTTTTAAGTTCGCTTTCAGTGCTTACCGCATAGGCATCGGTGTGATTGATGATGCCTTTGGTATCTTTAAGCGCTGTAGTGCTGAAATCAAGATATTCAGCCCGCATGCCTGAGCCGATGTCAATGCGCTCAGTGGAACTGTGCAGTTGCAGATGATTTAAGTTGGTATCGCCATTTAAATCCACGATATTATTGATATCCTTGATAATGATCTGGCCTGCGACTACCTTTAGATTGGCAGCGGTGACCTCTCCTAGGAGCGACACGCGTCCCATACCCTTTAGATTGGTCGGATTGAATTCTCCGCTGTGCTGATAATGGTCAAGGTCGCTCTGGGTCAGACGGGCTGTGGAGAGTACTACATTGCGACTGTTAATTTTGCCCGTTACATTTATTCCGTTTGGATTAACGATATAAATACCTTTTACACCCCATTCTGATGACACAACACCAGCAATATTGGTCGGTTTGTTACCTCGTACTATGTTTAAGAATGTACTGTTATTTCCTATGAATCCTACAGAATGATCAGGTCCGACATCAAAACTCTGCCACTGTATAACATTATGTGGTTGGTCTGAACTGATTAGCATATTTTTAGATGTTGAACCATCTGTGACTGTTACTCCATCAGGCTTGCTGTGCAGCACCGGCAGATTGGCTGCCAGTACGGTACCGCTGCCTAAGAGAAGACTAAGAGCACAGAAAGAAAGTGAAAACTTAAATTTATACATATTGATATCCGAATTTAACTAAGAAGACTTTTTCATCAGCACCTTCTGGGCGATGACCCAGAGCTTTTTGCAGAGCAAGCTTGGCAAAGAAGCCGTTCTGGAAGTA
>JAILLS010000090.1 GCA_024693025.1 Succinivibrio sp. | reverse complement strand
CGCAAAAAGACTTAGGGTAAATCTGATAGGCTACCTTTCCATGCCACCATGCCTTCTTCATCTGCGCTCCTTTTGTGCTCTCTGCACCTCAATAACATTAAGGGAAAACCACTATTCCAAATTATATAAAAAGAAAAAATTACAAACTGTGGCTTTAGCCATGCTTTATTACTAAACCGGTGTAAATTGTCATATGATATGCCCCGTCTCATTTACCCCCTTTTTCTGCTCTGCAAAAGTTTGCAGGAATTTTCTCTAATTTGTGCTGTGCGCACCAAGCCCCAAAATCTTTTTAGGTATAATCAGAGTTATTGCACAAGCTAAGTTTTCAGGTTTAACTGACTAAATTTCAAGAGAGTATTCTTATAGAGCGCTGACTTACACAAAGCTTTTAGATAATAGTCTGATTTTTAAAGGAGTGCTGCATGCTGAAGTTTGAAAAACTTGCCAATGGCAAAAGCTATGGCGTAGGAATTGGTGAGGTGCTCTTTGATGTCTTTGCCGACAAAGCCACCTTAGGCGGCGCTCCAGCAAACTTTGCCTTTCATCTTGCTCAGCTCGGTACTCCCACCAAGCTTGTCAGCGCGGTAGGCGATGACGAGTTAGGCCACAGAGCCTGCGCCTTGCTTAAGGAAAAGCAGCTTGAGATGATTGTCAGCACGCTGCCCTTCCCGACCGGACAGGTTAAGGTCAGCCTAGATGAAAAGGGCGTAGGCACCTATGATTTTCTTGAAGATACCGCCTATGATCATCTGCCCTATAATCCAGAGCTTGCCGAGCTTGCCTCACAAAGCAGTATTGTCTGCTTCGGCTCCCTTGCCCAGCGCAGTCCGCAAAGCCATGAGACCATCCTGAAATTTTTAAACTCACTGCCTACCGCTGCGATCCGCGTTTTTGATGTCAACCTGCGGCAGGATTTCTTCACTAAGACCACGCTCGCTGATTCTCTGCACTGCACGGATATCTTCAAATGCAACGAAGATGAGCTGCCGGTGTTAAGCTCTCTGCTCGCTCTGCCCGCTGCAGCAGACCGGTTCTATGCTGCCTTAAGAGAGCAGTTTGGCGTACAGGGTCTGATCTTTACCGAAGGCGGCACGCAAAGTACGGTCTATCTGAACGATGAAATCTCGGTGCAGCCGTCTCTCAAGGTTGAGGTGGTAGATACCATCGGCGCCGGTGATTCCTTTACCGCTTCTTTAATGGCGGCGCTCTTTGCCGGCAAAAAGCTGCCAGAAGCCCATGCTCTGGCCACTAGGGTCTCAGGATATGTCTGCACTCAGCGCGGAGCCATGCCGGTACTGCCAGTTGAGCTTAAGGCCTTATTCAGGTAGGTCACAGCTATGTTTGCCCGCCTGGCCTCCCGTTACCGCGACATTGACATGCTGCATGGCTCGCTGTGGGATAAGCTTTTTGTCATGGCTATCCCGCTGGCTCTCACCGGCATTCTGCAGCAGCTCTTCAATACCGCGGATGTGATCACCCTTGGCCACTATGTGAGTGATGAAGCCATGGCGGCAGTGGGCAACAATATTCCGATCATCGGTCTGATTGTCTCTCTGTTCATGGGGATCTCCATTGGTGCCAATGTGGTGGTGGCAAGATATCTGGGCATGCTTGATGACAATAACGCCAACGATGCAGTGCATACCTCTTTAATCTTCTCAGTCTATCTGGGCATTGCCATTGTCATCTGCGGCGAACTGCTCTCCTCGGCCTCGATGGACTGGCTCGGGGTGCCGGAGGAGGTCCGCGGGCACTCGCTGACCTATCTGCGCTGCTATCTTGCCGGCATGCCTTTTATGGCAGTCTATAACTTTGAAGCCGCGCTCTTTCGCAGTAAAGGTGATACCAGCACGCCTTTAATGGCCCTGTTCTATGCCAGCGTTCTCAATGCTCTAGGCAACCTGGCCTGTGTGCTGCTGACGCCCTTCGGTGTGGCAGGAGTGGCACTGTGCACCACCCTAGCTAATGGTTTTGCCGCCTATTATCTGTTTGTGAAACTGCAGAAGGCGCAGGGACCTATCAGCATTCAGGTCAGAAAACTCTCGCATCTGAACCTGCGCAAGCTGCGCGCCATCATCGCGATTGGTCTGCCGGCCGGCATTCAGGGTATGGTGTTCTCTCTGTCCAATCTCGTCATCCAGTCTGCCATCAATTCACTTGGCGCTGATGTGATGGCGGCCTCAGCCGCAGCCTTTACCATCGAGATTAATATCTACTGCACCATCAATGCATTCGGTCTGTCCGCCACCACCTTTATCGGACAGAATTATGGCGCCGGCAATCTTAAGCGCTGTCAGGATATCACCCTCATCTCCATGCTGCTCTGTGTAGTCATGGCCACGCTGGTAGCCACCACGGTCTATATTCTGGCCCGTCCGTTGTTAAGCCTTTTTACCACCTCCGAGACCGTGATTGCCCTGGGCATCATCCGCATTATCTATATCGGGCTGCCGCAGGGTCTCAATGCCATCATGGAGATCCTCTCAGGCGCCATGCGCGGAGTCGGTTATTCGCTGCCGCCGGCCCTGGTGGCTCTGTTCTCCATCTGCGGCTGCCGCCTGCTCTATGTGTTCTTCATCTTCCCAGGCTATAACACCTATGAGTCCCTGATGCTGGTCTACCCTCTCAGCTGGGTGATCTGTACCCTCATGCTCATCGTGCTGTATCTCTATAATCAAAGGCGGCTCAGAAAACTGCATGAGTTAAGATAAGATCTTCTGCCATATTTTGGCGCAGAATGTTTCTTTATAGAGCAACTTCTGCCTAATCAGAGCTCGCACCTAGCTTTTAAGCCTGTCTGCCTTATAATGGACCACAATAAGACCGCATGAGACGCGTTTTTGCGATATTTTGGTCATCTGCACGCTATAATGGTGCATCACTTAATAAATCTCATTAATCAATAAGAAGGTTTAGCATGTCACAACTGATTACTCCGCATGACTATCACAACGAGCTCGATGCTCGTCAGACCGAGCAGGGCATTAAACTTATCAAGGATTTCTTCCAGCAGAATCTCTCCACCTCCCTGCACCTGCGCCGCGTTACCGCTCCGCTGTTTGTGCTCAAGGGCACGGGTATCAATGATGATCTCAACGGAGTAGAACGCCCGGTCTCCTTCCCGATTAAGGATTTAGATGAGGCTCAGGCTGAAGTGGTGCATTCTCTGGCTAAATGGAAGCGCATGTCACTTGCCGACAACCAGATCAAGGTCCACAACGGTATTTATACCGATATGAATGCCATCCGCGCAGATGAGGAACTTGACAACCTGCATTCGCTCTATGTCGATCAGTGGGACTGGGAAGCGGTCATCACCAAGGAAGATCGTAACCTTGCCTATCTTAAAAAGGTCGTCAACAAGATTTATGACTGCATGCTGCGCACAGAATATCTGGCCTGTGAAATGTATCCAAGCCTCAAGGCCCTGCTGCCAGAGCAGATCACCTTTGTGCACTCAGAGGATCTGCTCAGAATGTATCCTGATAAGACGCCTAAGGAGCGCGAGGATCTGATTACACAGAAATATGGTGCCGTCTTCCTGATGGGCATCGGCGGCAAGCTCTCTAACGGACAGGTACATGACGGACGTGCGCCAGACTATGATGACTGGTCAACCCCTAACGAGGATGGCTATTATGGCCTCAATGGGGATATCCTGGTGTGGTACCCTATTCTGCAGCGCACCTTAGAGCTCTCCTCCATGGGCGTGCGCGTCAGCAAGGAATCTCTCCTCAATCAGCTGAAAATTACCGGCAAGGAGGAGCGCAGCAAACTCTATTTCCATCAGCGTCTGCTCAATGACGAGCTGCCTTTATCCATAGGCGGCGGTATCGGTCAGAGCCGGCTGTGCATGCTGATGCTCAAAAAAGCCCATATCGGTGAAATCCAGGCCTCCCTGTGGCCTGACAGCATGCGTCAGGAATGCCTGAAATACGGCATTAACCTGATCTAGCTTTAAGGTTTGCAGCGAAAAGAGAGTGCTCAAGGCACTCTCTTTTGCTTTAGAGGCCCCCTTAATCTGCAGCTCCTGCCTGTCCTGACCCAAAATGAATCCTAGCTATAAAGTCTTGCATAAATTTTCCTAAACTGCTTTGCGTGCCGCCTAAGATAAGAGATAATGAAAAGCGATTTTCTTTGAGACTACAGTTATGCATATAATCAGATTAGGTAAAGCTTTCTGCCACTTTTTAGTCATCTGCGCCCTGCTGCTCTCCACAGTGAGCAAGGCTATCAGCTTTGAGTATTCCCCTCATGTGCTGCGCATCGGCTTTGTCGATGTCAAAAACTATTTTTCCTATGAGCAGAACGGTTATGAAGGTATGGTCTATGAGCTGCTTGAAGCACTTAAGGTCTATACCAACCGGGATTTTGTCTATCAGGCCTGCTCCCTGCCTGACTGTATCGAGATGCTTGATGACGGACGCATCGATGCCATTGCCAATGTCCCTGCCCTGGTCAGTTTTGAATCCAGCCCTAATTTTGTCTTTACCAAAGAGCCGCTGGCCAGCACCACATTGTATCTATATGCCCGTGAATGGACGGCCAAGACCCGCAAAATCAGGATCGGCTATTCCACACACATGCTGGATTTTACCGATCTGACCTCCCATCTTGACCGCAACGGCTTGGTCTATGGCAAAGACTATGAACTGATCCCCTTTGATAATCAGGCCGATGCCGTAGCCGCCTACAGTGAATTTGCCATTGACGGCATCATCGAGAGCACGGCGGCCGCCAAGGTTGACGGCAGGCAGCTCTTTCAGCTTAAGGTCATCAAGACCTATATGGCCTTCCGCCCTGACAATATCGCACTCAAAATCGATCTTGACCATGCCATGGAGGACATGCTGCTGGCCCGTCGGGATATCCGCGAGAGCATGTACTATTTCTACATGGGCGAACATGAGCCGCTGCTGCTCACGCCAAGCGAGAAAAAATATCTACAGGAGCATAAGACCTTAAGCGCCCTGGTAAGCGATGAGAAAACCTTCTACAGCTTCTTCAAGGACGGTGTCCATGGCGGCGCCATCAGCAACATTCTCAAGCTCATTGAAAATGATCTGAACATCAATATTGAAGTGACCCCCAGCACTCTGACGCAGACAGAAAAGCTCGAGCTGCTGCAGAGCGGTAAATACGATCTGCTAGCCGACTTTAAATATGACGCCAACTGGGCCTTTGACAAGCAGGCGCTGGTCTCCTTCCCGTATCTGCACATCAACTGCGTCTCCGTGCAGCGGAAAAATCATAATGTCGGGCTCACTCCCTCGGTGGCGGTGATTGCCGGAGATCGCTATGCCATGCAGCGCATCCGCAAGATCCTCCCGCGCGTCACCTTCGTGTTTCTGAACAATGTCTCAGAATGTCTGCAGGCAGTAGAGAGCGGCTCGGTAGATCTGACCTTTGTAAAAGCCGCCACCCTCAAGCAGACTTTAGACAATCTTGAACTTTACGATCTGGAGATCAACGCCAATTACTATTACGATCAGCCTTTATGCTTTGCGATTTCCCAGAGACTTGACCGCCCCCTGGTGCAGATCCTCAACAAGGAGATTGCCCATCTTGATCCGCGTGCCATCCTCTCCAATCTGACCAACTCCTCCCTGCAGTACAAGCAGCGCCGCTCGCTGCGCGCCCTGCTGCATGATTATCCGGAGCAGGCCAGTACCACCATCTTTGTGGGAGCTCTGACCATTATTCTGGTCCTGATGCTGGTGCTCTTTATCAATCATAATGCCTCGCGCAAAATCTGGAATACCGCCTATCTTGATCCTGACAGCCATATCTATAATCTCAAATACTTTGAAGAGAGCCTCTCCCGCTATCTCAAATCGATGCAGAGCAGGCTGCGCGCTGACGGTCAGCTCTTTGTCATGGTGATCAAGATTAACTCGCTCGATGAGCTCTGCGCCATCTATACCCGGCAGTATGTGCAGCAGCAGATCTTTAATCTCTATCGCTCCACCATTAAGCGTTCAGGCTGGATCAGACGCTATGGAGTGAGCAATAACAACAGCTATCTCTATATGTCAGGCTATGTGCCCACCAACGTCGATTTTGAACAGTTAGGCATCATGTTTCTGAATAACTTTGAGCATAGTACCGAGCTGAGATTAAATCCTATCCTAGGTATCTGCATTATCAAGAAGGGTGATAATCTTGATCCGCGCACCTTAATTGATAAGGCAAGTCTTGCCCTCAATGTGGCCAAGCTCTCATCCCCGGCTATCGGCTTCTACAATGATTCGGTACGCGATAACATCATGCATGTGACCGCCATTGAGCAGCACATGACCACGGCTCTGCAGCAGGGTGAGTTTAAGCTGTGGCTGCAGCCAAAATACAATATCCAGACCCGCAGGGTCATCGCGGCCGAAGCTCTGGTCCGCTGGGACAGCAAGGAGCTGGGCTTCACCAATCCGGGCGAATTCATCGAAATCTTTGAAAATAACGGCTTTGTCCTCAAGGTCGATGACTATATCCTCGAGCAGGCCTTTTTACTGCAGCTGGCCCGCCATGATGAACACAAGCCGATTATTCCGATCTCCGTCAATCAGTCCGGTCTGCATATGGATGATGATGCCTATCTTGAGAATATGCGCAGAATAGCCAATACCTATGAAAAGGTCTTCGGCACCATTGAACTTGAGATCACGGAAACGGCTTTAGTGGACTATGAGACCAAGACAGCCAAGGATCATGTGATGGATGTGGTCAAAGGACTTAAAGAGCAGGGCTTTAAGCTCTCGATGGATGACTTTGGTACCGGCTACTCCTCAATTGCCATGCTGCAGACCTTCCCAATCGATGAGCTAAAGGTTGACCGTGCCCTGCTGCTTGAAGCAGAAAAATCCGAGCGGGCCAAAAAGATTCTGCGCTCAGTCATAAGCCTGGGCAAGGGCCTTAACATGCGGGTGGTCACAGAAGGCATCGAAACTCAGGCACAGGAAGCGATGCTCACGGAGATGGGCTGTACCTATGGACAGGGCTTCCTCTTCTCAAAGCCAATGCCTGCTGAGCTCTTCTACGCCTTCTGCGATAAGGTCAACAGCGGAGCACAGTAACACCCCCGGCCTGACGCGCTAAACAGCTATCCTGCGTTAGGCCTTATCTTAGTCAGTAATACCTGTTATTGTCACGCTCCAAAGCGCTGCAGGCGTGTCTAAACCAGGCTAAAACGCTCTGCAGGGCTAAGCCTGTCAGGTTTTAGCGGTGAACTACTCCGACTTGTAGAAGTCGGAGCTTCCTGCTTCAACCACTACTGCATTAGTTACGATGATACGCAACTCGATGTCTTACACAGTGTCCACAGGCGTTTAGTTAGGGCTATTCCATCCCTACTGT
>JAILLS010000086.1 GCA_024693025.1 Succinivibrio sp. | reverse complement strand
ACTCAGGTGGAAGGCTTTGTCCACGGAGCACGCGTCATCAGACAGTATCCGGTGGGAGATACCTATACCACCGAGCTTGAACTCGATACCCGTCTGATTTACGACCTCTATCACCTGCGCGGTGCCTTATAACAAGGAGAGAGAAAATGGTCTTTACTAAAAATATGTTTAAACCTGCCGCTCAGGTGGCAGCAGCTCAGATCAAACCAATCACCAGCTATCTTAAGGAGCAGGATGCTCTGCTCGATGAGCTCAGGAAGCTGCTTGAAGATGAGCGTGCCGCCATCCGCGATCGGGATATGAAAGGTCTGCCAAAGCTGACTGAGAAAAAATCCAACATGATGCTGCAGCTGCAGAGCAACGATCAGCGGCTTAAACTGCATCCGCAGGCTGCGGAGCTGAAAACTCTCTATCTGACCTCTGTCAACCAGATTAAATCTAAGCTCACAGAGTGCAAGCGCTGCAATGAGATCAACGGCAAGCTCATCAGGCTGTGCCTCAACTCCACCAAGCGCGTGTTTGGGCTGCTGATGGATATGCGGGATAAGGACACCAAGAATATGACCTATACCCAGAAAGGCAATACCATCGCCCGCGGCGTCCAGCGTCTGAGCATTGAATGCTAAAACTTAAGGCTTCAGGCCCTGGCGCCTGAAGTCTTAGCTCCAGCTTTTTTCTGTTTTATAATCGTACACTTAGATCCTCTGGTAGGCGTTTTTGACAAAAGCTGCCTGCTTTTTTGGTTCCCCCAAAGCTTACCCTGCCTACAATGACCTCCGCTTATATAGGAGGACAGACTCATGCATGTAACCAATCGCGTCATGCTGCTTGGCACCGTCTTGGAGTGGCAATCCATCAGCAAGAGAATTGAAGATGGCCTGCTCACCCTGCACTTTAAACTCAAAACCGTCGAACGGCCCCGCCACAGCCCCCCGCATATTGAATATCATCGTGCGGTGGTCAAAGGGGAGCTGGCCGCCCGCTGTACCAGAGAGCATCTGGTTGCCCCGGGCAATATTCTGTTTCTGGAAGGCCGGCTGTGTCAGGGCTTTGAGCATGGCGTGAAGTTTGGCTATCGCAGCTTTACCGAAATTGAAATTCTCGAGCTTGAGTTCGTCCATAAATTTCAGCTAGGTGAATCCCTCATTGGATTCTGACCTGGCTTAAAGACAGGTTTTACAAGACTTACACTGAGGAGGAAAATCGCTCATGACTGAGCTTAACCGTCTTACCCATAAAAAACTGACCTCGCTCTTTAACACCGAGGAGATCTTTATCAAAAGCATTAACACCCCAGGAACCGAGCACAGTACCATCCCTCCCGTGGATGAGCATTATGTCTTCCGTCCTGATGTGCTCAACGCGCTGCTGCTCTACCTTGCCGATCCGATCAATGACTGTCTCTACCTGAGCGGACCCTCAGGCTGCGGCAAAACCTCGCTGATTCTGCAGGTTGCAGCCAGGCTTAACTGGGGAGTTGAACAGCTGACGCTGTCAGGACACTCGGAGTCGCAGGATCTCATAGGGCATAACACGCTGCAGGAGGGCAGGCTGGTCTTTGTCTACGGTCCGCTGGTCAGGGCCATGCAGCAGGGAGAGATCCTCATTCTCAACGAGCTGGATATGATGTCGCCAAGCGATCTCTCCGCGCTCAACGATGTCATCGAGGGACGCAGCCTGACTATCACCGCCCATGACGGAGAGGTTATCACGCCCCATCCCCTCTTCAGAGTAGTTGCTACGGCTAATACTAAGGGCATGGGGGATCGCATGGGCTTTTATAACGGCGCGCGCATGCAGAATCAGGCTTTTCTGGACCGCTGGCGCTTTGTCGAAGTGGATTATCCTGAAGCTAAGGAGGAGCGTGAGGTGCTCAGGTGCAAATGTCAGCGCCTGCCTGCGGCAATTATCGATAAGCTGTTGCAGCTGGCGCTTGAACTGAGGAGAGTCTCAACCGAGCAGCTGCAGGATGAAGGGCAGGATCCGCAAGAGGATCTTTCCCGTTACCAGCTCTCCGCGCCCTTTTCAACCCGCGTGCTGGTCAGAATCGGAGCGATGATGCTGCAGTGCGCCAACGTCAGTGCAGAAAAGGTGGTGGATATGGCTTTTGCTTCACGTCTGCCTCAGATTGAGCGCGAATATGTCAAAAGACTCTGCCTCGATATCTTCGGTTACAGCAAAAAAAGAACCAGAAGTGCCTTAGGCTAAGGATTAGCTAAGCTTCAGAGCGTAGCCTAGGCCTGACAGTCCGAGTCTTCTGAACAGTCCAATCTGCAGCCTAGGCTCACGTTCTTAACGCAAAACTACGCTATAATTGGTTTAACCTGAAGCAGCTGAGCTCGTCCTTGGCCTGCACAGGTGCTGAAAGTTGTCTCTTTAAGATCTGGAGGTTTGAAAATGTTAAAACCTACACTGCTCTCGCTCTCTCTCGTTGCACTCAGCAGTGCTCTGCTCCTCAACGGCTGTACCAATCCTACTACCCATGCCGGAGCCGTATCTGAATTTATGGATGGTACAATTCTAGGCGTGGAAATCGTCGATATGGACAGTGACAACTACGATACAGGAACCAACACTCTGCTCGGTGCACTCGCGGGAGCTGCGGCAGGACAGGCGATCAATCATCACTCCAAAGGCACTCTGATCGGTGCCGGGATCGGTGCGGTAGCAGCAGGCCTGGCCTCCGGCTTCGGCAACCGCTCTGATGGCGTCAGACTGACCATTGATACCAGCAGCGGTCAGATGGTGGTAGACGAGCCTTTCTCCTGTCTCTATCGCAAAAATGCCAAGGTACGCCTCATCTCCAACAGTCAGGGCGGTCAGGTACAGGTGCTCTCCAACGGACGCTATATCACGGCAAAACAGGAAAGCAAATCCAACTGTCCTGTCCATTATCAGAATATCCAGAACGGTACTGAGGCTGCTGATGCTTTAGGCAGCATAAGCAGTGAAAGCTTTTAGCAGCAACTGAATCGGAAAGGGCGGGCTAACATGCCTGCCTTGAGAAAGATTGGTGGCCCATCCCTGACTTGAACAGGGGACCAAACGATTATGAGTCGTCTGCTCTGACCAACTGAGCTAATGGGCCACAAAAACTTCCCTGCCCTGAGGACAGGAAAACTACGAGGTAATCACAGCTACAGCTCCAAATATGAGCTGCAACACGCGCCATTATAAGCTAGCTTCCAGCTTAAATCAACCGTGAAACTTTCCGGCAGACTTAAGCATACCGTTAGAAATGCGGCAGTTTATCCTGTTTAAACTTACTGCTTAGCTGTAGCAGTTCAGCATAATTTTCCTGCGCATCTTCTGTGTGCTTAAGCTCCTCGATGCGCTGCACAAACGGCTGACTGAGCACCTCGGTTAAAGTCTGAGCAAAGCTGGCAATGCGCAGAAACAGCCAGCGCTGCTGTTCATCCTGCTGTAAATACTGCTCACTGCGCAGATTGAGCTTGGCGTCGATCAGAGTACGGTACAGTTTCTCCTTAGGAGTATCACGCGTGATCTCAATAAAGGCTGCAGGCGTAATCTTAGGATTATCCCGAATCAGGTGAAACACCTCGGCAAGCTCGCTGCTGCCGCGCAGTTTAAGCTGCTCACAGAGCCTGAGCATATAGTCAAGTCGAAAATCCTGATAGATTGCAGCCACCACTACGGGCTGCTGCAGAGCAAAGGCCATCAGCTTGCGCATCGGAGTATTTAAAATGCTCTTCTCCTCAGGAGCGCTCTTTGAGTACAGCGCCAGATCTTCAGGCTCACTCTGTGCTGAGGCACTCTCCTGTGACGGTACAGCCTGAGTTTTGAGCATCTCGTTCAGCTGCAGGGTGTCGATATCGCAGTACTGCGACAGAATCTTCAGGGTGACTGCCTGCAGGGGCTTTAAAGGGATCGCAGCGATCAGCTGCAGGGCTTTGGCCATAAACTGCGAGAGCTCGGCCGGATCAGAGCGGTTATACTGCTCAGCTGTATGCTGCACTAAAAATTCAGGATAGCTCAAGCTTTGCTCCAGATAAGCCTCGAACGCATCTAGACCCTGCTCTCTTACCAGCGAATCAGGATCAACCTTGGTGGCGTTTGGCAAAAACGCAAAGCGGATCTCCGTGTCATCCTTAAGGAGCGGGGTTACGGTCTGCAGCGCATGCCAGGCGGCATTGCGTCCGGCCTTGTCGCCATCATAGCAGCAGACAATCTTATGCGCATAGCGCAGCAGAGTCTGCAGCTGCTCTTCGGTGGTAGCAGTTCCCAGCGAGGCTACGGCATAGGTGCAGCCTGCCTGACGCAGGGAAATCACATCCATGTAGCCTTCCACAATCACAAAGCGGCTGGGGCGGTTATTGTTGTCGCGCAGAGCTTCATACAGGCCAAACAGCTCCTTGCGCTTATGATAGATAGGCGTTTCCTTGGTGTTTAAATATTTGGGCTCTTCAGGACCTAAGGTTCTGCCGCCAAAGCTGATCACGCGCCCGCGCTTATCTAAAATGGGGATCATGACGCGATCGCGGAACATCGAAAAGCTGCGGCCATCCTCTTTTTTAACCACCAGCCCCAGTTCCTGCAGCAGCGCATATTCCTCGGCATTATGCGCCACCTCAGTGCGCAGAACATCCCAGCCTTCAGGTGCATAGCCCAGCCGGTTGGCCATCAGAGTCTGCTTGTTGAGTCCGCGCTTGTGCTGAAAATACTCCAGTCCTTTTCTGCCCTGCGGCGCAAACAGCGTGCGGGAGAAAAACACCGCGCAGCGATCCATCAGCTCATAGTAGCGCTTATAGCGATCGGTATAGGCAGAATTATCCGCTGAACCGTCATATTCAACTTCAACTCCGGCAAACCTGGCCAGCTCTTCAACCGCCTCCACAAAGTTCAGGTTGCGGATCTTCATCAGAAAATCCAGGGCGTTGCCATGTTCATGACAGCCGAAACAGTAGTACATCTGCTTGGAGGGAGTCACGCAGAACGAGGGGGTCTTTTCCTGATGAAAGGGACAGCAGCACATGTAATTGCTGCCTTTTTTCTTCAGATCACTGCAGTACTGTCCGATTAAGCTTTCAATGGATACAGCAGGCAGCAGGCGATCAGAAATAAAACTGCGATTAATCTTAGGCATAATGGTTCTCTTCTTCTCTGCTAGATCATACCGAAAAAACCAGAACCTGACAGCAAAAAAGCGTTTAAAGTACCAAAAGCGCCCGGTTACGGAGCTAAACTCTTTAAATTTAAGCTTCTAATTCACCCAAAGACGGTTAAAGACTGACTCAAGGTTGTGAAACCTGCAGGATCAGCATACACTTAGCTTAGAGGCATGGCTTAGGCCAAAAGTTTAGATAAAACGCGGATGAGGCACCTATGGCAATCTATTGTATTGGAGATCTGCACGGCTGTTATGATGAGTTTATGCAGCTTCTGGAGCTTATAGACTTTGATCCTAAACAGGATGAGCTCCTGCTGACCGGAGATCTGATCGGCAGAGGACCGCAGCCGCTTCTGACGCTGAACTTCGTGCTCAGATATCAGAAATGCATCCAGGCGGTACTGGGCAATCACGATCTGAATTTTCTGGCAGTCTGCAATCAGGGCAGTCAGGCGCGCGAGCGCGATCATCTGCAGGAAGTGCTGGATGCCGAAAATCTTGAAGAGATCCTCGAGTACTATTATCAGCTCCCGCTGATTTATTTTTGCGATAAAGAGCATCTGGTGCTCTCGCATGCCGGCATCTATCCGCAGTGGACGCTGTCGACAGCCAAAAAGATCGGCAAGGAGCTGCACAAGGTGCTCACCGATCCTTTACGCCGCGGGATCCTGTTGCGCAATATGTACAAGGATACCCCCAATCACTATAACGAGGACGATCAGGGACTCTCCCGCTGGCGCTTTGCCCTCAATGCCTTCACCAGAATGCGTCTTTTAGATAAAAACCTCGTGCTCGATTATGAGCATAGCGCCGCTACGCTGCAGACAGCCCGGGAAGAAAAGTTAACGCCCTGGTATGATTTCTGGGATACGCCGCTGTATGACAAAAAGCCTTATACCCTGATCTTCGGGCACTGGGCGGCCTTAAACGGTCAGTGTCAGCACAAGCATGTCATCGCCTTAGATACAGGCTGTGTCTGGGGTGGCTCGCTCACCTGCTACGGCGTGGATACCGGCAAAACCTATCGGGTCAAATCCTTGGGGCATCTGACTCCGCAGGGAGCTTAATCGCTCAGGCTAGACGCGCTGCCAGGTCTCAAAGGTGTAGCGGCACTGTGCCTGCTCGCTAAAGAACTCCTCAGAGGCGCAGAGTTTAAAGGCCGCGGCATCAAACTCAGGAAAATAGGTATCGCCTGCCACTTCAAGGTGAACACGGGTCAGATGCAGGGTGCTGCACAGCGGCAGGGTCTCCTCATAGAGTCTGGCTCCGCCTATAATCATGAGCGGCAGAGGCTCTGACGCTGTAAGTGCTCTTGCCTCAGCAAGACTTTTGACTATTTCAAGTCCTGCAAGCTCTGCGCTGAAGGAGGAGCTCAGCAGGATATTCCGGCGCCTGGGCAGCACCCGCCCGATACTTTCAAAGGTACGTCTGCCCATCAGCACCGGATGATTTAAGGTCAGCGCCTTAAAATGCTGTAGATCCTCGCGCAGATGCCAGGGGATCTGGCCGTCCCTGCCAATGACCCGGTTGTCAGAAAGTGCCGCTACAAGCTGCAGCTCAGTACTCATGGTAAACTCCTGCTTCCCTGGCTACTTAACGTAGAAAACTTCCACCCCGTCTGCATCATCGGCATCTTCATCTGCCTCATCTGCAGTACGCGGCGCTTTAGGCTCAGGTTCAGTCCACTTGAAGTTCTCCGCTGCAGGTGCCTTGTCACTCTCCACTTCCTGACGCTTGAGCTCATCCACATAATCCTGCAGCGCAAAGCTGAGCTCATTGAGTCCCTGCTTTTGCAGTGCCGAAATCACAAAGGTGCGCTCAGGCTTGCTGTCTAAAGCCTGTGCGATGGCCTCAAGGCGTGCCTGTGCCTCCTCAGCTGAAAGCAGATCCGCTTTATTGCCTACCAGCCAGCGCGGCTTGGTATACAGCTCCTGAGCATACTGCCTGAGCTCTTCTTCGATCACTCTTGCATTCTCTACCGGATCAGATTCATCAATAGGGTTGAGATCGACCAGATGCACGAGCACCCGGCAGCGCTCCAGATGCTTGAGAAAACGGTGACCAAGCCCGGCCCCCTCAGCTGCGCCTTCAATCAGGCCAGGAATGTCTTCAAGCACGAAGCTGCGGCCTTCACTGGTCTTCACCACTCCAAGGCTCGGGACCAGGGTGGTAAAAGGATAATCGGCTATCTTAGGCTTGGCGGCCGACAGCACACTCACCAGAGTGGATTTGCCCGCATTCGGCAGACCGCACAGCCCGACATCAGAAACTAAAAGCAGCTCTAGTTTGATCTGCCGCTTCTCGCCTGGGGTGCCGTCTGTCTTCTGCCGGGGTGCCTGATTGGTCGAGCTTTTAAAATGCGTATTGCCAAAGCCATGTCTGCCGCCGCGTGCCACACAGATCACCTCATCCGGGCGCTTGAGATCTCCGATGAGCTCTCCGGTGGCAAGGTCGGTGATGCGCGTACCGACCGGTACCTTCAGGGTCAGATCCTGACCGCGCGCCCCGGTACAGTCTGAGCTCATCCCGTTTTCACCACGCTCGGCCTTGAAGAATTTAGTAAAGCGATAATCAACTAAAGTGTTCAGATTAGAGTCAGCGCGCAGGAACACATGTCCGCCATCTCCGCCGTCGCCGCCGTTAGGACCGCCGCGCGGTACATATTTTTCACGTCTGAAACTGACAATGCCGTTGCCGCCATCGCCTGCCTCAACCTTGATAATTGCTTCATCAACAAATTTCATGCCAAGCTCCCCTCCGTAGGGTACGGACACAAAAAAGCCCCACCCTGAGGCGAGGCCTTCTTTTACAGAAACTGCTGCCTTAGGCAGTAACAATTTCTACGAATTTACGGCCTTCTTTGCCGCGGGTGACGAACTTCACGATGCCATCAGCCTTAGCAAATAAAGTATCATCCTTGCCTAAACCCACATTAGTGCCGGCATGGAAATGAGTACCGCGCTGACGAACGATAATGCTGCCAGCCTGTACAGACTCACCAGCATAACGCTTTACGCCTAAACGCTGACCTTGAGAATCGCGGCCGTTACGAACGGAACCACCAGCTTTCTTGTGTGCCATGTTTCAATTCTCCTTAAATTAAGCGGTAATGCCGGAGATCTGTAAATCAGTGTACCACTGACGATGACCGGTTACCTTCTGATGATGTTTACGACGACGGAATTTAACAATCTTGATCTTCTCGCCACCGTGCTCACCTAAAACTTTGGCGCTAACTTTAGCACCTTCCACGTATGGAGTGCCAACCTTAAGGTTGTCACCGTCTGAAACCAACAAAACTTTATCAATTTCAATTTCGCTGCCAGCTGCGGCATCGAGGAGCTCAACGCTAAGCACGTCGCCCTCGGAGACCTTGTGCTGCTTTCCGCCGCAAAAAATAATTGCGTACATGCTCAAACTCCGGTTAAAACGCAGGGAATTCAAACTCCTGCTGTTAGCTGTAAAAAAATGATAAGCCCCTCAAGGGGCGATAGTGGGCGGTATTTTACCTAAAAAATTTTCTTTGTGCAAGCATTTTATTCAGCTTGTACTCAACAGAAACCTGTCCGCTCTTAGGATTCAGCTCCGCCTAGGGCCGCTGAGCTTCAGGCTCAGTGAACTGCGGGATATATTATAGCGCATACTGCCTAAACTTTAGCAGTATTGCGCACTTAAGGCTTAAACCACAAGATTTATGCCACCTGACGTGATAAAATAATGAATATTTATCAGTTTAGATGATCCTGTGCCTCAAGTGCAGGTCCGCAATCTTATCAGTATATTGTCAGCCTATTAGTTTATGGAAGATCTCGAGAAATTGCTTGCGCCCTGGTTAAAGCGGGTTGAAGAACTGCTGTTTACCACCATCAATGATGACCAGACTGAACAGCATGTGAATGCTTTATGTCTGCAGGTGATCAAGGCCGGAGGCAAAAGAATCCGCCCCAAGCTGTGTCTGCTGTGCGGCCAGCTTCTGCCTGAGCTTATCTCGGCCAAGACCGATGAGGAGAATCTCTGCAAATGTGCTGCAGCCGTGGAACTTTTACATACGGCGACCCTCATTCATGATGACGTCATCGATAAAGCCTCAACCCGGCGCGGACAGGCGACCTTAAATGAAACCGAGGGCAATCACGCGGCGGTGCTGGCCGGTGACTATATGCTCGCGCGCAATTTTCTGCTGATGCAGGATCTTAAAAGCTTTGAGGTTTTCAGGGCAGCCGGCGAAACGACTGCAAGCCTTGTCGGAGGCGAGCTCAATCAGCTGGCACGGCAAGGAGATCTTACGCTCAGTGAGGATGACTATCGGCAGACCATCTACTGCAAGACCGGTGCGCTCTTCAGTCTGGCCGCCTCAATTTTTGCCATCTCCAAGGATGCAGAGTCACGCTATATTAAGGCGCTTACTACCTACGGCACTCAGCTGGGGATCGCCTTTCAGGTCACTGATGACATGCTTGACTATACTTCTTCAGAAAGCTCGCTTGGCAAACCTGTCGGTGAAGATCTGAGTGATCTGCGCATCACCCTGCCCCTCATCTATACCCGCTCTGCGCTTGCTGGCAAGGAACAGGACGCGCTGACAGAGGCTGTCAGTCACAACGACTTTGCCACAGTCAAAGACCTGATTGCCAGGACCGGCGCCCTCTCCCGCTGTGAGAGCTATGCTCAGCAGGCCGCCATGCAGGCTATTGCAGCTCTGGAGGTCTTTGCAGACAGTCCCTATCGGCGCGCTCTGACAGAATTATGTCAGCAGGTACTTAAACGTCGGCATTAATTATTTTTTGATTTAGATCACATTTTATGCAAAAGGTTTTCTGACGTCTCCTGGAAGACAATGTGATCTATATCACGCCATTTTCCACTAAAAAATAAGTTCTTGTATGTAAGATTTTACTGTTTGATTGGCTTAATTTGAGGCTACTTATATACATTTTGTTATAGATCAAACATTTGCTTAAGATTTGCGCAATTCTGGCTATTTTTTCTTACATACAAGATTTTTATTAAAATAATGAAATATTTAATAAGCCAAAAGGTCAAATTAGAGTTAAAGTATACGTAAATCGAACCGATATATAATCAGGCAGCAAGTTACAAGGGTTATAGAGTCAGGTGAGTGAATGCTGAAAGTTTTATGTTCTGCGATAGTGGCGGGTATGTTTTCACTCATTTTATATAATGCTTACAATCTGCAGGTTTATCATACTGATGTAGATAATAGTGTTAAAACTATTTATCTAAGTCCGTCCTCATCTATTGATGTCGAGTTTAAAACCGGCTCACTATTTGAGGAAGATGATTCGTAAAAGTTTTTACTCCTTATGTTTGTCTCCTTCTTACGCGGCCATGCAAATGAGCCGCGTTTTTTTTACTTATGGCCAGGCGGCGATTCTCCTCAGTCCCAGAGCAGACCTTAACTAACATTGATCCCGTTCACAAGCTTGAGATAATCTTCGCTCAAAGTGAATATTGTTATATTTCGTCACATGTTTAGCCTACCCAAAGCGCCCAGATAGCGCTAAATTTAAGCATCAACATTAGATCCAGTGCTTTTTGCGAGGAATTTTTCATGGCTCACAACAATTTTCCAGGTGGCGCATGGCCTGTCATGCTTACTCCCTTTACTCAGGATAATCAGGTTGACTATCAGGCTCTAGCTGACTTAACCGAGTGGTATATCAAAAACGGCTGCTCAGGGCTCTTTTCTGACTGTCAGTCCAGTGAAATGTTCTTTCTGTCTCTGCCTGAAAGGGTCAAGATTGCCAAGACCGTCATTGATGCAGCCAAAGGCCGTGTTCCGGTGATTGTCTCAGGCCATATCAGCGACAAGGTCGAAGATCAGATTACAGAGATGCAGGCCATAGCAGAGCTCAGGCCTGCCGCGCTGATCTTCATTACCAATCGCTTTGCCACCGAGCAGCAGTCTGATGCGGTCTGGAGAGAGAACTGTGAAAAAGTCATGAACGCGCTGCCTGCCGATCTGCCTTTAGGTCTATATGAATGTCCTTATCCTTACAAGAGACTTATAAGCGATGAGAATTTAAAATGGTGTGCCAAGACTGAGCGCTTCTATTTCGTCAAGGACACCTGCTGTGATCTGGAACTCATCAAGCATCGTCTTGACATCGTCAAGGGCAGCGTATTTAAAATCTATAACGCCAACACCACTACACTGCTTGACTCACTTAAGGCCGGCTGTGCAGGCTTCTGCGGCGTCATGGCCTCCTTCCAGATGGACCTTTATGCCTGGCTGTGCTCCCATCTTGATGATCCGCGCGCCGTCAAGCTGCAGCATCTTTTGACCATCACCTCCCTGATTGAGCGTCAGTGCTATCCGGTCAATGCCAAGTATTACCTCAAAACTTATGAGGGGCTTAACCTGACCACAGTCTGCCGTACCCGCAAGGACAGCGAGCTGACAGCCACCTTCAAGGATGAGGTTGCCCAGCTCAAAGATCTGACCGCAGAGGTTAGACAGAGTCTTGGCATTTAACCCAGGCTAAAACAAAAACCCGCCAGGCTTCACGGCCGGGCGGGTTTTTTAATGCCCAAGAAAAACTAATCGGCAAACGGATCGGATAGATAGATAGTCTGATCACGTTCAGGACCGGTGGAGAGAATCGCCACCTTGGTGTGAGACAGTTCCTCGAGGCGCAGAATAAACCTGCGGGCATTCTCAGGCAGCTTGTCCCAGCTGGTTACGCCGAAGGTTGACTCACTCCAGCCAGGCAGAGTCTCATAGACCGGAGTTACCCCCTCATACTCGCTGGCGGCAAGAGGCGGCAGTTCAGAAACCGTACCATCCTTAAACTTATAGGCAGTGCAGATCTTAACTTCCTCAAGACCATCCAGCACATCCATCTTCATCAGGGCCAGACCTGACAGAGAATTGATGGTGACAGCTCTGCGCATCGCCACTGCATCATACCAGCCGGTACGACGCGGACGGCCGGTCACCGCACCGAATTCCTGACCGCGCTGTCTGATGCCTTCACCCACCTCATCGTTAAGCTCAGTCGGGAACGGCCCGCCGCCAACGCGGGTTGTATAGGTTTTGGCAATGCCCAGGACATAGTCAATATCCAGAGGACCTGCACCAGAACCGGTCACACATCCGCCTGCCACCGTATTTGAGGAAGTCACATACGGGAAGGTACCATAATCGATATCCAGGAAGGTTCCCTGTGCACCTTCAAAGAGGATCTTCTGCTGTGATCTGCGCCCCTGCTCGAGCAGTGCTGATACATCACAGACCATGTTCAGGAGGCGGTCTCTGACAGCCATAACCTGCTCAAGTACACTGTCAAAGCTGACCTCACTTTCATGATAATAGGAAGTGAGCAGGAAATTACGATATTCAAGCAGCGCCCGCAGCTTCTCCTTGAAGCTGTCCAGATCATACAGATCTCCGACGCGCAGACCGCGCCTTGCCACCTTATCCTCATAGCAGGGACCGATACCGCGTCCGGTCGTACCTATAGCCTTACTGCCGCGCTTTTTCTCAGCGGCCTTATCGATAGCCTGATGAATAGGCAGAAGCAGTGCACTGGCGCCTGAGACCTTGATGCGTTCTTCAACCTTTGGAATGCCGGCCTTATGCAGTTCAGCAATCTCCTCAAACAGCGCAATCGGATTGACCACCACACCGCTGCCGATCAGGCAGAGGCAGTCAGGATGCAGGATCCCTGACGGTACCAGACGTACCACCACCTTCTGTTTACCTACCACTAAAGTGTGTCCGGCATTGTTACCGCCCTGACTGCGTACCACCATGTTGGCTTTTGCGGTCAGCAAATCCGCAATTTTGCCCTTTCCTTCATCGCCCCACTGGGTTCCTAACACGATTACATTATTAGGCATGTTTCCTCCGCTTGCTCTGCCCGGTTAAGACCTGCCCGCTGCAGGTCCTGATTACTTTAGCAAAAAACTATTTCAAGCCTTTGGCATTATCAAAGAATTTAAAGAACTCGCTGTCCGGCTTCAGTACCAGAACATCTTTGCCTGAATTCATGGAATTGCGGTATGCATCCATGGTTCTTAAAAACTCAAACAATTCAGGATTACGGTTATAGGCCTCAGCATAAATTTTTATCGCTTCAGCATCACCGTCACCGCGGGTCGCCCGCCCTGCTCTTTCAGCTTCGGCAATCTTCACCACCACCTCACGGTCGGCCTGAGCCTTGATGGTTTCAGCATCCTTGCGGCCCTGCGAACGATGCAGTTTAGCCACGGCATCACGCTCGGCCCGCATACGCTGATAAATGGAGTTAGACACCTCAGGCGGCAGATTGATCTGCTTGATTCTCACATCCACAATGCGGACACCTAAAGCTTTAGCCGAGGAGCCGATATCCTTGAGCGCATTCTGCATCACTTCATCACGCTTAGAGGACAGAACCGTCTTCTCGCTCTCATCTCCGCTTACCGCATCAAAGCGGTTTTCGAGCACTTCATCATCCTGACCTGACACAATCTCATGAATGGTCAGACGGCCGATCTGGCTGCGCAGCGAGTTATTGATTCTGCGTCTGAGCAGTTCCTCGGCCTGCATCACATTGCCGCCTGCGGTAGTCAGATAGAACTTGCCGGCGTCACTGATCTGCCATTTCACATAGGAATCGATGATCACATCCTTCTTCTCAGAGGTCACAAACCGGTCTGCGCTTGAATTGATGGTCTGAATACGGGCATCCATAATCTTAACTTTATCCACGAAAGGCAGCTTAAAGTGCAGACCAGGTCTCACCACATTCAGTTTCTCACTGTCATTGGCATCACGAATCACCTTGCCGAAACGGGTCACGATACCCACATTGCCTTCAGACACCACATACAGGGTATTAAAAGCGCCAAATCCTAACAGAACTAGCACGATTAGGACTAGATTAAGCATTGACTTATTCACTTTTAACGACTCCTCTGACGGCTATAGGTATTGAGCGGTGGATACTGGGTATTTCGCGAGCTGCTGCTCTCGCTGCTCACCGGGCGAGGGCTGCTCTCCTGAACACTGCTCTCAGGCTCCAGAGTTTCCCGTACTGTACTGCTCTGCAGCATCTGTCCTGCCTGCGGCATCGGCAGATACAGGACCGGGGTTGATCCCTCAGGAGTATCTAATAAAATCTTCTGCGACTTCCCGAGCACTTCCTGCATGGTTTCAAGATAGATACGCGTTCTGGTGATCTCAGGAGCGGCATTGAATTCAGGCAGCACCTTCTCAAATCTTGACACCTCACCTTGGGCATCCAAGACGACCTGCGAGCGATAACCCTCTGCTTCCTGACGGATTCTCTGCACCTTACCGTCGGCCTTTGGCAGCACCTCATTGGCATAGGCCTCAGCCTCACGCTTATAACGCTGCTCATCTTCCTGTGCGGCAATGGCATCGTCAAAGGCCGCCTTCACTTCCTCAGGCGGACGGGCCGGGAGGAAGTTGACCTCCACAATCGACAGGCCGGTGTTGTAAGGATCAATGATCGAGGTGAGCAGATCGCGGGTATTCTGTCTGACCATCTCACGGCCGGTAGTCAGAATATCATCCATCATGGTGTGACCGACCACGAATCTTAAGGCGCTGTCGGTAGCCTCCAGCAGGGTCTGATCAGGATTGGTCAGAGAATAAAGATATTTCACCGGATCAGAAATACGATACTGCACATCCATTTCCACCAGAACCACATTCTCATCCTGAGTCAGCATGGTGCCTGAGGATCTCAGGGCTCTGACCTGCTCAATATCGATGACATTGACCGTATCGATGCCGGTAAAATTCCAGCGCAGACCAGGGTCCACCACCTCATAAATCTTGCCAAAGCGCAGCACCACCCCACGCTCTGCTTCCTTCACGGTGTAAAAGCCGGCAAACACATAGAGGCCGATGAGGACTAGCAGGACCAGCGAGAACATGCTGCGGACTGACTTGCTGCCGCCGCTGCTGCCCCCTCCTGAACGATTATCCTGCCTGCCGAAGAAGAGCTTTTTGAGCTGTTCAAAGAATTTTTCAGCATCAAAGCCCTCCTGCTGACGGCGGGTATTTCTTCCCCACGGGTCCTGATCCCGCGAGGAATCCTGATCCCGCTGTTCACCATTTCCCCCAGAGCCGCTGCCTGGAGCATTCCATCCCATATAGTCTTTTACTTCTTTCATAGCAGTCTAATCAATTGAATTAAAATCAAATTCGTTATTATTTTGCCACGGCAGCCGATCAAGACCTACCGCCTTGGCCAGTTCTCCCGCTGTTTTACTGTCAATTATAGCGGCATCTGTCGCTTTAATTTTAAGCTTTAGCTTCACTTCACCCTGATCCCCAAAGGTTTCGCTCACTACTGCCCCTAAATTGTGCAAAAGTGCGCGCAGTTTTCCCTGAGTACTACTGATGTTCAGGTCTAACTCTAGCACATTTTCGCCAACAAGCTCACCTATGGCGTCAAGGAGACTCTCAAGCCCCTCTCCGGTTTTAGCGCTGACATACACGCGCAGAGGCCGCCCTGCCTCATCCCGGATAATCCTGGCTGGACATTCAGGCAGAAGATCTGACTTATTATATACAAGAAGTGTCGGCACGTGTGAGGCACCAATTTGCGCCAGCACTTCCTCAACCGCCCGGATATTCTCTTCAAGCTTAGGATCTGCTGCATCCACCACATGCAGAAGCAGAGTGGAGAGTGCGGTCTCCTCAAGCGTTGCCCTGAAGGCCGCAATGAGATCATGCGGCAGGTGGCGAATGAAGCCCACCGTGTCAGCAAAGACCACCTGACCCACCACCGGCAGTGTCAGGGTTCTAATCGTGGTATCCAGGGTGGCAAACAGCTGATTGGCCATATAGACATCGGCACTGGTCAGCTTGTTGAAGAGCGTCGATTTACCCGCATTGGTATAGCCGACACAGGAGATCAGAGGCACCGCGTTGCGCTGTCTTAAATTACGATTCTGCGCCCGCCTTTTGGCAACCGTCTCAAGATTCTTCTTAATCTCGAGGATCCGCTGATGAAGCAGTCGCCGGTCAAGCTCGATCTGTGTTTCACCAGGACCGCCGCGCAGGCCGAAACCGCCTTTCTGGCGCTCGAGGTGAGTCCAGCCTCTGACCAGTCTGGCCTGCTCATACTGCAGCTGCGCCAGCTCCACCTGCAGCTTGCCTTCATAGGAACGCGCCCGCTGCGCAAAGATGAGGAGGATCAGCGCCACTCTGTCCATCACCCGCTGCCCGAACACCTGTTCTAGGTTACGCTCCTGCGCAGGACTCAAGCGGCTGTTGAACACAATAGTCTGTGCATCCTCTGCCTTGACCAGACTGTCGATTTCCAGCACCTTGCCAGAGCCGATGAAGGTATGCGGATCCGGGGCCTCACGCTTACAGATCTCGCTGTGCAGAATCTGACCGCCCGCAGTCTCCACCAGACTCTGCATCTCTTTAAGATCTTCTTGGGATTCGGCATGCGGCAGTTCCACATGCACGAGAATAGTTTTTCCGAGAGTAATTACAACATTGGAATCAGACATGCTAGTTAATGAGTGATTCTGTCAGACAAAAGCACTGCTGTCCCCCACGCAGGAAGAAAATACACGGCACACGCGAGGCGAGCTGAAAAATGGATGAGCATCTAGCCGACAGACTTAAGCTTCAGCCTGTCTGTCCTCTGCTGCATCTTCGCTTTCGCCTTCGCCATCAGCAGAGTTTACGCTGACCGATTTGGTAGGTACAATGGTCGAGATGGCATGCTTGTACACCATCTGATTCACCTGTTTATTCTGATTATCTTTGTTTTTCAAAAGCACCACGAACTGATCAAAAGACTCAATCTGCCCCTGCAGCTTGATGCCATTCACCAAATAGATTGATACTACAATGTGTTGCTTTCTTAATTCATTTAAGAAGGGATCCTGAAGGGATTGAAGCTTAGCCATAATATCATCTTCCTTAAAAATTATTTTTATAATATTTGGAATCTTGTAATCTATTACACGTAATTTATAATTATGCCACATGTGGCTACAAGATGGTCGCTTTAAACCAAAAATTATCTTAAAAATTAGACCTAGCCTGCAAAAAACAGACGCAAAGTCTATAGACAGGGGCTGGTGTTAAGCCTGATTTACCAAGCTGCTACTGAGTGAAGAAAATCCTAGGACCAGTAGCGCATAATCAGGTCTGCACCTGACTCATGCAGCTTGCTATCATCAGGTCTTAAACTCAGCCTCGTATGCTCGCCCGTGCCGGCCTCGTGAAGTCCGCCGCGCAGCCAGGTCATCTGATGCTTTGCCAGCCTTGCCGTGGCGATCACCGCCTGCTCCACCATCTGCGCATAGTCAAACCTGCCGTCCAGATACTCCCACACCTGGCGATAGCCTACGCAGCGTATGGCCGGCAGCTCTAAATTGAGCTGCGGACAGCTTTTGAGTGTCCTTACCTCCTCGATAAGCCCCTGCTTAAGCATCTGCATAAAGCGCTCCCGGATCGCCACTCTCAGCTTGGCGCGGTCATCCTCAGGCAGCAGTACGATTTCATGGCGGACAAAGGGACACTGGGCAGATTTCTCTGCAAAAAAAGAGCTCATCGGACGTCCCGTCATCAGGTAGACCTCATGCGCCCTTGAAATGCGCTGCTTGTCATTGACCGAGAGCTTTTCGTACATAGGTTGGTCAAACTGCCTGAGCTGCTCGTGAAGAGCCGGCCACCCCAGCTCCCGGGCAAGCTCTGAGACCTGTGCGCGCACCGCGGGAACTGTTGTCGGCAGCGGAGAGAGTCCATCCACCAGCGCCTTATAGTACATCATGGTGCCACCGCAGATGATGGGCAGATGGCCGCGCGCTGAGATCTCCTCCACCAGGCGCACACAGTCGCTGCGAAACTGCGCGGCCGAATAGCTCTCCCAGGGCTCGATAATATTGATGAGATGGTGAGGCACCGCGGCAAGTTCTGCGGCAGTGGGTTTGGCGGTGCCGATATCCATCCTGCGGTAGACCAGGGCTGAATCCAGGCTGATAATCTCGCCCTGAAAGCGCCTGGCTAATGCCAGGGCCAGCGAAGTCTTGCCCGATGCGGTAGGTCCGAGAATTACCAATGCTGAAGTCACCATAAGGTCCACCACTTTATCCGTGCTGCGCTTTAATCCTGATCTAAAAGACTGCTAAGCTTCTTGAGACTTAACTGCAAAAGCGCCTGAGGATGCCCGCTCAGGCGTCTAAGATCTCCTGCCCGCTCAAGGATACTCTCTATCTCTATGTCTGCCTGAGGCAGCACATAGGGCTCAAGAGCGCTAAAGCAGCGAAGCTCTGCCCTGCAGGCTAAAATCTGCTCGCCGTACTGCATAAGACACTCAAGCATCTTCTCCCCTAAAGGCGCGATCGAGGCTTTTGCAAGCAGCAGCGGCACCTCCTTGATGAGCAGACTGCGGGAGGAAAGTTCCACCTTAAAGCCTGCCTTAGCAAAGAGCGGGATAAGCTCTGCAGGTTTTTTAGGCGCTCTGCCCTGCAGCTTGATCCCTACTGCAATCGAAAGCCGGCTTGAGGTCACACGCCCCGTATTGAGCTGGGCAGCATACTCTTCAAGTCTCAACACGGCATCAAGCCTGGACGGGTCCAGCACAAAATAGGCATGCTCCTGTCTGACAAGATACCGCCCTGCTGGCAGCGCTTCTAAGATCTCTGTCTGTTGTGGCGTTTTAAGTGAGATGCTGTCCGCAAGACTTGCCTTGAGCACAGCATTCTCAGCCCTGACCCTGTGTAAAAAGGCGTTCTGCTCAGATACTCCCTCAGGTTTTGGCTCCTGCGGCATCTTATCTGACAGCGCACTGTGACCTTTTTCTCTCTCGCTTCCTGCGCCTGTCCTGCCCTCATCTCTTACAGGCTGAGCCAGGCTAAAACTACCTTCCCCATCCGGAAAATCAGGCAGCTCAGACTTATGCTGCATAAAGCTTAGATAGTCCTTGGTCTCACCCTGCACAACAGGCTTAAGATTTTCAGGTCTGCCCAGCTCATCGCCCTCTGCTTCCTTTAAGGTATTGAGAATACAGTCAACCAGGGTATCATGTACCACCCGCGCCTCATGAAAGCGTACCTCATCCTTGCGCGGATGAACATTGACATCCACCACATGCGGATCACAGCTTAGGTACAGAACACATCTGACCGTGCTCCTGCCTGCGCCATAGGCGACATAGGCCTCCTTAAGCGCGTGGGTCAAAAGCTTGTCGGCAATAGCGCGGCCGTTGAGAAACAGATAGATCTGCTCGGGCACGGTCTCGTGCTCAAGCGGCGGTTTTAAACATAAGCCCTGAATAGTTAAGAACTGCCCCTGATAGTCAACCTTAAGCGGAGACGCGATAAAATCTCCGCCCGCAAGCCTGCCTAAACGCTTTAAAAATTCCTCGCCGCCGGTGCGCTCCACGCCTCCTACCTCAAGCACTCTGCGTCCGTCGCAGACGAGACTGAAGCTTAGCTGAGGATTGGCTATGGCACAGCGGACGAATACCTCCCGGATACGCAGAAACTCGGTGCGATCCGAGCGCAGAAAACGTCTGCGCGCCGGAGTATTGAAAAACAGCTCGCGCACTTCAACCGTAGTGCCGCAGGGATGTGCCGCAGGCAGGATCTCAAACTTGCCAGGGTCTCCCTGACAGCTTACCGCATACGCCTCACTGGCATGTATGGCCTTAGAGGTAAGCCTGACCTTGCTTACTGCTGCAATTGAGGCTAAGGCCTCACCGCGAAAGCCCAGCGTGACAATGGCCTCGAGATCCTGCAGCGTGGAGATTTTTGAGGTGGCATGCGCGGCAAAGACCAGCGGCAGATCGCTTTTCTCGATGCCTGCGCCGTTATCCTGCACCGCAATCAGCGTCCTGCCGGCATTTTCAAGCTGACAGGAGATGACGGTAGCCCCTGCATCCACCGCATTTTCCAAAAGCTCCTTCACCACGGAGGCAGGGCGTTCTACTACCTCACCTGCAGCGATCTGATTGGCAAGCTGCGGCGAGAGCTGTCTGATACTCATTTGCGGATCACAAGCGTCTGACCTACCTTGAGCTGATCGTTTTTGAGCCCGTTCAGCTCCCGGATAGAAGCAACCGTCGTGCCGTAGCGTTTAGCCAGCAGAGAGAGCGATTCGCCCTTTTTGACCTTGACCGTCTGAGTACCCGAGTGACGGGCGGCAGATGCCTGACGGGAGGCGATCTTCTTGGCCGGATACTTGGTGTAGTATGACTCAATACCCTGATAGATATGGTAGGCCACCTGCTTCTGATAGTTAGGCTGACTGAGCTGCTTCTCTTCCTTCACATTGGACAGAAAGCCGGTCTCGATCAGCAGCGAGGGAATATCCGGAGCCTTGAGCACGGCAAGAGACGCATGAATCGGGCTGGTCCGGTGCAGACGGGTGAACTTGCCGAGCGAGTTTAGGATCTCATTGCCTAACAGATAGCCTTCCGAGCGGGATGAGGAAGAGGACATATCCAGAATGGTGGCGGCAAGATAAGGGTTCTCCGCATTCTGTGAGATCACGGTGCCGGCTCCGCCGATGAGCTTCTCGCCCTTATGGGTCTGCAGCATCTTCTTGTTTTCACGCTGGGCCCGGTTATTGGAGAGCACCCACACCGAGATGCCGCGCGCAGTGGTGCTTTCTGAGGCTACCGAGTCAGCATGGATGGAGATCAGGATATCCGCCTTATGCTTGCGGGCAATCTCCGAGCGCACGCTCAGGTCAATAAATTTATCAGAAGATCTGGTCAGCACCGCCTTGAACTTCTTATCGGAATTTATATAGTTATACAAAGCCTTGGAAATTGCCAGGGTGACATTCTTCTCGCGTACGCCAGCCCGACCGATGGCACCAGGATCCTTGCCGCCATGGCCAGGATCAATGGCAATGACAAAAGGACGTACCGGTCTTTTGCCAGACACCGAGGTGGGCTCCGGCGGAGCTACCGTTTCAGGCACCTTGACGTCAGCGCTGCTGGTCTGCTGCTCACTGAGCTCCTCCTGAGCATCAGCCTTAAGCTCAGCCTGCTGCTTGGCATAACGTGCCCGCAGTTCCTTGAGTTTCTCGTTGTACTCCCGAGCCTGAGCAGGCGACATTCTTCTGAGTCCATCCGGACCCTGCGTAGATGAGGCCACAAACAGATCATGCTCCTGCTCCTGCAGCGAAGATTTACTCTGCACGAAAGGCAGGGCATCCTTGTTCTCGCCCTTAGCGCCTTCATCCTTGTCAGTTGCTTCCTTAGTGTTGGCAATATAGGTATGAGGAAAATCTATGACAATTCTGAAATTATCGCTGCCTTTTTTCTTGGCGAGCGTAAAGACATGCGGCGTACCGCCGCCGATAAAGCTGAAGGTATAGCGGACATCCTTGCCGTCGATGGACTTGACCACCTTCTTGACTGCACTCTTCTGGTCAAGCGTCACGCCCTGCGGGCTGTCTTTAGGTCTGGTCACATTCTTGACCCGCACCGTGATGCTCGCGCCATCCCGGGACTGCGCGGTGGTGTAGGTGGTAAAATCGTCCAGATCAAGGACGATTCTGGTCTTATCGTGATTTGAATAAGCGCGCATGCCTTGAATTTCCAGGGCAGATCCTGTTCTTACTGCCAGGACTAGGCAGCTTACGAGCATCGCGCAAAAAAGTTTTAGTATTAGCTTCACTGAAATTACAACATATCAGATAATTCAGATAATTCGTTTAACTGCTGCTGAGACAGCAGATTAGATTTTAGCACAACTTGGCGTGCTACATGTGCGTAGCTAAATTCAAGTATTACATCAGCCTCAGGCAGAAACTCACCTGCCTTGTCAGGCCATTCAATCAGACAGCAGCCTGGCTGCGCAAAATAATCTCTCACTCCGAGGTATTCAAACTCCTCAGGATCACTGAGACGGTAAAGATCAAAGTGATACAGGGCAAAATCCCCGCAGGCATAAGGCTCTACCAGGGTATAGGTAGGAGATTTGACCAGTCCCTGATAATACCTCTGAATAAAACCGCGGGAAAACGTGGTCTTGCCCGCGCCCAGCTCTCCGTAAAGCAGGATATTGATAGCCTGCGCGCGTGTTCTGCACAGGGGTACAAGCAGCTCTGAGAGCCTCTCTCCAAGCTTCACGGTCGCAGCTTCATCGGCAAGCTTCAGCTTAACTTCTGCCATTGATAAGCCCCCTTACTTTAGGCAGCAGATCAGTTGGCAGGGTACCGAGCATGCCCTGCTCCGCACCTTCCGCAGCGCCGGCTCTGCCATGAATGCAGGCGGCACACAGTGCAGCCTGATGCAGAGACAGACCCTGTCCGACCAGAGCTGCCAGGATTCCGGTGAGCAGATCACCTGAACCTCCCGTTGCCAGAGCGGCAGAACCTTCCCTGATGATAGAGAAGCGTCTGCCGTTGCAGATGACGGTGCCGGCACCTTTTAACAGCACCACACCGCCATATTTATCCTGCAGAGTCAATGCAGCCTCAAAGCGATCGGCATTCACCTTGGCGGCGCTCTGACCCAGCAGTCTGCCCGCCTCACCAGGATGCGGGGTGATAATGCGCTGTTTATTGTAGTTAGGACCAAGCCTTACCATCAGATTGAGAGCATCGGCATCATAAATGACATATTTGTCACTCTCTTCCACCAGTTTGAGCAGTTCCTGTGCCTGTGCGCTCTGGGAAAGTCCGGGACCGATGGCAATCACATCTGCCCAGTCAAGAGCTTCCTCAAAACGTGCGGTATCGTTATAGTCCACCGTCATCAGCTCAGGACAGCGGGCATTGACTGCAGGAATATTGAGCGGATCAAGTGCCAGCTTGACTAAGCCTGCGCCGGCCCTTAAAGCGCCTAGACCTGCTATCAGCAGAGCCCCGCCCATGCCTTTAGCCCCGCCTATAAGCAGAATCCTGCCGCTGTCTGACTTGTTTGCCGAGGGGGTACGCAGGGGCAGATCCTCACGGACATCCTCATAGCGGACAAGATAGGTAGGCAGCGTGGCCTCATCTGCTGAGAGCTCCTGCTCGTACTTGCTCGTCTCAATGCCCAGGGAGGCGAAGATCACCTCCCCGACATAATCCACGGCATCCGCAGTAAACAGCCCGGCTTTAAGCGCCAGCATAACCACTGTCGCATCAGCTCTGACGCACTCCTGCATCACCGTACCCGTATCAGACATGATGCCTGACGGAATGTCCACAGCCAGAGTATAGGCATGCAGACGGTTGATAAAGACGATCCATTCATCGATAGGAGCTCGGGGAGCGGAGGTAAGACCGGTCCCTAAGAGCGCGTCAACCACGATCTCAGGACGTTCCTGATCCTCGTTCTGCGGCAGCTCGTATTCAATCACTCCACCCTGGGATTTATAGTAGACATAAGCGGTGTAAGCCTCGGTCCCTTCACGGGGGGCTCCCACGGCAAAGACGCGATGAGGCAGACCTGCCTCCTTAAGACAGGAGGCCACAATATACCCGTCACCGCCGTTATTGCCCTTGCCGCAAAATACCCAGCACATCGCAGGACGCTCCAGATGCGCTCTAAGCTGTTTGAAGACCGCACGTCCGGCCAGCTCCATCAGATCATAACAATGCCCGTTATGCCTGAGCGCATACTGCTGTTCAATGCTCTTGATCTGAGCTGTGGTATAAATCCTCTGAGGTATCGTGTCCATACAAGCTCCGTTATAGTCTCTCCTACTTCAGGCCCTGCTGCTCCAGCCTAGTGCAGAATTATTTGAGCACGCCGCATTCTTTATAGTAGCGCTCTGCACCTTTATGTAAAGGCAGATTGGCGATATCCTTGACCGCATTTTCTGCCTTGAGCCCCTTCAGGTTGCCCTGAGCCTGACCTAGAGCCTCAATATTCTCCCACAGGGTCTTGGTCAGATCATAGACGGTCTGCTCATCCAGATCACCGCGGCAGAACATCACCATTTTGATGGCGCTGGTCTGAATGTCCTGGTTCTGGCCTGGATAGGTGCCGGCCGGAATAGTATAGGCTGCATACCATGGGAACTGAGACTTAAGCTTGGAGAGAATCTCATCGTCCACCGGCAGCAGCTTGCTGCCTGAGCTGCAGGCCTGAGTCACGGCAGAGGCAGGAGTACCTGACATAATCCAGGCGCCGTCCAGGGTACCGTTCTGCAGCATTTCAGCAGCATCCGTAAAGGTAATGTACTCAGCATTCAGATCATCTGGGAACTTCAGACCTGCGGCGGTAAAGTGGTTGGCACACTCGCCATAGACACTCGAACCAGCGGAGGCCACTGCAAAATGCTTGCCCTTGACGGATTTGAGATCGGTGATCCCGGACTTCTCGGTGACAACCAGCTGATTAGGATTGAAATAGAGACCTGCGATCACCTTCAGATCCGGATAAGCAAAATCCTTGAAGCTGTCAGTGCCGTTTAAAGCCTGATAACAGTTGCTTGAAATAGCGATGGAGACCTGGGCCTCACCCTCTGCGACGAGGTTTAAGTTGGCGATACCACCGGCTGAAGCCTGGCTTGAGGCCTTGACATAAGGGATCTTCTCATCCCACAGATGGGTGATGGCAGCACCTACAGCATACAGAGCGCCTGAAGCTGATGCGGTCGGGAAATTGATGACCACATTCTGGTGCTCTGCTGCCTGTACCAGGCTTGAACCCATCAGAAGAGAAGCGGTAAGCAGGCTTACCTGACATGTGCGTTTTAAACTTAACATAAGTTAGCTCCTAAAAATTTAAGTGTTAAGATTCGGTTCTTTGACTGCTCTTGCATGCTGCCAGAGGAGGATGCCGACAAACAGGACGAGTCCGCAGACATCGCTGGTAAGCCCCGGCTGCAGGAGACATGGGCAGACACAGAGAAGCAGCAGACGCTCAGGCCAGGACAGGCGTTTTAGCAGATAGCCCTGCAGGGCTGATGCCAAAGCCAGAGTTCCCAGCGCCGCAGAGCCTGCGGTCATAAGACTGTGCCACACCCCGATTTCCTGTACGCCCAAGAGCAGCACTGGATTATAGAGAAAGAAAAATGGCATGATAAAGCCGATGAGCCCCAGCTTCACAGCGATAAGTCCGGTTTTAAGCTGATTGGAATCGGCGATGCCCGCGGCTACATAGCAGCTCATGGCCACCGGCGGAGTGATATTGGACAGACAGGCATAGATGAGGCAGAACAGATGAGCACAGATAGGTACTACGCCTACTTTGATCAGCACCGGCACCGCCACTGCCTGCACAATCACATAGGCGGCCACGCCCGGCACACCCATGCCTAGGATCACCGACATCAGCATGGTGAAAAATCCGGTCAGCATCAGATTGCCATCCTCTACCACCGAGAGAATCACATAACCCATATTGAGCCCGAGGCTGGTCAGGGTGACTGTCCCGATGATTACGCCGATGATCACGCAGCAGATCCCCACGGAAATCGCACCGCGTGCGCCTTCCACCACCGCGCACATAATCTGCGCAAAAGACATGCGCGTGTCCTTTTTTAAATAGCTGACCGCAACCGTCACGGCAATGGAGAGCACGGCGGCATACAGAGGAGTGTAGCCCACGCACATCATAAAGATCAAAAAGACCAGAGGCAGCCCCAGATGGCCTTCTTCCCTGAGCACCTTTAATGCATTCGGGATCTGCTCGCGGCTGAATCCGCTCAGGCCGCGCTTTTTAGCCTCAAAATGTACCGCCGCTAAAAGCCCCAGATAATAGAGAACTGCGGGTACTACCGCAGCCAGCATCACCTGGGTATAGCTGATATTGAGAAATTCAGCCATGACAAAACCTACCGCCCCCATAATCGGCGGACAGAACTGACCGCCGGTGGAGGACACCGCCTCTACGGCCGCAGCAAATTCCTTGCGATAGCCGGTTTCCTTCATCAGAGGAATCGTAATCGTGCCGGTGGTTGCCACATTGGCAATCGCCGAACCGTTAACCATGCCCATGGCTGCCGAGGCCAATACCGCCACCTTCGCCGGACCGCCAGGTGACTGACCTACCAGAGCCAAAGCAAAATCATTGATAAATTTGGAAAAGCCGCTGTATTTTAAAAACGCCCCAAAGAGCACAAAGACAAAAATATAGGTGGCGCTCACTCCGATGCCGATGCCCAGTACGCCCTGCGTTCCCCAGATCTGGGTTGCCAGCACCCGCTTTAAGGTTAAACCGTTATGCCCCAGAGCGCCCGGCAGATACGCACCAAAAAAGTTATAGGCTAAAAAGAGGGCCGCAAGCAGCGCCAGATTCGGACAGGCCCGGCGCGCCGCCTCAAACACTAAAAGCAGCAGCACTCCGGCCACCCACAGATCGACAGCATTAAGCCTGCCGCCGGACATCGCGACTCTAGGATAATTCAGCATCACATAACTTAAGGTACCGATACTGGCAGCAATCAGCAGCAGATCCCATAAGGGCGGTGAGCGGCGGGTTTTAGTCTCCCTGCTGAAGCCTGGCCACAGCGCAAAGGTGAAGAGCAGCAGGAAGACGGCATGACAGGCGCGCAGATTTAGTGCACTGATCGCGCCTAAGGTGGTGTAATAGAGCTGAAAGACGGTCCAGAGGCAGAGCAGCAGCACGAGCACCGCTTTGGTAGCATTTGGAAACTGCCGATATTTCGCCCTCATCTCTCCAAAAAAGAGTCCCAGCTTTAAGAACAGCTCAGTTATTCCCACTTTAAGTCCTCCACTCTGTTGCTCTTTTTTAGCCTAGCTTCAGCTGCACTTTTATGCTGCTGAAACTTACAAGCATACTCTAAAGTCACAGGATCTGAACAGCATCTGCGCGGTAAACAGCAAAAATGCGAAAATCGTTCATATCATAGCGAAAAAAATAGTAATATACTAAGAAAAGGTGTAAATATAAAGCCTTTCCTCCTTGCTGCAGGCCTGTCCTGTCAATCTAGCTCGACTCTGTCCTGCCCTGTTTTGGGGAGAGAAAGTATAAGCAGGCGTCTCCTCTAGCACCTTGAGGAGCACATAGTTTCATAGGGAGCGGGTATGCAAATTCTAGGCGTGGATATCGGTGGAACCGGGATCAAGGGTGCAATCGTTGACACTAAGACGGGCGAACTTATCAGTGAGCGAGTGCGTTTTGAAACCCCGCATCCGGCAACGCCTCAGGCTGTGGCAGAAACCCTCAAGCGCCTGGTCACCACACTCAAGTACAGCGGACCTATCGGCTGCGGCTTCCCGGCCCGCGTGCTGGACGGCATTGTCAAAACTGCCGCGAACATTGATGAATCCTGGGTCGAGATCCCGGTAAATCAGATGCTCTCCGAAAGCCTCAACTGTGAGGTTTTTGTGGCCAATGATGCCGATGTGGCCGGTCTGTGTGAAGCGGAAATCGGTGCGGCCAAGGACAGCCGCGGAGTTGTCGTGTTCCTCACCCTGGGTACCGGCATAGGTTCATCCATCTTTATCAATGGCACTCCCTTCTTGAATACCGAGCTTGGACATCTTAAATTCAAAGGCGAGGAGGCCGAAAAATACTGCTCTGCCCTGGTGCGTGAAAAAGAGGAGCTCAAATGGAAGGAATGGGGTGAGCGGCTGAACAGCTACTTAAAATATGTCGCCTTTATCCTCAATCCTGATCTGTTTGTAATAGGCGGAGGCGCTTCCAAAAAGTTTGATAAGTTCAAAGACAAGCTCTCCGTCGGAGTTCCAGTGGTACCTGCACAGCATTTAAATCTGGCCGGCATCATCGGTGCGGCTATGTATGGTGAGCACTGCCTGCATCAGCATCTCTGAAGCTCTAGAGCCGCTCTAGCATTTCAATCTGAGCGGTGAGCTTTTCCTGCGCTGCGTAGCGGTCTACCTTCAGCGAATAGAGGATCTTCACCTTGTCTCCGGCACAGATCTGCTGCTCTGCCTGACTCGGGAAGATTTTAAATGCCGAGAACTGCTGACCACCTTCTCCCTCAAGCTTGAGAATCAGTCGGATACTGGCGCGGTAGAACACCGAGTCCACATAGAACACCCCATCAAAGCATGGCTCAGGAAACCCGTTGCCCCAGGGTCCATAGCTCTCAAGCAGCCTGGCAAAATCCAGACTGTAATGATCCACAGGCAGCATCCCGTCACTGAGCAGCTGCTCTTCACAGACGGCGCATTTTAAGGCCGCCTGATTGACTAATTCCGTAAACCTTGGCAGCTCCAAAGCGCGGATCACCACACCGGCAGCCTGATCATGTCCGCCATAGCGCACCATAAGTTCAGGCTGGCTCAGATTAAGCTCATTGAGCATCTGTGAGAGCGAAAAGCCTTTCATCGAACGGGCCGAGCCCTGCAGCAGCTCGTCATCTCCGGTAAACACAAAGCAGGGTTTCTGATAGAGATCCTTAAGCTTGCCGGCTAAAAGACCGGCAATGCCTGGCAGCCAGCCTTCCCGATGCAGCACCAGTACCGACTGTTCAAGCTGAGACTTGGCATCCTCCTCGGCTTCCTTGAGGGCTACCCGCTGAAAATCTCCGCGCCTGCGGTTGCACATCTCAAGCTTCAGAGCCAGCTCATCTGCAAGCTTAGGGTCATCACACAGCAAAAGTTCAATGGCCGGATTGCTTGCAAGCTTGAGTCTGCCTGCGGCATTGAGTTTAGGACAGAGTGAAAAGGAGATGGCCTGTGTAGTCAGATGGGCCAGATCAAGCTTGCATCTTTGTACCAATGACTTGATCCCGATGCAGGTTTTTCCCAGCGCCATCCGCTTAAGACCGCTTTTCACCAGACGCCGGTTATTCGCATCCAGAGGCACCACATCGCCAATGGTACCTAAGGCCACAAGATCCAGGAAGTTTTCCATTTCAGGCCGCGGATGGGTGGCAAAATAGCCCGCCTTCTGCAGATAGGCCCGCACCGCCAGCAGCACATAGAACAGCACGCCGACTCCGCACAGATTCTTTGAGGCAAACCGACAGTCCTCTCTTTTCGGATCCACGCAGGCATCTGCTGCAGGCAGGGTCGCCTGAGGCTGATGATGATCCGTGATCACGACCTTAAGCTGCAGCTTATGACAGCACTCAATTGCCTCATGACTGCTGATGCCGTTATCCACGGTAATGACAAAGGTGACACCGCGCTTTGCATAGGCCTTTACTACCTCTGCAGACAGTCCATAGCCGCCCTCATAGCGGGAAGGCACATAGAAGGACACCTGCTGTGCCCCAAGCGCATGCAGTGCTCTGACTCCTAAGGCTGTGCCGGTCAGCCCATCCACATCATAGTCACCGGCGATAAGAAAATGCTGCTGCGTCAGGATCGCCTCTCCAATCAGTTTGGCAGCCAGCTCGATGTCCTTGAGATCCCGATAATGCAGGAGCTGTTTAAGTGCCACCTGCACATCGTCTGCATTTTTCACTCCGCGGCAGGCTAAGACCTGCCGCAGGAGCGGATCTGCAATCAGCCCCTGCAGGGCCCCATCTTCCACATGACTTCTTCTTGTGATCTTCACACTCAATCCGGATGCTAGCCGCCCTTTCAAGGCAGGGGCGCTAACACCGCTCTCCCTGTTATTTTTTTGCTATTGACCTGGCGCCTTTGCTAAAATTAAGCAAATTTTAGATGTGGAGCTCTCTTTGCGCACCTTACAAAGATATCGCTATCAGCAGCGCAGTTTGATGCTGCTGATCCCGCTGGTTTTGACCGCCCTGTGTACCTATGCCTTCTCCCCCACCTTCGGTGAGGTACTCTTTTCGGAGGGGTTTGCCCTGTATGCACATAATCTCGGCGATTTCTGTTTTCCGCTCTGCTTTACGCTGACGGCGGCACTGCTCATCCCTGCGATCTCGCGTACACTGCAGCTGTTTACAGTCAGTCTCAACTATACCTGGCTGTTTTTTCTGGCCCAAAACTACCTGAAACTTGAGTTTATCTGCTCCACCGCCTGTATTATTGCTGCGCTGACCTCATGCATTGTCTTTCTGCCCCGTCCGGTCAGAATAGGGCAATTTTATCCTAATGAGCAGCATCCGCTCAAGATCCTATGGCTGGGCATGAGCGCATTTGCTCTGCCGGGCATTGTCTTTGCCACCCTGCTGATCATTTCACGTCAGCTCGAGCTCTTTATCTACCATCTCATCACCGCCAATTTCATTGAATCTGCGCTGAGTGTCGTGCTTGCCCCTGCCTATCTCCTGCTGCAGAGCATGGGCTTTCAGGTAGCGCTGGAGATCAGAAATCTGGAGCAGACGGATGCGGCCAACATGTCTGCCATCATCAATGCCGTGGTGCTCTCTAATCTCATAGCCCTGCCCTGCATTATGTGGATGCGCGCCTGTTTTGTCAAAGGCTGGCTGCAGGCACTGCTGACCTTCTTGGGGCTGATTACCCTGATCACCTCGCATGTGGGCATGTGTGTATCCATGGAGATGGCCATTATGCTGCTCTTCTTTCCAGGCTCCTTCAGTGCCCTGCTGCTCACCTCCTGCGCCCTGTTCCTGCTCAGCCGCAATCTGCAGCTTGACAGTCTTGCAAACTTAAGTGAACTCTATCAGCCTGATTTAAGACTGAATCTGCCTCATTTTGCCCTGCTCGGGCATGACTATCTGATGCTCTGCCTCTGCGCCGCCTTAGCTCCGGTTCTCATAGTCTGTGCTCTGACGCTGATGCAGAACCATCACCGTCAGCGCTTAAGCCGGCATATTCGGGATAATGCCTCAGGCTTCAGAGTCAATTCAAAAAGTCTGCCCGACCTGCAGGTCATTGCCCTGCTGCGCTCGATAGGCGGACTGAGCAATTTAAAGCATGTCAATCGCCAGGGCTCGCTTCTCTTACTCAAAGTACTGAACTATCAGAGAGTTTCCAGCGCTGCCTTAGGGCAGATCTGTCTTAAAAAGGTACAGTACGACCGGCAGCATAATTTATTTCTGTGTCATTTAGGCGCAAACTGCTATACCATAGAGCAGCGTCTGACCCGCCTGCTGGCGGATGCTCAGATTGGAGAGGGACAGGAAATTCCGCTCTCTCAACCGTTTTTAATCAAATAAATCAACTCAGATCAAGTTTTGGAGGACGGACAGCTAACCGTTAGAACATGGACAATAATACCGACTGGATCCAAATCAAGGTCGTTACGGATAACGAAACAGCCGCAAAAGTTACAGAATTTTTAGAAAAAACCGGGGCCCTGGCCGTCACCTATCAGGATACTCAGGATGATGCGATCTATGAGCCTGAGGTCGGACAGATGCGTCTGTGGCCTAATACCGAGGTGACAGGTCTCTACGAGCAGGGCTTCAATGCCGATCCGGTGGTCGAGCAGCTGCGGCGCGAATTTGGCTTTATGACCCCTATTGCCAAAGTTCGCCTTGAGGATAAAAACTGGATCAGAGCCTGGATGGATCAGTTCAAGCCGATGAAATTCGGCAGACATCTGTGGGTCTGCCCTACCTGGCTTGAGGTCACGGAGCCTGATGCGGCAGTGATTAAACTCGATCCCGGTCTTGCCTTCGGGACGGGTACCCATCCTACCACGGCCATGTGCCTAGAATGGCTGGACAGTCTCAAGCTTGACGATAAACGCGTGCTGGATTTCGGCTGCGGCTCAGGTATCCTCGGGATCGCTGCGCTGAAGCTGGGGGCCATGAGTGTCTATGGCGTGGATGTTGATGATCAGGCCATGATCGCCTCGGAGGAAAACGCCGAGCGCAACGGAGTCAAGGGACAGCTGCAGCTCAAGCTGGGCGGTCCGGATCTCAAGCTCGAGCCCTTTGATATCTGTGTGGCCAACATCCTGACCGGTCCGCTCATTTTTCTGGAGCCGCAGATCGCAACTCTGACCAAGCAGGGCGGCAGACTGGCGCTTTCGGGGATCCTCACCGAGCAGGCAGAAGAGATCATGCAGTGCTACGAAAAGGACTTTATTGTGGAAAAAAGCGCCGACCGTGCCGGCTGGGCCATCGTCACCGGCGTAAGACGTTAAATCATGCTCATGACAGCGCTTAGCTGGCGCCATATTCTGCTCCAGCTAGGTGTGCTGACTGATGTTTAAGCACCGCCTTTCTTTTTACCTAGATCTAATAATTTGCACCACATCATCCCGCGCAGTTAATATCCTTTTGAACTTCAAGATAATGCAATATATAATGAAAATATAAAGACAGCGTGAATTGGTATGGGGATCTAAGATGTCAGGAATAAAACCACGTGAACGTACCGCAATTATTCAGTCTTTACGAGCTGGCGTTACGCCGCGCATCGGACTTGAACATATTCAGGTTGGCCGCGTCAATGAAGTCAAAGCCCTAATTGAGGATCTGGACAACATCTGTCAGGGCGGCAGCGCTTTTCGCATCATTATCGGTGATTTCGGTGCCGGCAAAAGCTTCTTTCTGCAGCTCATCCGTTACATCGCTCTTGAAAAGAATCTCGTCGTGCTCAATGCCGATCTTTCTCCTGACAAACGCTTATTTGCCTCAAGCGGTCAAGCCCGCAGTCTCTACAAGGAACTGACCCGCAATCTCTCCACGCGCGCTCATCCTGAAGGCAATGCCATGATCCCTTTAGTGGAAAAATTCATTACTGAGCAGCGCCGCGTGGCAGAACAGCAGGGAGTTGAGGTGGAGCGCGTAATCAAAGATCAGCTCAATTCGCTCTCTGAGCTCGTCAACGGCTATGATTTTGCCGAAGTTATAGCAGCTTACTGGCGAGCCTATAGTACCGACAATGAAGATCTCAAAAACTGCGTAGTACGCTATCTGCGCGGCGAGTATTCCACCAAAACCGAGGCACGGCGCGATCTCAACGTACGCTCGATTGTGGATGACAACAATGTCTATGATTATCTCAAACTGCTCTCCCGCTTTGTCACACAGGCAGGCTACAAAGGTCTTGTGGTGAATCTTGATGAGGTGGTCAATCTCTACAAGCTGCCTTCGATGCGAGCCAGAAGCGCCAACTATGAGCAGATCCTGCGCATTCTCAACGACTGTCTGCAGGGCTCGGCTGAGCATCTGGGCTTCCTGCTTGGCGGCACGCCGGAGTTTCTGCTCGATCAGCGCAAGGGTCTGTACAGCTATGAGGCCCTGCATTCCCGTCTGGCGGAAAACTCCTTTGCCCAGATTGCCAATGTCACTGACTACCATAGTCCGATCCTCACCCTCAATAACCTTGCTCCTGAGGAACTGTTTGTCCTGCTCTGCAATATCCGCAGGGTATTTGCCAATGGCGATGAAAAGAAATATCTAGTCCCTGATGAAGCCATTACGGCCTTTTTGCAGCACTGCAGTCAGAATATCGGTGAGGCCTATTTCCGCACCCCGCGCAATACCATCAAAGCCTTTGTGGATCTGCTCTCCGTGCTGGAACAGAACCCTGATATCCAGTGGGATTCTCTGGTCAACAAGGTAGAAGTGGCGGTTGAGAGGGATGAAAACGCCCTGGTCACGGTTGCGGATCACAAGAATCAGGCTCAGGACAGTGCCGAGGATGATGAGCTCACCTCTTTTACCCTTTAACCGGACCTGTGAGTAGTCCTTCAACCGATAAGGCAGCGTGTTATGGCAGAGGCAGAACAGAGCGGTGAACTTCTAGCAAAGCCACTGCAGAAATGGATCTATAAAAAAGGCTGGCATGATCTTAATCCCCTGCAGAAAGCTGCCCTCAGGCCTATTCTCAAACAGCAGCAGGATATTATTATCTCCGCCTCGACTGCCAGCGGAAAAACCGAGGCAGCCTTTCTGCCTGCCCTATCTGCCATTGTGGCTAATCCCCAGTCTGGGGTGCGCCTGCTCTACATCAGTCCGCTCAAAGCCTTAATCAACGATCAGTACCGTAGGCTCACGGAGCTGACCGCCGAGCTGCAGCTGCCGGTTACTCCCTGGCATGGAGACATCGATGTAGGACGCAAGGAAAAGCTGCTACGTCATCCTGAAGGGATAGTCCTGACAACTCCTGAGTCTTTAGAATCTCTGCTTATTCATCATCTCAGCTGGCTAAAAGAGGATTTTACCCATTTAGCTTATGTAATCATTGATGAATTTCATGTCTTTATGGGCAGTCAGCGCGGCTATCAGCTGCAGTCACAGCTGCATCGTCTCGATAATCTGTGCTGCCGCCGCATCCCCCGCATTGCGCTGTCTGCAACCTTTGCCGAGGATGACGGGGTGATTGCCTATCTGCGCCCTAACTGCACCCCCAATGCCCTGATCATCAAGGATCCCTGCGGCAAGCAGGATGTGCTCAAGGTCCAGATCCGCGGCTATGAAAAAGACGCAGAGCATGCAGACGAGGCAGACGGGGCCTTCTCCAGAGACATGCATGACATTGCCGCGGATATCTTCCGCCTCCTGCGCGGCAGTACCAATCTGGTGTTCTGCAATTCACGCGCGCAGACCGAGCATTTGGCCACTCTCCTGCAGCGTCAGGCCGCGGCCGCCCATGTGCCCAATGAATTTTTCCCTCATCATGGCTCGCTGGCTAAAGACTTAAGAGAAAGTCTGGAGCAGCGCCTGATAGACGGACGTCTGCCCACCACCGCCATCTGTACCGCAACCTTGGAGCTGGGCATTGATATCAGTGAACTGCACTCCATAGCCCAGGTCGCTCCGCCCTCTTCGGTCTCCTCGTTAAGACAGAGATTAGGACGCTCCGGGCGCCGCGATCACAGTGCCGTCTTAAGACTGTTTATCTCACAGGAAAATGCCCTGCAGAGTCACTTAAGGGATGAACTTGCCGAGGACACGGTCCTGGCCGTGGCCATGGTCAAGCTGCTGCTTAAACACTGGTATGAGCCGCCTCAGGAGCATGAATTTGCCTTTTCAACTCTAGTACAGCAGACGCTCTCGGTCATTGCCTCACTAGGCAGTGCCTCAGCCAAGCAGCTCTGGGAACTGCTCTGCCACACCGGACCATTTTCTCTCTGCGATCAGAAGATCTTCATGCAGTTTCTAAAATCTCTCGGAGCTGCAGATCTGCTCGTACAGCTCAATGACAAAACCCTGACGCTGGGACTCTCCGGTGAAAAACTGGTCTCCAACTGGAATTTTTATGCTTCTTTTAAAACTCCGGATGAATACACCATTGAGCATGATCATAAGAACATCGGTACGGTTCCTCTGACCGAGGATCTGCCGCTGGATACCACCTTTCTCTTTGCAGGCAAAGCCTGGAAAGTCGTGTTTTTAAGCCATGAGCGGCGCATCATCGGGGTAAAACCCTATCCACATGAAGCCCTGCCCCTGGCGATCAACGGCAACAGCGGCAAAATTCACGATGTGGTGCGCAGGGAAATGTTCAGGCTCTATCAGGAAGGAGAGATTCCGCCGTTTCTGAACAAGCAGGCCCGGGAGCATTTTCAGCATGCGCTCCTGGTCTTCAGGCATTTTGACCTTGAACATACCTGTCTTGTCGAAGGACCTTCAGGACTTGCGCTCTTCCCCTGGCGCGGGGATCGCGTGATGCGCACCATTATCGCACTGTTGCGCAAGTATTCCATCAAAGGGCAGCAGCAGGGCTCACATATCGAGCTGGGCTTCACCTCGCGTGATTCGCTGAAAGAGGCGGTACAGAAGATTCTGCATGACAGTACTCTGCAGAGCCTCGATCTCGTGCCTAAGCAGTATTCGCTCTGTATTGACAAATACGATGAATTCTTAAGTCCTGAACTGTTAAGACTCAGCTATGCACGCAGTGCGCTGGATCTGGACGGAGCGCTTGAGTTTATTGCCAAACTTGAGCCCGAGCTTCGGGCATAAGCCTAGCTCTCATCGATACTCGTGCGATCCTCGATTAAGGTGACCTTAACCTCGGTCTCCAGACCATCGCGGATGATCTTGAAGACGAGCTCGGTACCCGGCTTGCTCTGCGAAATAATCGCGATCAGGCTCTTAAGGGAAGTAATGCGCTGCTCATTCACGGTTTCAATGATATCTCCCACAAAGAGCAGGCCAAAAGCCGGTCCTTCAGGATCGATATAGCCCACCTTGACGCCCAGTCCCCGTCCATTGGGCAGCTGCGTGGTTCCATCATCAGAAATCCCCAAATATCCTCTTACCACATGGCCATGACGGATGATCTCACTGGTGACCTCCATCACCATCTTGGCAGGCACCGCAAAACCGATGCCATAGGTCTGATAGCCGTTGAAGGATGCGGTATTGATCCCTACCAGATCTCCTGCCGTATTGATGAGTGCGCCCCCCGAATTACCGCTGTTTATAGGCGCATCGGTCTGAATTAAATCCTGCAGCCCTTCCCGAATATTCATCTGATCGCGTCCGAGCAGGCCTGAACCTGATCTGGCGATTGCAGAAATAATGCCATGCGTAACCGTCTGACCAAGATTATTAGGATTGCCAATGGCCAGCACCACATCTCCAACCTCAGGTTCATAGCTCTTATTCAGGCTGATAGGCTGCAGGCCCTCTGCTTCAACCTTAAGCACGGCTATATCAGTACGCCGATCATAGCCTACGATAAAAGCCTGAAACATCTTGCCTTCGCGGGTTTGAGCCCACACCGCCTTGTTAGGTGCATTGACTGACGGCACCACATGATAGTTGGTTACTATGATGCCGTTGGTAGACATAATGACTCCGGACGCGCTGGCGGTAATATCATCGAGATCCACCGCAGGCGAGGTGTAATCACTATTGAGATTGGTCACATAGATGTTCACCACACTCGGTGCAGCGCGGGCCACCGCATGATAGAAGCTCTCAACTCTTAAACTGGTGGAGTACAGACGTTCACCGAAGTTTTTGCCGATGTTAGGGTCCACCAGCAGTACTCCCACTCCGACAATAATCCCCACCAGCATGGGGATTAAAGAAATTAACAGCTTCTTCCTGTTCATAGCTTAAAGATAAGACCTAAAATAATTCCTGGCCATTGACCAGTATCTTGCCGGCTTTAACCTCAATATCGGCTTTATAGCGCTCGTGATCGGCAATTAGCCGGCCACCGGTGAAATCCTCTTCGCTCTCAAGCTTGAAGGTGCCGTTCAGACCTTCTGCAGTGCAGGAACCATCATGATCAAGCTCTCCTTTAAACTGCACGTTGACCTCGCTCTTGCCAAGTTTTGTACCAGAGAGCAACTTGATTAAATTAAGGGAATCAGCCAGTAATTTGAAATCAAACTGATCAACCTTAACTTCTCTGAGCGTGCTCAACAGCTTTTTCTGCTCTTCGTCGGTAAGCTCATCCTTGCCCACCAGCTCATCCAGATCATGAATATTCAGATTTTTGAGCAAAAGCTTCAGCTTGACGTCATCAAATTTGTTGTCCACTTTGCCAAGCTCTAAGGCTAGCTTAAGCGGGAAATTCCCATTTTTATCGAGCTCTCCTGCAGCATAGGAGAAATCCAGATCCTCAATGCTCACCCCTGAGACATTAAGATCATCAAGATTCAGATATCCTGATCCCATACGACGAGGCAGCGGAAGACCGGTAAATTCAGATTTGAAATCAAGCTGTCCAATTTCAAACGGCTGATCCTCGTCATCCTTAGTGTAAACATTTCTAAGCACCAGGGCACTGGTAAACGCCTGATCATCTTCAATAGATACATCTAAATTCACGGAGAGCGGCCTATGCGCACTTAAGAGATAGTCCCCGCCTAAGTCATAATGGAAGGCATAGCTTTCAGGCAGGGCATGAACCTTAAAATAGGAAGAGGACCTGATGGTATCAGTATTGATGCCCTCAAACAGCTCATCATCGTCAAGCTTGTTGAGCTGAGCATAAAAATCAGGCAGATCAAAATTGATTACAGCTGTTAAGAACTTTTTGACGATATCAAGCTTCAGGTTTAACTTGAGATTCTGATCTTCTTTTAAAGTAAGCTGCAGCACGCCATGACTGTTAAAGAAACCATTTTCTTCAGGAATATAGGCTAAATCATAATCCTCAAGGCTGACTTTGAAATTAGGATCTGACTGCAGATAGGTAGGAAGCTTCTCTAAATGTTCATCCACCACAGCCCCTGTATAGTAAACACCACCCACATAAACCAGCAGGGCACCTACAACCGCCGCACCAGTCAGTAAAGAAATCTTGTGCATCACTAGCTCCTAAATAAAAACTAAATCTATTTTAACAAAAACCACATCAATGCTCACGCCATTGCATAAACGAAAAAACCGTAACACCACGCGGTATTACGGTTTTTAAAAAAGGATGCCTGGCAATGACCTACTCTCACACAAACGTACGTTGCACTACCATCGGCGCAGCTGCATTTCACTTCTGTGTTCGGCATGGGAACAGGTGGTTCTACAGCGCTATCTTCGCCAGGCGTATTCGGTTCACTAAATCA
>JAILLS010000041.1 GCA_024693025.1 Succinivibrio sp. | reverse complement strand
AGCCGCGCTCTATCAGGGCAGAAAAAACTTCGGCTGTGCCTATCTGAGTCTGAGCTCAGGAACCTTTAAAGCAGCCGAGGCCTCCGATCTAAACTCGCTAAAGCTCTATATAGATAAAATCTCGCCGGTGGAACTGCTGGTGCCGGAGCAGCAGGCAAAACAGGCCCGGCAGGATTTTGCGGAGATCAGCTGTCAGAAGGCCCTGCCGAAATGGTCTTTTGAATTTAGGGACTGCTATCACCAGCTCTGCACCCAGTTTGCCACCCAGAGTCTGTTTGGCTTTGATCTGGAGGCTTTTGAAAGCGGGATCTGTGCAGCGGGCGCCTTGCTCAGTTATGTTAAAAATACACAGAAGGTACCACTTGAACATGTAACCTCCATTTCCCGCGATGATAAAAGTGCGGCCGTGATCATCGACAAGGTAGCACAGCGCAATCTTGAGCTGCTCACATCTTTGCGCGGAGAAAAGAAGGGTTCACTGCTCTCGGTTTTAGATTTGACCAGTACCCCCATGGGCAGCCGCAGGCTCAAGCATATTCTGCTTGAACCTCAGCGCAACAATCAGATCTTAAGAGCTCGGCTTAATTTAGTGGAATCACTCACCAAAATCGATCTGGATGCTCTAAGCGCACTGCTCGCCAAGGTTGGTGATATTGAGAGAATCACGGCACGCATCGGTCTGCAGCTTGGCAAACCTAAGGATTTAGCGGTCCTGCGTGATGCCCTGGCCTTAGTGCCGGAACTGAAAGCCATGCTCAATGCCGGAGGTTTTGACAATCTGCGGGAGCTGGCTTCTCAGCTGAATGAAAACACGTCAATTCTTGAGCTGTTACGTCAGGCAATCTTAGAGGACCCCTCCACTTTTTTACGCGATGGCAATGTCATTGCACCTCACTATAACGAGCAGCTTGACAGCCTGCGCGAGCTGATGCATGGCTCCTCTAAACTCCTAGAAGAGATCGCAGAGCGCGAGAAAAAGGCTACCGGCATAGCAACCCTTAAAGTTGACTTCAATTCAGTACATGGCTTTTATATAGAGGTGCCCCGCAGTCAGTCAGAGCATGTACCGCCGTATTATCAGAGACGTCAGACGCTAAAAAACAACGAACGCTATATCACACCTGAGCTTAAGGAGCTTGAGGAGCAGACTCTCAGCGCCAAAGACCGCGCATTAGCTCTCGAAAAGAGCCTGTTTGAAGAAATAATCTCTAAGCTGCAGAATGCGCTGCCTACCCTGCGCGATCTGGCCTTTAATCTGGCGCTGCTGGATGTATGGCATTCCTTTGCTAAGGCTGCCCTGCAATATCATTTTGTTAAACCGCAGCTGAGTGAAGAGTGTATTCTGCAGATAGAGGCAGGACGCCATCCTGTCATTGAACAGCTCTCCTCTAAGCCTTTTATCCCTAACGATTTGATCCTTAAAGATGAGCATATGCTGGTGATCACCGGTCCTAACATGGGCGGTAAATCCACCTATATGCGGCAAGCGGCGCTGATAGCCATCATGGCCAGAATCGGCTCTTTTGTGCCAGCCAAACAGGCATTAATAGGCGATCTCGATCGGATCTTTACCCGCATCGGCGCCTCAGACGATCTCGTCTCAGGACGCTCGACCTTTATGGTCGAAATGGAGGAGGCTGCCTCCATTATCAGTAATGCCACCTCACGCAGTCTGGTACTGATGGATGAAGTAGGACGAGGTACGAGTGTGGTTGAGGGCTCCGCACTGGCCTTAGCCATTGCGCAATACCTCTGTCAGCATATTAACTGCTTTACCCTGTTCTCCACTCATTATCCTGAAATTGCTACATTAGCAAAGCGCTATAAAACTGTACGCAATATCTGCTTTAAGGCAACCGAGTACCAGCATAAGATTATTTTCCAGTATACAGTCAATCCAGGCAGTCAGAGTTATTCTTATGCGACTGAAGTAGGTAAGCTAGCAGGCCTACCTCAGACATTAATTGATCAGGCTCGATTGTATATTGAACAGAAACAACAGCAGAAGAGTACCGAGCCTCACTGCATACCGACAGGTACTGAAGATACTAAGCAGCTC